>NZ_JBFACU010000003.1:0-346442 GCF_040641015.1 Streptomyces sp. NPDC021356 | reverse complement strand
GTCCGCGGACATTCCGCACCCGCGCCACGGACACTTCACCACCGGACCGCGGACATTCCGCACCCGCGCCACGGACACTTCACCACCGGACCGCGGACATTCCGCACCCGCGCCACGGACACTTCACCACCGGACCGCGGAGATTTCACGGCCGGGCCGACGAGACCCAGCCTACGGGCCGGGCCCGATTCGAACGCCTTCGGACAGGTCCCGGCGGGCGACGCACCCACGCCGAAGTCGTACGTGGCGACCTCACTTTCGGGGACACTCGGGGCCAGGGCGCCACCCCCGGCGCCGTACACCTGAGAGAGTCGTGTCCATGCAGGTCTGGCCTGGAGAGGCGTATCCGCTCGGCGCCACGTACGACGGCGCCGGCACCAACTTCGCGGTCTTCACGGAGGCCGCGGACCGAGTAGAGCTGTGTCTGCTGCACGACGACGGCTCGGAGACGGCGGTGGAACTGCGGGAGAGCGACGCGTTCGTCCGGCACGCCTACGTGCCCGGTGTCATGCCGGGGCAGCGGTACGGGTTCCGTGCGCACGGCCCGTACGCCCCGGAGCGCGGGCTGCGCTGCAATTCCGCGAAGCTGCTCCTCGATCCGTACGCGCGTGCGATCAGCGGCTCCGTCCGATGGGGCGAGGAGGTCTACGGCTACCACTTCGACGACCCCGGCCGGCGCAACGACCTCGACTCCGCCCCGCACACCATGACCTCGGTCGTGGTGAACCCGTACTTCGACTGGGGCGACGACCGGCCGCCCAGGCGCGGCTACCACGAGACGGTGATCTACGAGGCGCACGTCAAGGGTCTCACCATGCGCCACCCCGGTCTGCCCGAGGAACTGCGCGGCACCTACGCGGCGCTGGCCCACCCGGCGGTCATCGAGCACCTGACCGAACTGGGGGTGACCGCCCTGGAGCTGATGCCCGTACACCAGTTCGTGAACGACCACCGTCTGGTGGACATGGGCCTGAACAACTACTGGGGCTACAACACGATCGGTTTCTTCGCCCCGCACAACGCCTACACCTCGTGGGGGGACCGCGGCCAGCAGGTCCTGGAGTTCAAGTCGGCGGTCAGGGCACTGCACGAGGCCGGGATCGAGGTCATCCTCGACGTGGTCTACAACCACACAGCCGAGGGCAACCACCTCGGCCCGACGCTGTCCTTCAAGGGCCTCGACAACCCGCAGTACTACCGGCTCGCGGACGACCCGCGCCACTACACGGACACCACCGGCACCGGGAACTCCCTGCTGATGCGGTCCCCGCACGTGCTCCAGCTGATCATGGACTCGCTGCGGTACTGGGTCACCGAGATGCACGTGGACGGCTTCCGCTTCGACCTGGCGGCGACGCTGGCACGGCAGTTCCACGAGGTGGACCGGCTGTCGTCGTTCTTCGACCTGGTGCAGCAGGACCCGGTGGTCTCCCAGGTGAAGCTGATCGCCGAACCGTGGGACGTCGGCGAGGGCGGCTACCAGGTGGGGAACTTCCCGCCGCTGTGGACGGAGTGGAACGGCAAGTACCGCGACACCGTGCGGGACCTGTGGCGGGGCGAGCCGCGGACGCTCGCGGAGTTCGCCTCCCGGCTGACCGGCTCCTCCGACCTCTACCAGGACGACGGCCGCCGGCCGCTGGCCTCGATCAACTTCGTGACCTGCCACGACGGCTTCACCTTGCACGACCTGGTGTCCTACAACGACAAGCACAACGCGGCCAACGGCGAGGACAACCGGGACGGCGAGAGCCACAACCGCTCCTGGAACTGCGGCGCGGAGGGCCCCACGGACGATCCCGACGTCCTGGAGCTGCGGGCGCGTCAGATGCGCAACTTCGTCTCCACCCTGATGCTGTCCCAGGGCGTGCCGATGATCAGTCACGGCGACGAGTTCGCCCGCACCCAGCGGGGCAACAACAACGCCTACTGCCAGGACAACGCGCTGGCCTGGGTGCACTGGCCGGAGCCGGGCGAGCCTGGCAGCGACCTCCTGGAGTTCGTGCGGGCGATGGCCCGGCTGCGCAAGGAGCACCCGGTCTTCCGCCGGCGCCGCTTCTTCCACGGGCGACCGGTGGAGGGCACCCACGACGAGCTGTCCGACATCGCCTGGTTCACCCCCGAGGGCAAGGAGATGACCCAGCAGGACTGGGACTCGGCGCGCGCCTCCGCGCTGACCGTGTTCCTCAACGGCAACGCGATCTCCGAACCCGGCCAGCGCGGGGAGCGGATCAGTGACGACTCCTTCCTGCTGCTGTTCAACGCCGCGCCGAAGGCCCTCGACTTCGTCGTCCCCATCGATCACGGACGCCAGTGGCAGGTGGTCGTGGACACCGCCCGTACCGCCCCGGTCCCGCCCGGCACCGGCCGCAGGGCACAGGCCGGCGACCGGCTCACCCTCGAGGACCGCAGCATGGTCGTCCTGCAGCGCCCCGCCTAGCCGGCCCGCCGGTTCGCGTCCGGGCGGGGCCGGCGCCTCAGCCGGCCGTGCCGGCGCGGTCGTCGGTGGGCACGCGCGCGTGCGGCGTGCTCGCGAGGTCCCCGGCGTCGGCCGCGGGGCGTGCCGTCAGGGCGAGCACGGCGGCCAGACCGGCAGCGGTGCTCGCCACGGCGAAGGCCGCGCCCGGACCGCGCGCGTCGGCCAGCCGCCCGCAGACGGCGACGGCGAGCGCCTGTCCGGCGACGATCGCGCTCGTCGCGTACGCCATCGCCTCGGCGAGCCGGGACGGCGGCACCACCCGCTCGGTGAGCCCGAACACGGTGACCAGGTGCGGGGCGTACGCCACTCCGAGCACGGTCACCACGGCGTACAGGCCGGTCAGGGTGTGCGTGCCGAGCAGCGGCAGGGAGAGCGCGAAAGCCGCCGCCGTGGCCGCCCGCCGGCGTGCCCGCAGTCCGAAGCGGGCGGGGACGGCCGCCATGGAGAGCCCGGCGACCGCGCTCATCACACCCATGGCGGCGTACACGAGCCCGGCCTGGTCCTCCTGCCCCAGTTGCCCGGTGAGCGCCGTGATCCCCGCCTGGCAGGCGCCGAACATCGCCCCCTGGAGGGCGAGCGCGGCCCGCAGCGCGTGGACGGAACGGGGCATGCCGGGGCGGCCGTCGCCCGCGCCGCGCACCGCACGCGCGCGCGTGGCGGGCGGATGCCCGCCGACGGGCCCGGGGGCGCCCTCGGTGGCGAGGCCGTGCGCGGAACCGGGGCCGTGCTCGGTGGCGGAGCCGCCCTCCGTGGCGGAGCCGTCCTCGGTGGCGGAGCCGTGCGCGGAACCGGGGCCGTTCGCAGTGCCCGGGCGGGTCGCCGTGGCCGTCGGGTGCAGGGCGAAGCCCGTGCCGCACACGGCCACCAGCACCGCCGCCCCGCCCAGGGCGTACGCCGGGTGCGCGAGGACCGACGCGACTCCGACCAGGGCGGGGCCCAGGACGAAGGAGATCTCGTCGAGCGTGCTCTCGAAGGACAGCGCCGCCCCCACCGTGGCGTCGGGGACCGCGGCCCGGCGGGCGAGGGCGACGAGACGGGCGCGGGCCAGCGGGCCGATCAGCGGTACGGTCGCCCCCGCGCCCGCGCCCAGCAGCGCGAGCACCGGCGTGTTGAGGCCCGCGAGCGCCCCGGCGACCAGTGCGGTGACCGCGAGCGCGTTGGCCGACGCGAAAAGAAGGACGACCGTCCGCTGGCCGTGCCGGTCGGCGAGACGCCCCACGAGCGGCCCGCAGGAGACCTGCCCGAGGGCGAGTGCCCCGCCGGTCAACCCAGCCGCGGCCAGGGAGTCACTCGTCCGGGCGACGAGCAGCACGCTGCCGAACTGGATGGTGGCCGTGGGCAGCCGCCCGAGGAACGACACCACCGGAAGCAGCGGCCCCGTCAGGCCGATCACGTCACGGTAGGTCTCCAGTGTGCTGCGCCGCCCCGGTGTGGTCATCGTCCGACGCTAGCCACGCGCGCGGGGACACGTGGACGGACGGATGACACGAAACCCGGCCGGGCGGGTACGTAGCATCGCATGACACCCGAGCACCCCGTACCCGTCGTGCCCACGGCCACCTACCGGCTCCAGCTGCAGCCCGCGTTCCCGTTCCCGGCCGCCGCGGCGGCCGTCCCGTACCTGGCGTCGCTCGGCGTCTCTCACCTGCACCTGTCCCCCGTCCTGGAGGCCGTGCCGGGCTCACCGCACGGCTACGACGTCGTGGACCACACGCGCGTGCGCGGCGAACTCGGCGGCGAGGAGGGGCTGCGGGCGCTGGCGCGCACCGCGCGGGAGCACGGCCTCGGCCTGATCGTGGACATCGTGCCCAACCACATGGCGATGGTCCCGCGGCACAACCCCGCCCTGTGGGACGTGCTGCGCGAGGGGCCCGCGTCCGCGTACGCGCGCTGGTTCGACATCGACTGGCAGGCGCAGGGCGGCAAGGTGCTGCTGCCGGTGCTCGGCGGCCCGCTCGGCGAGGAGAGCGACCACCTGAAGGCGGACGGCGACGTCCTGCGCTACTACGACCACGCCTTCCCGCTGCGCGCGGGCACCGAGGGACTGCCGCTGCCGGAGCTGCTGGACGCGCAGTGGTACCGCCCGGTGTGGTGGCGGCTGGCCCGGACGGAACTGAACTACCGGCGCTTCTTCAGCATCTCGCAGCTGATCGGCGTGCGCGTGGAGGACCCGGAGGTGTTCGCGGCCACCCACGCCAAGATCCTCCAGCTGCTGCGCGAGGGCGTGGTCGACGGGCTGCGGATCGACCACCCCGACGGCCTCGCCGACCCCGACGGCTACCTCGACCGGTTGCACGAGGCGACCGGGGGGCGGTGGACGGTCGTGGAGAAGATCCTCTCCGACGGTGAGCACCTGCCGCCCTCCTGGCCGGTCGCGGGCACCACCGGCTACGACGCCCTGCGGCACGTCGACGGCCTGTTCACCGACCCGGCCGGCGCCGGTGAACTGCTGGAGCACTACCGGCGTTTCGCCGCCCCCCAGACCGACCGCGGCGGGGACTGGGCGGCCACGGTGCGGCGGGCGGCGTACAAGGTGATCACGCACGAGCTGGCGGCCGAGACCGAGCGGCTGACCCGGGTGGCGGACCGGGTGTGCTCGTCCGCGCCGGACCCGGCACTGCGCGACCGCGCGCCGTGGGCCCTGCGCACCGCGCTCCAGGAACTGCTGGTCCGCCTGGAGGTGTACCGGCCGTACACCTCTGTGGACGCCGCCTCGGTGGTCACCGAGGACGCCGCCGCGGCGGCCAGGCTCGCCTTCACGGTGCCCGAGGAGGGTGGGGCCGTGGACGTCGTACGCGACCTGGTGCTGGGGCGGGCCGGTGCCGGACCGGACGCGGTGGAGCTGCGGACCCGGTTCGCGCAGGCCGCCTCCGCGCTGCGCGCGAAGTCCGTGGAGGACACGGCGTACTACCGGTACGTGCCGCTGCTGTCAGCCAACGAGGTCGGCGGCGACCCGGGCCGCCCGGCGGTGTCCCCGGAGGACTTCCACGCGTACTGCGCGCGCGTGCAGCGGGACTGGCCCGTCACCGGGACGGTCGTCTCCACGCACGACACCAAGCGCAGCGCCGACGTGCGGGCGGCCCTGGCCGTGCTGACCGAGTGCCCGGGACGCTGGGCCCGGCTGCTGGCCGAGGTGAGCGGTGCCGGGGAGGGCGCGCCCGACGCGCAACTGGCGTGGGCGGCCTGGCAGACGGTGTTCGGCCTCGGGGAGCCGGACGCGGAGCGGGTGGGGCCCGCGCTGCTGAAGCACGTGCGTGAGGCGGGCCTGTACACGAGCTGGACGGAGCAGGAGGCACCGTACGAGGAGGCGGTGGAGCGGTTCGTCGCCCAGGGGCCGTGCGGGCCGCCCGGCGGGCGCGTGGCCGCCTTCCGCGCCGAGCTGGAGCCGTACGTCCGGGCCAACGTGCTGGGCACCGCCCTGGTGCACCTGACGATGCCGGGGGTGCCCGACCTCTACCAGGGCACGGAGGCCGAGTACCGGGCCCTGGTCGACCCGGACAACCGGCGGCCCGTGGACCTGCCGCCCGCCGACGCCGGCGCGAAGGGCGCGGTGACGGCGGCGGCGCTGCGGCTGCGCGCGCGCCGCCCCGAGGCCTTCGGCGCCGCCGCGACGTACACCCCGCTGCGGGCGGAGGGCCCGGCGGCGGACCACTGCACGGCGTTCGCCCGCTCCGGGCAGGCGGTCACGGCCGTCACCCGCCTCCCGCTGCGCCTGGCCGAGGACGGCGGCTGGCGCGGCACCCGGCTCCCGCTGCCCCCGGGCCGATGGGCGGACGTGCTGACCCCGGGCCGCGCCTTCGAGACCCACGCGCGCGCGGAGGACCTCTTCGAAACACTTCCCGTAGCCCTGCTGGAACGGGTGGACTGACCGTCCGGGCGGGGGTGGGCGCGGAGCGGGCCGGAAGGTTCGCCGGGACTGCCGGTGAGCGGCTACTTGACAGTCCTCACCGGCCGTGGGGTACTGCGGGATGCGAAGCCGGGCGGACGAGTACGGGGGTGAGTCCTCTGCCGGAGCCGCGCTATCCCAGTGTTCCCGAACTAGTGGCCTCGGCCCGGTCGCTGGCCGCGCGCCGGCCGGCCCTGTGCTCCCTGGAGGAGGTCGGCGCCTCCCGCGCGGGCAGGCCGCTGCACCTGCTGTCCGTCGGCCACGCCCGGCGGGCCGTCCTGGTGGTCGCAGGGGCGCACGCCAACGAGCCCACGGGCGGTTCCACCCTCCTCGCACTGGCCCACCGCGTGCTGCGCGAGCGGGAGTTGCGCGCCGGCACCTCCTGGCACTTCCTGCTCTGCGCGGACCCGGACGGGGCCAGCCTGCACGTGACGCCGGCCCCGCGCAGCCTGCTCGACTACCACCTCGGCTTCTTCCGCCCAGCCGGGTCCGAGCAGCCGGAGTGGTCGCCGTCCGTGCTGCCGCCCGACCGGCTGCCGCCCGAGACGCGGGCACTGACCGGCGTCATCGACGCGCTGCGGCCCTACCTCCAGGTCACGCTGCACGGCACGGAGCTGGGCGGCAGCTGGGTGCAGCTCACCCGGGACGTCCCCGGGTTGGCGGAACCTTTCGCCAAGTCGGCGGCGGAGCTGCACATCCCGGTGGAGACGGGGGCCTGCGACGCGGCGGGCTGGCCCGTCTCCGGACCCGGCGTACGGGTGATGCCGGCGCCCGGCTCGGCGCTGGCGTACCCGAGCCTGCCGGACGACGCCCGCCTCAGCACCTGGTACCACGCCCACCGCCACGGCGGTCTGACGGCGGTCGTGGAGGTCCCGATGTGGGCGAGCGACCTGGTCGACGACCCGGCCCCGCACCCCGCCCCGCACGCGGCGATACGGCGGCTGGCGTCCCGGCTGCTGCGGGACGCCCGGGAGGTGGACCTGGTGCTCGCCGACGCGCTGCCCCGGCTGCGGGGCGCCGAGGGGCCGCTGCTGCGCGCGGCGCGCTGGGGGCTGGGCCTGGTGCCGGGACTGGCGGCGGACTGGGTGCAGACCCCGCCCGCCGACACGACGATGGCCTACGTCGGCAGCGTCGACGCGTTCGGCCGCCGGCTGCCGCTGCGGGCCGCGGCGATGCTGCTGCGGGTGCTGCGCGAGGCCGACGACCGTGCCGCGCCGGGCCTCGAACAGCTCGTCGCGAGCTGGAGCAGGGCCTTCGCGGACCGCTTCCGGGCCCGCTGGGTGCCGCTGGAGCACCAGGTCGAGCACCAGTCCCGCACGGTGGTGGAGACGGCCCGCCACGCCCGTGACGTGAGCGCGTGAGGGGGCGCGCCCCCCGCACGGCCGTCGCCTGCTCGTGTCCGGCCCCGCCGGTGCGCGGTCCTCACCCGTCCAGCGCGAACACGCCCCCCGTCCGGGCGTTCATCTCGCACGCGTTGGCGAAGGTCTCCGTGTAGTCGACCGCGCGTCCCTGCCACTCGCCGCGCGCCTGGACGGTCACGGGGGCGTAGATCATCGAGCAGAACACCTCCTTGCGCGGGATGCCGCGGATGTCGCCGCGCGCCGTGCGCAGCTCGGCGCAGGCCTCGGCCGCGCGGGAGTGGCCGTGGGGCGGGTCGCACAGCAGGAGGGTGCCGCGGGTGTCGCCGCCCGAACGGGTGTCGCCGTGGGTGACGGTGACGTACAGCCAGTCGCTGCGGTCGGCGTGCCGGAGGGACGACTGGGCCGCCTGGGCCGGGACCGCCCCCGCGAGGAGCAGGGCCGCGGTGGCCGGCAGGCCGCGGCGCAGCCACCGGCTCGCCGCCTTGGTGATGGAGTGGGTCATGGCCGGTGTATCGGCACCCCGGCGCGGGGACCGCAGTCCGGCTCACCCGAACGGGAGCGGCGCCGCGCGGCCTCCCGCCCGTCCGGACGCCTCAGAACGTCTCGGTGCGTCCCAGTGCGCCTCGGTGACCCGCAGCGCCTCAGTGCGCCTCGGTGACCCGCAGCGCCTCGGTGACCCTCAGCCCCTCGGTGCGTCTCCGTGCGCCTCGGTGCGTCCGGTGCGCCTCAGTGCGCCGAGAGCCGGTAGGCCACCTGCCCGAAGCCGATCTGGTCGCCCTCGCGGACGACGGCCGCGCCGGTCACGCGCCGGCCGTTGACGGTCGTGCCGTTGGTCGAGCCCAGGTCGCGCAGGATCCACAGGCCGCCCTGGTGGACCAGCTCGGCGTGGGCACGGGAGACCGTCTCGTGGTTCAGCCTGAGGCCGCTCGCCGGGTCGCGGCCTATGCGCAGCGGACGGCCGCTGCCCGGGTGCGGCAGCAGCAGCTTGGGCAGCCGCTCGGCCTGCCAGGCCCGGCGGAGCCGTACGGAGAAGCCGGAGACGGCCTCGACCGTGCCGAACACCATGCGGGCCAGGCGGCCCTCGGCGGACAGGTCCGAGGTGAGCACGGCGAGTTCGTCCGGGCGGCGGGCGGCCAGCGCGAGTTCCATGCGCCGCAGGAACGTGTCGTGCGAGAGCCGGCCCGCCGCGACGCCGTCGCGCAGCACCTTCAGCGCCCGGTCGCGCTCCGTGTCGGACAGCCGCGCGGGGTACGGGTGGAACTCGAAGGACGACGTCACGCTGCTGATTGTCGGACACCCGATGCGGGGTGTCCAGAAAACGGGAAGGCGGCTCAGGGCGTGCGGACCTCACGACACCCGCCGCAAAAGGGTGGTTTCAAAAGCGGATTGATCTCCTATGGAGGACCATGGAGGACGCCATCACGGTGAGCAGACGAAGGGGAACCGTCCGTGCATTTCGAGGTGTGGGCACCGCAGGCCGGCCGTGTGACACTCCAGTGCGACGGCGCCACGCGCGCGCTGGAGCGTGATCCGGAGCGCCCGGGATGGTGGAGCGGTGAGGCCGGGGCGCGGGACGGCTCGCGCTACGGCTTCGCCCTGGACGACGGCCCCGTGCTGCCCGATCCGCGGTCGCGGCGGCAGCCGGACGGCCCGGACGGGCTGAGCGCCGTCGTCGACCACGGGCGCCACGCGTGGCGTGCCGCCGGGTGGGCCGGGCGCCCCCTGCCCGGCGCGGTGCTCTACGAGCTGCACGTCGGCACGTACACGCGCGAGGGGACGTTCGACGCGGCGGCGGCGCGCCTGGAGCACCTGGTCGAACTCGGCGTCACGCACGTGGAGTTGATGCCGGTGTGCCCGTTCCCCGGCCGGCACGGCTGGGGGTACGACGGGGTGTCGCTGTGGGCGGTGCACGAGCCGTACGGCGGCCCGGAGGGGCTGAAGCGCTTCGTCGACCGGGCGCACGAGCTGGGTCTGGGCGTGGTCCTGGACGTGGTGCACAACCACCTGGGCCCCTCGGGCAACTACCTGCCCCGGTTCGGCCCGTACTTCACCGACACCCACCACACGCCCTGGGGCTCGGCGGTCAACCTGGACGCGCCCGGCTCCGACGAGGTCCGGGACTTCCTCGTGGGCAGCGCGGTGGCCTGGCTGCGCGACTACCGGCTCGACGGGCTGCGCCTGGACGCGGTGCACGCGCTGGTGGACACGCGCGCGCGCCACTTCCTGGAGGAGCTGTCCGCGGCCGTGGACGCCCTCTCCGCCGACCTCGGCCGCCCGCTGTTCCTCGTCGCCGAGTCGGACCTGAACGACCCGCGGCTGATCACCCCGCGCGCGGAGCACGGCCTCGGGCTGCACGCGCAGTGGAGCGACGACTTCCACCACGCCCTGCACACGGCCGTGACCGGCGAGACCCAGGGCTACTACGCCGACTTCGGGCGGGCCCCGCTCGCCGCGGTCGCCAAGACGCTCACCGGCGGCTACTTCCACGACGGGACGTACTCCAGCTTCCGGGGCCGCCACCACGGCCGCCCGCTGGACCGCACCCGCGTGGCCGGTCACCGGCTGCTCGGCTACGGCCAGACCCACGACCAGATCGGCAACCGGGCCCAGGGCGACCGGCTGTCCACCCTGCTGGCGGACGCTCCCGGGCTGCTGGCGTGCGCGGCCACCCTCACGCTGACCGCGCCGTTCACGCCGATGCTGTTCATGGGCGAGGAGTGGGCGGCCGGCACGCCGTGGCAGTTCTTCACCGACCACACCGACCCGGAACTGGCGGAGGCGGTGCGCCGGGGCCGGCGGCGGGAGTTCGGGGCGCACGGCTGGGCGGAGGAGGACGTTCCGGACCCGCAGGACCCGGCGACCCGGGACCGTTCCTGCCTGGACTGGTCCGAGCCGGAACGCGAGCCGCACGCGCGCGTCCTGGCCTGGTACCGGCGGCTGATCGCGCTGCGCCACCGGCTGCCCGACCTCACCGACCCCGATCTCGCCGCCACCCGGGTCGCCTACGACGAGGAGGGGCGCTGGCTGGCCTTCCGGCGCGGGGACGTGCGGGTGGCCGTGAACCTCGGCACCGAGCCCGCGGCGATCCCGCTGGGAGCCCGGCCGACCCGGGTGCTCGCCGCCTGGGAGCCGGTCGAGGCGCCCGACGAGGACGGCCTGCTGCGCCTGCCCGGCCGCTCGTGCGTGGTCCTGGCGCAGAGCTGAGCGCACCGCCCTCGGTCAGGGTGCGGCGTCGTCCCCGCCCTCCTCGCCGTCCCCACCGTCCCCGCCGTCAGTGCCGCCCCCGCCGTCAGTGCCATCAGTGCCGTCCTCGCGGAACTCCGTGACCCGCTCCAGGAGGATCGCCTCCCAGGCGTGGCGCAACTGGGTCCGCAGGAGCGGCAGCGGGCTGTCGTCGCGGCCCTCCAGACGGGCGGCGAGACGGATCACGGTGTCGCAGCGGGCCAGCCACAGGCCGCGCAGGCACGGGCGGGCCCCGTACCCGGCGAGGGTGGCGGCGCGTACGGCGGCGGGTGAGCCGACGGCCAGGGCGAGGCCCGCGATGTCCTCGGCGGGGTCGCCCACCGCCGCGTCGGTCCAGTCCAGAACGCCGCGGACCCGGCCGTCGGCGGCGACCACCAGGTGCTCACCCTTGAGATCGTGGTGGACGAGGACCGCGGTGCCCGGCTGTGCGGCCAGTTGGGCGGCGGCGGGCGGAGCGAGCTGGTGCAGGCGCGCGGCCTCGAACTCGTCGGCCCGGCCGAGGGCCTCGGCGCAGTGCACGGCCATCCGGCGCAGCGCCTCCAGTGAGCGGGGCGCGGTGCGCGGCACACCGAGCGTCTCGGCCTGCCGGACGGGCACCGCGCGCAGCCCGGTGAGCAGCCCGGCCAGGTCGTCCTCGCCGAGGGCGGAGACATCGTGCTCGTCAGCGGTGCCGCCGGGGATCCTGGTGTCCAGCGTGTACGTCAGTCCGGGCGCCCAGTCGCCGTGCGCGACGCTCGCGGGGACGGCCACCGGCAGGTGCGGGCGGGCGAGGTCGCGCAGGCGCAGTTCGCGGCGCTGGCGCAGGGAGGTCTCGCGGTCGGGGGCGAGCCGCAGCACGTGGCGGGTGCCGACCCACCAGGTGGAGTGCTCGCCGCCCTCCGCGACGGGCCGGACCTCCGCTGCGCCGGGTGCTGCGGCCCGGCTCTCCGGACTGTCCCGGAGCAGGGTGCGGACCAGCCGGCGGACGGTGTCCGCGGTGGGTGTCGGTGCCTGGGTCATCGTCGCGCCGTGTCGTTCGGGTCGTGGGTGGGGGCCGCCGTTGGGTCAGTCCACTATGACCATCTCCCGGGTCGTGTCGTTGAGGCGGCGGCCCCCGTCGCCGGTGACCGTCACGATGTCCTCGATCCGCACGCCGAAGCGGCCGGGCAGGTAGATGCCGGGTTCCACGGAGAAGCACATGCCGGGCACGAGGGGCTGCTCCTCCCCCTCGATCATGTACGGCGGCTCGTGGGTGGTGACGCCGATGCCGTGCCCGGTGCGGTGGATGAAGTACTCGCCGTAGCCGGCCCCGGCGATGACCGCGCGGGCGGCGCGGTCGACCTCCTGGCAGGCGGCGCCCGGACGCACGGCGCGGAAGCCGGCCTCCTGCGCCTCGCGCACGATGTCGTGCACCCGGCGCTCCTCGTCCGTGGGTTCGCCGACGTGGACGGTGCGGGTGGTGTCGGAGCCGTAGCCGTCCTTGAGCCCGCCGAAGTCGAGGACGACCATGTCGCCGCGCTCGATGACCCGGTCGCCCATCTCGTGGTGCGGGTCGGCGCCGTTGGGGCCGGAGCCGACGATGGTGAAGTCCACCTGGGAGTGGCCGAAGCGCCGCAGCAGGGCGGCGAGGTCGGCACCGACCTCGCTCTCGCGCCGCCCGGCGAAGCGGACGCTGCGGATCTCCTCGAAGGCCTGGTCGGCGGCGGCTCCCGCGGCGGCCAGCAGGGCGAGTTCGGCGGGGTCCTTGACGGCGCGGAGCATCGGCAGCGCCTCGGTCAGGGAGGCGTAGGAGGTGCCGGGCAGGGTCCGCTGGAGGCCGAGCAGGTGCATGGCCCACGCGTTGTCGCTGATGCCGAACCGGCCGCGGTCGTCGAGGAGGGCGGCCGTGAGGGCGTAGGGGTCCTTGCCGTCGGTCCAGTCGCGCAGGGTCAGTGCGGGGGCGCCGGTGGCGCGCGCGGCGTCGGGGGCCTCCAGCGTGGGCACGACGAGGACCGGGTCCTGTCCGGGGGTCAGGACCAGCAGGGTGAGCCGTTCGGTGGTGGCGGGCGGCGCGTAGCCGGTGAGCCATACGAGGTCCGGTCCCGGGGCCACGAGGAGCCCCGCGAGTTCGGCGTCGGCCGCCGCCCGTGCGGCGCGGGCCATCCGGGCCCGGTAGTCGTCGGCGGTGAAGGGCGCGGGCGCGGTGCCGGTCATCCGGGCCTCCGTGTGCGGCTGAAGGGACGGTGAGGGACGAGCAGTGACCACGGGCAGCATCCTGCCCGCGCGGAGGAGGCCGCGCGAGCCGGTCGGCGGGACCGTGTCACGTCACCATCCTCGCCGCTGGGAGGCCCGGCGGACCACTGGTTTGCGAGATCCACGCTAATGGATGGGGGTTGATCAACCATTAGATCTCGTGGTGGGATCGCCTCTGTCCATGAGTCGGCCGACAGGAGGGGTACGCCGTGCTCGTCATCGCACACATCAGCGATCTGCATCTGGACGGCACCGCGCGGGCGACGGAACGCGCCACGCGGGTGCGCGACGCGCTGTGGGAGCTGCCGGGGCGGGTGGACGCGCTGCTGGTGACCGGCGACATCGCCGACCACGGCGCGGAGGCCGAGTACGAGGAGGCCGCCGCGCTGCTGGGGCTGTCCGGCGAAGCCGCGCCGTTCCCGGTGCTCACCTGCCCCGGCAACCACGACGGCCGCGCCGCCTACCGCAAGGCGCTGCTGGGCGGTGCGCCGACCACGGAACCCGTCAACTCCGTGCAGGCGTTCGACGACGCGGCGGTGCGGTGCTCATGTGCGACTCCAGCGTCCCCGGCAGCGACGAGGGCGCGCTGGAGGAGGAGACGTACCGCTGGATCGAGGAGACGCTCGACGACCTCGGCGACGACCGGCCGGCCCTGCTGGCCTTCCACCATCCTCCGGTCGCCCTGCACCACCCCCTGCCCGACCGCTACCGCCTGCGCGACCCGCGCCGCCTGGCCGCCCTGCTGCGGCGGCGCCCGGCGATCGCCGGGCTGATCACGGGGCACGCCCACACGCCGGCCGCGACGTCGTTCGCCGGGCGCCCGCTGGTCGTCGGCCCCGGGGTCACCTGGACGCTGCGGCTGCCCTGGGAGGGCGAGGCCGCGGCCGACCGGGAGGCCCCGCCCGGGCTCGCCTTCCACGTGCTGGACGACGAGGGCCGGCTGACGAGCCACTTCCGCGTCGTCACGTGACGACGCCCGGCGTGACGTCCAGCTGCTGGTAGCCGCCGCTGCGGTGCCGTACGGTCAGGGCCACCTCATGGCCCGGGCGGGCCCCGGCCACCGCGCGCGCGAGGTCCGCCGCCGAGTCGATCCGCGTCCTGCCGAACACGAGCAGGACATCGCCGCGGACCAGACCGGCCGCATAACCGGGGCCCGGTACGTGCACGCCGACGACCCGCGCGCCGGGCCCGTCGTCGTCCACCGCCTCCACCCCGAGGGTCGGCCCCACCGGCGCGGCGGCCGCGGCCGGGCCCCCGCCCGCCGGGGCGGGCCGCGGCGACGGCGCCCGCCCGGCTGCCGCCGCCTCACCGGCTGCAGCAGTCACACCCGACACGCCGGCCACACCCGCCGCGCCCGCCAGTCGCTGCGCCTCGGTGAGCCTGCTCAGGCCGATGACCGTGGCGCCCACCGCCCCCAGGCCGACGCCCGCCAGCAGCAGGACCAGGCCCGCCAGCAGGCCGCACAGCGCGGCCGGCCACCGGCGCCCCCGCCCGCTCCCGGTCCGCGGACCGCCGGCACGCTCGCGCGGGGCGGTCCCGCCGGACTCCCCGCCGGGCAGCGGCTTGGGACGCAACGCAGTCTGTTCCATCGTTCTCCTTCGGCCTGCTCCGGCCTCCGGCTGGTGACTACCCGGCGCCCGCGCCCACCACGAGCCACGAACGAGTGAGACTGAAGTCGCCGGCGGCTGTCAGGTTCCCCCGCATGAGCGATCACCTCCTGCTGGCTGCTGCGAGATCGTCATGGACCAGGGCGCGCTGCGGCGCCCCGGCGCCCCGCAGCAGCCGGACCGCCCCCGGCGCCCGCTCAGCCGACGGGCAGCGCGGGTGCCGGGGGGCGGTCCGGGAGGAAGGCGTGGGCGCGGCGGGCCAGCCAATCGGCCTTGTAGCGGTTCACCTCGCTGTGCCAGTGCAGGATGCCGGCCATCCAGTTCTGCAGGTCGGCGACGTACCCGTGCACGGCCGCGCGGGCCTGCCGGGACAGCTCGAAGTCATCGAAGACGACGGGCAGTTCGTGGGCGACCACGTGTTCGAACTGGCGCATGCGCTGGGTCATCAGGTCGTGCACCACGTCGAGCGCGGCGGGATAGCCGATGCCGAAGAAGTGCTGCACGACCAGGATCGCGTTGTGGATCTCGCCCTCGTACTCGATCTCCTTCTGGTAGGAGAAGACGTCGTTGAGCAGGCAGGCGTAGTCGACGGCCGCGTTCTCCAGGGAGCGGACCGGCCCGCTGCGGTAGACCTCGGGCGGGATCGACGGGCCGCAGCCCATCCGGCACAGGCTGAGGGTGAGGTCGGAGCCGAAGGTGGCACGCCTCATCTCCAGGTAGTCGACGGGGTCTGGCACGCGGTTCTGCAACTGGTTGGACAGCTCCCACAACCAGCTCTCGGTCATCGAGTCGACCGCGTGCTTCAGGGTGCGCCGCTGGCCGGGGGTCATCTCGGCGGTGGTCCGCGCCCACAGGTCGGTCAGGCCGCGCTCCATGGCGTCGAGCGGGACGACGGCCTCCTCGCCGTCGACGGGCATGCACGCCGACAGGCGGGCCGTGGTCGTCCGGGCGGCGGCGAGGTCACGGCGGTGGCCGTAGACCAGCGGGTAGTAGTCGTCGCCGTACGTGCCCCAGGCGAGCCACTGCGCGCTCAGGTCGAGCGCCTCGGGGGTCGCGTCCGGGTCGATCCCCGCCGAGCACAGGGCGAGGTCGTAGGCGGCGAGCTTGTCCTCGTCCCAGACGCCTTCCGTGAGGATGCCCGTGCGGTGGCACCAGTCGGCGAGCCGCAGCCGGGAGCGGTCCAGGTGCGGACTCAGCTCCAGCCGGTAGGGCATGTACAGGTCGGGGATGCGGGAGGGGCCGACCTTCTCGTACGGGACGTGGGTGTACGCGCGCAGGCGTTCGGCGCCGGCCGCGGCGAGCAGGGCGCCCACGTCGACGGCCGCGGTGCCGGGTCCGGACGGGGGCTGCCAGGGGCTGGTCGGGCGCGCCCGTGCGTTCATGTACCGGCTGGAGCGCAGGTGCCACTCGTGACCGCCCGACTGCCAGTCCTGGAGGCCCTTGGTGTACGCCGCCACCGCCGCGACCTGGTCGGGGGTGAGGCCGTTGTCCGCGGCCACGGCGGGCACCTCGGTGAGCGCGGTGTGCTCGAACTGGTGCAGGCGTGAGGTGAGGACGGCGTTGACGGTGTCGGCGGCCTCCTGGGTGGTGCAGCCGAAGAAGGTCTCCAGGACCAGCACGCCGTTGCTCAGTTCGCCCTCGTCCTCCACCTCCCGCTGGTAGGAGAACAGGTCGTTGCGCAGGTGCACGGCGTCGGAGAACGTCTCCATCAGCACCCTGAGCGGCCTGGACCCGGCGATCGAGGCGGGCACTTCGGCGGTGGCGTACTCCACGAGCCCCGCCGACCAGGGGGCGCCGCCGACCTTGCGGCGCATCTCGATGTACTCGACGGGGTTGGCGATCCGCCCCTCGTTGATGTTGGACAGCTCCCACAGGGACTCGTTCAGCAGGTGCTCGGTGGCCACCGCGAACCGGCGCCGCCAGTCGGCCGACATCGACGGCACCGTACGCGCCCACAGGTCGGCCAGGCCCGCCTCCACGGGGTTCTCCGGCTCGGGGACGGGGGCGGCGGGGTCGAGCGGCATGAACAGGGGCAACCGGTCCAGGTAGGCCTTGCCGCCGGCCCGGTCCTGGCTGCGCTTGAACGTCTCCAGGAAGTGGTCGTCGAAGAAGAAGACCCACACGTACCAGTCGGTGATCAGGGAGAGGGCGGGTCCGTCGCAGTCGGGGTGGGTGTAGGCGCACAGCAGTCCGTAGTCGTGCGCGTCCAGGTCGGACTGCTCCCAGACCCCGGAGCCCTCCAGCATGCCCATGTCGCGCGCCCATTGCGTCGAATGGGCGCGCGCCTCGTCGAGGTGCGGGTTCAGCCGTGCGGGATACGGCATGTAGAAGTACGGGAGTTCGAAGGGCTGCTGCGTCATGGCCGGGCCCTACCCGGGAGGTTCAGGAGCCATCCTCCGGCGGCCATCCCATCACACCATCGCGTGAATCACCGCCGAACCCGCCCCACGGGCGGCCCCGGTGGCGCGGAACGAAGGCACCGCCGTGGTCAACCCCGACGATCGTCAGGGGTGGGCGTTGCCGTTGGGCCCGGGTGCCCGGCGGTTTTCGCCTCTACGGTCGGACCTCATGGAACGAGAACCACGAAAGAAGGCCGGGGCCGGTCGGCCGGTCGGCGCGGCGGCCGTCGTGGCCGCGGGTGCGGGAGTCGTCACGTGGCTGTCCCCCGGCGGGCTGGGCGAGGCCGGCCCCATCGAGGTCACGGGTGGGGCTTCGGCGTCCGTGTACCGGTCGGTGACCGGGGCGGTGGCGGATGCCCCGTCGTGGCTGGACTCCCTCCTGGAAGCGGCCACCGACGGCACGCTCGTGCTGCTCGGGTTGCTGCTGCTCTGGACGGGGTGGACGGCGGTCCGCCGCGGCGACCCGCGCGTGGTCGCCGGTTCCGTACTGACCGGCCTCGGCACCGTCGCGGCCTACGCGGTGAGCGAAGCGGTGAAGGTCGTGGTGGACGAGGAGCGTCCGTGCCGCGCGCTGGGCTCGGCCGCCGAACCCGTCGCCCAGTGCCCCGCGGCGGGGGACTGGTCGTTCCCGAGCAACCACTCCACCCTGGCCGTCGGGCTGGCCGTCGGGCTGGCCGTGCTGCGGCCCCGCCTCGCCGTGCTCGCCCTGCCCCTGGCCGCGGCCGCCGCGTTCCTGCGCGTGCTGGTGGGCGTCCACTACCCGCACGACGTGCTCGCCGGCGCGACGCTCGGCTGCGCTGTCGTGGCGGCGGTGCTCCTCGCCTTCCTGCCCCTGGCCCAGGGAGCGGCGTCACGGCTGCGAGGGCTGCGGCGGGATGATCCCGGCCTCATGGGCCACGACCGCGGCAGCGGCGCGGTTGTCGACGCCCAGTCTCGCCAGGATGGAGCTCACGTGGGCCTTGACCGTCCCCTCCACCACGTGGAGGCGCCGGGCGATCTGACCGTTGGACAGGCCGCTTCCGAGAAAGGCCAGTACCTCCCTTTCCCGAGTGGTGAGGGCGTCGACCCGGCGGCGGGCGGCGGAGCGCCGACCGGCCAGGGTACCCGCGCCCGTCGCGGCGAGGTGCGCGATGACCCGGGCCGCGACTTTCGGTGACAGGTAGGCGGCGCCTTCGGCCACCGCACGCACTCCGCTGATCAGCTCCCCGGGGTCGCCCGACTTGATCAGGAAGCCTGCCGCGCCACTGCCGAGCGCCTTGAGGATGTAGTCGTCCTCGCCGAAGGTCGTCAGCATGACGATCCCCGTGGCCGGCACCGTGTCCCGGATCTCCGCGGCGGCGTCGATGCCGCCCAGCCCGGGCATGCGGATGTCGAGCACGGCCACCGCGGGACGATGGCGCCGGACCAGTTCCACGGCGTCGCGCCCGTCGACGGCCTCGGCGACGACCTCGATGTCCGGGTCGGTGGCGAGGACGGCGCGTACCCCCGCGCGGATCATCGGCTCGTCATCGGCGATCAGCACCCGGATCATCGGCCGCTCACGGGGTGATCGTGCCCAGGGACACCAGGGTGCCCTTCCGGAAGCAGAGTCGGTAGGCGTCGCCCGACCGGGCGTCGAACCGGTCGGCCGTCATCGCGTAGTACTCGCACGTGGCGCCGTCTCCCGTCGGCTCGGCGCTCAGCGGTCGGCAGTTCGTCTGCCGGTCCGGCAGGGAACGCGCCGCCTCGGAACGATCTTGCCCCCCACGCAGCCTGGCGTAGTCGCCCGCATCGAGGACGGACCGGGACGCGGACAGCATTTCCCAGCCCACGACGGCCCCGCTCGGCAACGCCCCCGACACGAGGGGCACCATGACCGCGGCGACCGACCACCACCGTCACGAAGCGGCCGGCCGGCGGGAGCCAGGCGGGGACGACGGACAGGGCCGCGACGCCGGCCGCGAGAACGGCGGCCAGGGCGAGCGCCGTCGGCGCCGTCCGTCGGGGCCGGTGGCCCGCCAGGAACGCGGCCACGGCGGTCGGGACGGCCCACCACGGGTTCAGCATGCTCAGAGCGGCGGCCGCCGCGGTGGCCGCGGTGAGCACGGCCCCGGGAACAGGTACCCGCCGCGGGAAGGTGGTTGCGGTCACCGTCCCGCCGTTGATGATTGCGCTGTCCACGGGGACGACGGTACGGACCTCCGACGCCGTTCGACCACTGCCGAAAGTCCAGTCCGCGCCGGTGGTGACCGGCGGACCACGCCGCCGCGCGGCGCGGTCCGCCACGGCCGCCGTCAGCGGGCCGGCGGACCGGCGGGCCCGGCCTCGCGTTCCAGTTGTGCGGCGAGGCCCAGATAGCGCGGCCGCCGGGGCAGCGGCACCAGGCCCCGGATCAGCAGGTGCCACATCTCGGTCGTCCTGCGCGGCAGCCGTGCCACCGGTTCCAGCGGCCGGCCCGTGACGCGGGTGCCGACGAAGAAGGAGACCAGGGAGCGCGCGGCGGCATGGACGTCGACGTCGGGGTGCACGTCGGCTTCCTTGACCGCACCGAGGAGCCGGGTGGTGGCGATCTCCAGCCACTCGGTGAAGGGGTGCCGCAGCGGAGGCCGTACCTCGACGCCGCCCGTGGCCAGCCGGAACCCCGCGCGGACGACCGGCCCTTCCACGGACAACCGGGTGAACGCGAACGTGATGCGCATCAGCGCTTCCAGCGACGGGCAGTCCCGCTCCTCCACCTCGCCCGTCACCTGGCGCACAGCCCTGGCCTGCAACTCCATGATGGCGTGGGCGAGATCCTCCTTGGCCGCGAAGTGGAAGTACAGGGCGCCCTTGGTGACCTGCGCGTGCTCGACGATGTCGCTGAGGCTGGTCCGTTCGTAGCCGTTCCGGTCGAACAGGTCGGCAGCCGCCGTGATGATCGTCGAGCGCGTCTGCTCGGCACGCAACTGCCTCGGCATGGCCAGAACACTCCAGGTGTAACGAACGGGGCATGCTGTTTGTTTCTTGTTCGCCTCCACGATAGCCCACGCGTCCTGGCCCTCACCAGGGCGTGAGCGGGGTCGATTTACTCCGAATCTTCGGCTGAATAGCCATCAAAGCCGGGCGAAAGCTGGGCACTTGAAAACCGGTCAGGCGGTTTATTTCAACTGCCCCGGGCGCGGAACTTATCCGGCTCCCCGCTAGTTTCTACGGTGCTGTAGATCTGAACCATCCGACGCTTGGAGAACACCATGGCCCTGTGGGACCGCATCAAGGATTCCGCGACGCAGATGCAGACCCAGCTGGCGGCGAAGAAGAACGACCTGAAGAGCGGCGCCTTCCGCGACGCGAGCATGGCGATGTGCGCCCTCGTGGCCGCCGCCGACGGCACCGTGGATCCGTCGGAGCGCCGGCGCGTCGCGCAGCTGATCGCCACCAACGAGGTCCTGCAGAACTTCCCCGCGGACGACCTGCGCCGCCGCTTCGAGGAGAACCTGGACAAGCTGACCGCCGACTTCGACTTCGGCAAGGTGAGCGTGCTCCAGGAGATCGCCAAGGCGAAGAAGAAGCCGGCGGAGGCGCGTGCCGTCGTCCAGATCGGCATCGTGATCGGCGGCGCGGACGGCGACTTCGACAAGACCGAGCAGGCCGTGGTCCGCGAGGCCTGCTACGCCCTGGACCTGCCGCCGCACGAGTTCGACCTCTGAGGCCCGCCCCCGGCGCCGCCGCGCCGCCCGCCGTCACCCGCCTTCGCGCTCACAACTCGGCCAGTACCGGCAGGAGTTCGCCCGCGGTGGCGACGTCCGCCGTCAACGGGCGGTCCTCGGTGCCCGCGGGCAGCGCGGCGGCGGCCACGGCGAAGGCCGCGGCACACGGCGGCTCGGCGCGCAGCCGCAGCGCCCGCACGGCGACGACCAGTTCGCAGGCCAGTACGGTCGCGTAGGCGTCCACCGCGCGCAGGGTCTGGCGGGCCGCCTGGGAGGCGAAGCTGGCGGCCTCCTCCAGGCCGTGGGAGAGCACCGCGTGGCCGGTCGAGGCGGGCGTGGCGCAGGTCCGCAGCTCGGCGAGGGCGGAGTGGGCGGTGTACTCCAGGATCATCGTGCCGGAGCTGCCGGCCGGTCCGCGGGCGAGGAAGGCGGGCAGGCCGGTGAGGTCCGGGCGGCCGAGCGCGGCGAGGCGGGCGGCGGACAGCTGGGCGGTCTGGAGCACGGCGAGGCCGAGGGCGTCCAGGGCGAGGCCGAGCGGCGCCGCGTAGAAGCCGCCGTGGTGGTAGGCCGCCGTGCCGTCGGGCCCGATGAGCGGGTTCTCCGAGGGGCAGTTGACCTCCGCCTCGACGATGTGCCGCAGCGCGTTTGCCGCGTCCAGGGCGGGGCCGTGCGCCTGCGGGAAGGCCCGGAAGCCGAAAGGGTCCTGGATCCGGTGCTCGCCGGGGCCGTGCGGCCGGCCGGGCGCGCCGAGCAGCCGCCGTACCTCCGCGGCGGCGCGGGCGACGCCCGGGTAGGGGCGCAGCGCGTGGACCTCGGCCGCGTACGCCTCCAGGGAACCGCAGACGGCGGCGAGCGACAGGGCCGCCACGGCGTGAGCGGCCCGCAGCAGCACGTCGAGGCCGTGGCAGCCGAGCGCGGCCTGGCCGAGGGTGAGGGCGTTGCTGCTGAGCAGCGCGAGCGCGTCGCCGGGCCGCGGGACGACGGGGGCGGGCAGCGCGGGGACGGCGGTGTCCGTGGCGCGGTCCTGCCCGCCGCGGCCGGGCGGGTGGCCGTACGGCAGGGTGGCGGGGGACGGTCCGGCGCCCGCCGGGGCGCCGCTCAGCCAGGGGCGTTCGCCGATGAGGGTCAGGCCCGTCTGGGCCAGGGCCGTCAGGTCTCCGGTGCCTAGGCCGCCGTACTCGTTGACGGCCGGGTGGACGCCGAGCCGCAGGGCCTCGGTGAGGGCGGTGACGAAGGCGGGCTGGATGCCGGAACCGCCGGCGAGGAGCTGGTTGGCGCGGATCGCCAGCATCGCCCGTACCTGGCGGGCCGGGAGCACCGCGCCCGCCCCGCCCGCGTGGCTGCGCAGCAGCCGCAGGCCGTGCTCGGTCTCCTCTCCGCTGTCCACCGTCACCGAGCGGTGCGCGCCGACGCCGGTGCCCCGCCCGTAGAGCCTGCCGCCGGCGGCGAGCCGCCCGGCCGCCCGCCAGGAGCGGTGCGCCCGGGCCAGCGCGGCGGCCGGTACGACGGGTTCGGCCGCGGCGTCGGCCAGGCGGACCACGCCGGGCAGCGAGAGGCGGCGGCCGTCCAGCGCGACGCGGGTGTCCCCCGCGTCCCGGGGCGCCCGCGTCGTGCCGTTCACCGCTGTGTCCTCGCGGGGGCCGGGGGGTCAGACGAGACCGGCCGACTTCAGCCAGGCCGTGGCGACGTCCAGCGGGTCCTTGTTCTGCGACTGCACCTGGGTGTCCAGGTCCAGCAGCGTGGCCGTGTCCAGCTTGGCGGAGAGCGCGTCGAGCGCGTCGGTGCCCTTCTGGTCGAGTCCGCCCTTGTGGACGAGCGGCTGGACGTTCTCGAACCCGAAGAGGTTCTTCGGGTCCTGGAGGACGACGAACTTCTCCTTGGCGATGGCCGGGTCCGTGGTGAAGACGTCCGCCGCCTGCACGGTGTCCTTCTTCAGCGCCGCCTGGGTCAGCGGGCCGCCCGCGTCCAGCGCCTTGAAGGACTTGAACTCCAGCCCGTAGAGCGACTTGAGGCCCAGCAGGCCCTGCTGGCGGGTCTGGAACTCCGGCGAGGCGCCGATGACCATGTCCTTCGCGGCGTCCTTGAGGTCCGCGATGGAGGACTTGTCCGTCAGGTCGTACTTCTTCGCCGTCGCGGCGTTGACGGTGACCGAGTCCTTGTTCTGCGCGGGCGAGGGTTCCAGCACCGTCAGCTTGGGGTCGAGCTTGGCGCCGATGGCGGCCGTGGTGGCGGCGACCGTCTTGGGGGCGGCGTTCTTGTCGAGGTAGGCCAGCAACGCGCCGTTGTACTCGGGCAGGACGGTCACGGAGCCGTTCTTGAGCAGGCCGTACGTGGTCTCGCGGCTGCCAATGTTGTGCTTGTAGGTGACCTTGACGCCCTTCGCCTTCAGTGCTTCGCCGTAGATGTCGGCCAGCAGGATGCTCTCGGCGAAGTTGTTGGAGCCGACGACCACGCTGTCGCCGCTCGCCTTGCCGCCCGCCAGCGGGTCGCTGCCGGACTTGTCGTCGGAGGACGAACACCCGGCGACGAGGGCGACGGTGGCGGCGAGGGCGACGGCGGCCACGCCGGCGTGCCTCGTGCTGGACCTGGTGCTCTTCGCGTAAGAAGTCACAATTCTCGTTCCGGGTCGGGAAGTCGTGGGGGCGTGTCGTGGACAAGGGAGCGCGGCATACGGGGCGCCGCACTTTACTGATCCAATCCAGCCACTTCTTGATCAGTCAAGTGCGGCCAGGTCACCGATTGGCTTCGATCCCGGACCGCTTGTGAAGTGCAAGCGATTGCTTCGTAACGCATTCTTGATGGGACGGGCCGAACGCCGCTTCGAAGAGGCGGTACATTTCACGAAGTTGACATTGGTCACAGCGGTGTACGGGGGCCGCTCCGGTGTCGTCGCGCATCATCGCCGTCACGATCGTCCCGGGTGGAGACACCCTTCGAAGGAGGCCCGGTGTCCACGAACGAGGTGGACGCGCCCCCACGGCAGGCCCCACCGCCCCGGGCCGGTGGCATCCGGGGATTCGCCGACCGGTGGCCCTTCCGGCGCAAACTCAACGTCCTGGTCGGCGTCCCGCTCGCCGTGGTCGGCCTGCTGCTCGCCTACCTGATCGCGGGCCAGGTCGGCCAGGCCAGGGACGCGGCGGACGCGGCCCGGCTGGTACGGGACAGCGCCCAGGTCGCGGCCCTGGTCGACCGGGTGGAGGCCGAGCACCAGCAGGCCGTCCTGCTCTCCGTGCGCTACGAGGCCCAGGGCATCGGCGCCCGGCCCTCGACCACCGCCTACCGCAGGGCGCAGGGCGCGGTCGACGCGCAGGTCGCGGCGGTACGGCAGGCGTTCGGCGACCGGCTGCCGGGCACCGAGGCACAGGCCCTCAGGGAGATCGAGGGCCTCACCAGCCTGCGCGGCACCGTGGAAGAGGGCTACCTGCCCGCCGACAACATCGACCCGGCCTACACGGGCGCCTCGAAGAACCTGATCGACGGCCTCGGACTCGACCGGAACGCGGCGCTCGCGGCCACCTTCACCGGCAACCTGCTGGACTCCCTGCTGCGCGCGGACGCCGCGCACAGCTCCTTCGAGACGAGCGTGTTCTCGGCGACGACCGGCGACACCAACGCGCTCATCGAGTTCACCGGCGCCGTCGGCTCGCACGAGCTGTACACCTACCAGGCCGACCGCTTCTCCCGGTTCGCCACCGTGGCGCAGGCCGACCGGCTCGCGGAGGTGGAGCACACCGCCGCGCAGCGCCGGATCACCGAGGCGTACGCCGAACTGCAGATCGACCCGAGCAGTCTCCAGGCGAACTCCCCGGACCGGATCCGCCGCGCCTTCCAGGACGCGCTGGGCGACTACCCCTCCTACCCCGAACAGGCCGCCTCCCGCCTGGAGATCGCCTCCTCGCTCATCGACGAGATCGCCGACACGGCGGACGACGCCTCGACGGACGCGTGGTGGCGGGCCGCCGGGCTGCTGGCCGCCGCCCTGCTCGGCTTCCTCTTCTGGCTCGGCTTCTCGGTGGCCGTGCGCCGCTCGGTGGTCCGGCCGGTGCAGGCGCTCACCGGGGCCGCGCAGGAGGTCTCCGCGGCCACCGGGCGGGAACTCGCCCGGGTCGCCGACGACGACTCCGACGACACCGGGCCCCCGCGCCTCAAGGACGTGCCCGTCACCGCGCGCGACGAGATCGGCGACCTGGCGGCGGCCTTCAACCAGGTGCAGACCACGGCCGCCGCGCTGCTGGAGCGCCAGGTGCTCAGCCGCCGCAACGTCGCCGAGATGTTCGGCAACGTCGGCCGCCGCGTCAGCAACCTCACCACCCGCCAGCTCGCGCTGATCGACGCGGTCGAGCGCGGTGAGACCGACCCCGCCCTGCTCGAACGTCTCTACTCCATCGACCACATCGCCGTGCGTCTGCGCCGCAACGCCGACAGCCTGATGCTGCTGGCCGGCATCCGCGAGGCCGTCCTGGACTCCGTCCCCACCGCGCTGACCAACGTGGTCCGGGCCGCACTCGGCCAGATCGAGGGCTACCAGCGGGTGCGGCTGTACGCCGGGACCGAGATCATGGTCGCGCCGGACATCGTCGGCGACCTGACGCTGATGGTGGCCGAACTCCTGGAGAACGCGGTGTCGTTCTCCCCGGCGGGCAGCCCCGTCGAGGTGACCGTGCGGTCCGGCGCCGAGGGCGCGTCGATCGCGGTCACCGACCACGGGCTCGGCATGAGCGCCGAGCGCCTGGCCGAGGAGAACGCCCGCCTGATCCACCGCGAACGCCTCGACGTGGTGCCGACGAAGGTGCTCGGCCTCTTCGTGGTGGGCACGCTGGCCCGGCGCTGGGAGGTCGGGGTCGCCCTCACCCGCACCCCGGGCGGCGGTGTCACGGCGGAGGTCACGATCCCGCCCGCGCTGCTGCTGGCCACCGGTTCACTGAGCACCGGTTCACTGACCGCCGGCGGCAGCTCGGCGGAGCCGGCCGGCAGCGAGGTCACGGCCGGCGCCACGGACGCCCCGGCCGCCACCGGTGCCGGGGAGGTCACCGGGCCGAGGCCCTCGGGCGCCGTGGTGCCGGAATCCGCCCCCGGCGGCGACGAGCCCGGTTCGCTCCCCCGCCGCCTCCCCCGGCGCGACACGGCCCCCGCCGCGTCCGGCGGGGAGGCGACGGCGGACCGGGAGCCGGCCGCCGACCGGCCCGCGGCGCGGGCCCCGTTCATTCCCCGGGCCCGCAAGGAGACCATTCCGGCACAGGCGGCGTCCGGCCGGCCGGCGCCGGGCCAGGAGGAGCCCGGCGGGACGGCGGTCGCCCGTCCCCTGCGCCGGCGCGTGCGCGGCGCGACCCTGCGCGCCGCCGACGGCCCCGCCCCGGGCGCCCGCGAGGACGTACGGCCCGCCGACGCCGACGCCGTACGGTCCGCGCTGGAGGAGTTCGAGGCCGCGGTGGAACGCGCCCACCGCGACACCGCCGCCGGCCACCGCCCCGACGCCCCGTCCCCGACCGCCTCCGCCGAGCCCGGCCCCACCGCCCCCGCCGACACCGGCGACACCCCCGAAAAGCACCACCAGAACGACCTCCCGGAAGGAGCCGAGCAGTGAGCACGTCGACAGGTGACACTCCGACGGGAGGCACCCCGCCGACCGATCTGCAGGCCGCCGCAGCCGACTTCACCTGGCTGCTCAACCGCTTCGCGACGGAGACCGCCGGTGTCGTCGACGCCATCGCCGTCTCCTCCGACGGACTGCTCATCGCGGTGTCGCAGCTGCGCGAGCACGCCGACTCCGAGCGGCTGGCCGCCATCGTCTCCGGCATCACCAGCCTGGCCGCCGGCGCCTCCGGCAACTACCGCCTGGGCGCCCTCAACAAGGTCATCATCGACCTGGAGGGCGGCCACGTCCTGGTGTCCGCGATCGGCAGCGGCGCGGTGCTCGGCGTGGTCACCGACAAGGAGGCCAAGCTCGGCAACATCGCCTACGAGATGACGCTGTTCGCCAACCGGGCCGGTGCCGCGCTCAGCCCGCAGCTCGTCCTCGAACTGAAGAACAGCGTCGGCGCCGCGTCGGCGCGCTGAGCGGTCACCGCCGGCCGAGGAAGGAAGAAGACCCCATGGCGGACGGCTCCCCGCCCCCGGGAGGAGACCCGGTGGGCCCCGCCCCCGCCGTGCGGCCGTTCCTGGTCACGGCCGGCCGGGTGGCGCCCACCGCCGCCGGCCGTCCGGTGCCCGTGGAGACCCAGGTGGTGGCCACCGCCGCCGGGCTCGCGGCGCTGGACGACCTCTCCTTCGAGCAGCACGACATCATCGCCGCCTGCCGCCTGCCGCAGTCGGTCGCGGAACTCGCGGCCCGGCTGCGGCTGCACCTCAACGTGGTGCGGGTCCTCGCCGAGGACCTGCGCGCCGAGGGGCGGCTGACGGTGCACGTGCCCGACTCCGGCGCCACCCACGACGCCTCCGTCCTGCGCAGGGTTATCGATGGCCTGCGGGCCATCCCCGACTCCCGGGGAGTACTCCGTGACACCGACTGAACAACTCGCCCGCGGCACCGCCGCGTCGGCCGGGCCGAGCGCCGTACGACCGCCGCTTCCGGTGAAGATGGTGATCGCGGGCGGTTTCGGCGTGGGGAAGACCACCGCGGTCGGCTCCATCTCCGAGATCGAGCCGCTGACCACCGAGGCGGCCATCACCGAGGTCGCCGCCGGCGTGGACGACCTCACGCACACCCCGCGCAAGACCACCACCACGGTCGCCATGGACTTCGGCTGCATCACGATCGACCCGACGCTGAAGCTGTACCTGTTCGGCACGCCCGGTCAGGAGCGGTTCGGCTTCATGTGGGACGACATCGTGGAGGGCGCGGTCGGCGGCCTCGTCATCGTCGACACCCGGCGCCTGGACGACTGCTACGCGGCCGTCGACTACTTCGAGCACCGGCAGATCCCGTTCGCGGTGGCGCTCAACGCCTTCGACGGCCAGGTGGAGCACCCCTTGGAGGAGGTCCGCTGGGCGCTCGACGTGTCCGAACACGTCCCGGTGGTCGTCTTCGACGCCCGTGAGCGCGGCTCGGTGCGCGACGCGCTGCTCGTCGTACTGGAACTGGCGCTGGCTCGGACCGAGGCCTGAGGGCGGCGCGAGCGCGGCCCGAGGCCTGAGGGCGGCGCGAGCGCGGCCCGAGGCCTGAGGGCGGCGCGAGCGCGGACGGGCCGCGACCGGGAGGGCCGCGGTTGTCGCCGCACCCCCGGGCCGCGGCCCGTCCGCCCGCGTCACACGCCGCGCCGCACGCCCCGTGACACCGCGAGCCGTGCCGCGGCCCAGAACAGGACGAGCGTGGCGAGCGCCAGCGCGGCCACCAGGGTGGCGCCGCCCACCACCTTCTCGTAGTTGCGCTGGTAGAGGCCGTCGATGACGTAGCGGCCGAGGCCGCCGATGCCGACGTAGGCGGCGATGGTCGCCGTGGAGACGATCTGGATGGCGCCCGAGCGCAGGCCGCTGAGGATCAGCGGGAGTGCCACGGGCAGTTCGACCTGGAAGAGGATCCGCGACTCCTGCATGCCCATGCCCCGCGCCGCGTCCACCGGCGACGGGTCGACGGAGCGCATCGACTCGTAGGTGGTCACCAGGATCGGCGGGACGGCGAGCACGACCAGCGGGACCATGACCGGGACCAGGCCGAAACCGACCAGCATGGTCATCAGCACCAGCAGGCCGAAACTGGGCAGCGCCCGCCCGGCGGTGGCCAGGAACGCCAGGACGTTGCCGCCGCGCCCGTAGTGCCCGGTGACCAGGCCGACCGGCAGCCCGATGGCCGCGGCGATCGCGAGCGCGATCAGGCAGTAGCGCAGGTGCTCGACCAGGCGGGTGGGGATGCCGTCGTAGCCGTGCCAGTGGGCGCTGTCGCTGAAGAAGGCGTTGACGAAGTGCAGTACGTTCACCGGACGGCGTCCTCCAGTACGGACGCGGCCGGCTCCGGCCGGTCCTCGGCGGCTCCGGGCCCGCGGCGGCGGGTGCCGCGCGGCATCCACGGGGTCAGCAGGAACCGTACGCCGACCAGCGCGGCGTCGACCAGGATGGCCAGGACGGCGGTGGTGACCACGGAGTTCACCGCCAGCTCGGGCCGGTGGTAGATGTTCGCGTCGTTGAGGAGGTTCCCGAGCGCCCCCTGGTTGCCGATGAGCATGCCGACGCTGACCAGGGAGATGCTCGACACCGTGGCCACGCGCAGACCGGCGAGGATGGCGGGCACGGCGATGGGCAACTGCACCTGGAAGTAACGCCGTACGGGGCCGAGCCCCATGGCGGTGGCGGCGGCCAGCGTCTCCTGCGGCACCGCGCGGACGCCGTCGACGATGGCCGGGACGAGCACGACCAGGCTGTAGACGGCGAGCGGGATCATGACGGTCAGCTCGGTCTGGCCGGTGTAGTCGATGAGGAAGACGATGAAGGCCAGGGACGGGACGGCGTAGAGCACCGTCGTCAGGCCCAGCACCGGCGGGTACAGCCAGCGCAGGCGCACGCACAGCTGGGCGATCGGCAGGGAGACGACGAGGCCCGCCAGGACCGGCAGCAGCGCCTCGCGCAGGTGCAGGCCGATCAGGCCGAACCAGCTGTGCTGGAGGTCGCTCGGGAGGTCGAAGAAGCGGTTCATCGGGCGGCCTTGGCGTCCGCGCCGGCTTGCGCGCCGGCGTCCGCGCGCCCTTCGGCGTCCGGACGGCCCCCCGCGTGCGCGGCGCGGATGGCCGCGCCGATGGTCTGCTGCGAGACCACGCCGACCGCCCGGCCGGTGCCGTCCACGCCGACCGCCCAGCCGGTCGGCGAGAGCACGGCGCAGTCGAGGGCGGCGCGCAGGGACTCCTCGCCCCGCACGAAGGGCCGCCCGTGGGGCAGCAGCCGGGCGGGGTCGATCCGTCCGGCCGTCAGGTCGTGCGGCTCGCTCCAGCCGAGGGGGCGGCCGTCGAGGCCGGTGACGAGGAGGTAGGGCACGTCGGCTGCGGTGCGGGCGGCGATCTGCTCGGCGGTGGCGTCGACGGCGACGATCGGCGAGGTCAGCAGCTCCAGTTCCGCGGTGCCGAAGAAGGACAGCCTGCGGATGCCGCGGTCGGTGCCGAGGAAGTCCTCGACGAAGGCGTCGGCGGGATGGGTCAGCAGCTCGGCGGGCGGGGCGAACTGGGCGAGCCGGCCGCCGGTGCGCAGCACCGCGACCATGGTGCCCAGCTTGATGGCCTCGTCGATGTCGTGGGTGACGAAGACGATGGTCTTGCCCAGCTCGCCCTGGATGCGCAGCAGTTCCTCCTGGAGGCCCTTGCGCACCACCGGGTCCACGGCGGAGAACGGCTCGTCCATCAGCAGCACCGGCGGATCGGCGGCGAGCGCCCGCGCCACGCCGACGCGCTGCTGCTGGCCGCCCGAGAGCTGGTAGGGGTACCGCTTGGCGAGGGCGGCGTCGAGGCCGACGCGCTCCATCAACTCCACCGCGCGCGCCCGGGACTTCTGCTTGCTCCAGCCCAGCAGCCTGGGGACGGTGGCGATGTTGTCGACGATGGTGCGGTGCTGGAAGAGCCCGGCGTTCTGGATGACGTAACCCATGGACCGGCGCAGGGTGTTGACGGGCTGTTCCTTGATGTCGGCGCCGTCGAGGAGGATGCGGCCCTCGCTCGGCTCCACCATCCGGTTGATCATGCGCAGGGTGGTGGTCTTGCCGCACCCGGACGGTCCGACGAGGACGGTGATCGAACGGTCCGGTATCTCCAGCGAGAGCCGGTCGACCGCCACCGTGCCGTCCGGGTACCGCTTGGTGACTGAATCCATGCGTATCAAAACGCCGCATACCCTTCGGGTTGGCAGTAGCTGCCCGCTCTCGGCCACGGTCGCGCGGGCCGTTGCGGAGAGAGTCTAGACGGCCGGGATCGCGGCGGGGTTGCAGCACCCGTACGAGCCGCGGCCGCCCGCGGGGCCGCCCGCGCGGACACGCCACCGCACCCGCCGCGACGGTTTCGGCCGTCACGGCGGGTGCGGTAGGTGGGTCCACCGGGGCGGGTCATGCGTCCGGTGGGTCTGGACGGGTGCGGCCGGGGGGCCCGGTCAGGTGGTGGGTCCGGTCAGGTGCGGCCGGGGCCTCCGCTGCCGAAGGAGCCGCTGCTGCCCGGGGCCCAGCGGCTGCGGTGCTGGTCCTGGCTGCGCCGGGTGCTGGCGGCGTGCAGCTCGTGCGGCAGCAGCCGCTTTCCGTCGTCGCCGCAGTGCACCTCGTCCGGCTCGCGCCGCTCGCTGATCTCCTCGACCGCGCCGGTGACCGGCAGGTGCGGCTGCTCGGACGTCTCGGGCCGCTTCGGCTCACGGCGCATCACACCGATGCCCATGCCGACGGCCCAGACGAGCGCCACCACGATGATGAGCCCGCCGATGAAGGCACCGAGCGTGGCCCACAGGTGCGGTGCCATGGCCAGTACGACATTGGAGGCTGTGCCCATGTCTTCCACCCGCCTCTGCGGAGATGCGGCGAAACAACCGGTGGCGCCGGTAGCGCCACCTGTGTCCGATATTGTCCAGTGTCCCACCGTGCAGGGCCACCGCAAAGTGCCGCCCGGGGCCTCGGCCCCGGCTCCGCCTCCCGCCCGGCTCAGTCCTCGGCGGGCGCCAGCCGCAGCGAGATGCTGTTGATGCAGTACCGCTGGTCGGTCGGGGTGGGATACCCCTCGCCCTCGAACACGTGCCCGAGGTGCGACCCGCAGCGGGCGCATCGCACCTCGGTGCGCACCATCCCGTGGGAGCGGTCCTGCAGCAGCTCCACCGCCTCGGTGTCCTTCGGGTCGTAGAAGGACGGCCAGCCGCAGTGCGACTCGAACTTGGTGTCCGAGGTGAACAGCTCCGCGCCGCAGGCCCGGCAGGAGTAGACGCCCTTCGTCTTGGTGTCGGTGTACTCGCCGACGAAGGCGGGCTCCGTCCCTGCCTGGCGCAGCACGGCGTACTCGGCCCGGCTCAGCTCCGCGCGCCACTGCTCGTCCGGCTTGTCCACCTCGTACGCCATGAGCCCTCAGCCCCTTCACTCAGTCCTGCTGCAGACGGTCCAGGATGCGCGGTCCGAGGTCGGTGACGTCGCCCGCGCCCATGGTGAGAACAAGATCACCGGGCTTCGCCATTCCCGCGATCGCGTCGGGGACCTCGGCCTTGTCGTGGACCGCGGTGACCTCGGCGCCCGCGGCCCGGGCGGAGGCGATGATCAGCTCGCTGGTGACGCCGGGGATCGGGTCCTCGCGGGCCGGGTAGACGTCCAGGACGACGGAGGCGTCCGCGAGGGCGAGGGCCTGGCCCATCTCCTTGCCCAGTTCCTGGGTCCGGGAGAAGAGGTGCGGCTGGAAGACGACCAGGATCCGGGCGTCGCCGGCGGCGGCCCGCATCGCCTCCAGGTCGGCCGTCATCTCGGTGGGGTGGTGGGCGTAGGAGTCGATCACCTGGACGCCCGCCGCCTCTCCCTTGAGCTGGAGGCGCCGCTTGACACCGGTGTAGGCGGCCAGCGCCGGGGCCAGCTCGGCGGCCGGGATGCCGAGGGCGGCGCCGGCGGCGAGCGCGGCGACGGCGTTGTGCGCGTAGTGGCGGCCGGGGACGGAGACCCGGAAGGTCAGCCCGGCACCGTCCAGCAGGACGGTGACCTCGCTCTTCAGGCCCTGCGGCACGACCGACAGGATGCGTACGTCGGCGTCCTCGGACTCGCCGTACGTCACCGTCCGCACCGAGTCCGGCAGGCGCCGGGCCAGCTCGCGCGCGCCCTCGTGGTCGGCGGCGATCACCAGCGTGCCGCCGGGGACGATCCTCCCGGCGAAGGTCTCGAAGGACTCGTAGATCTCGTCCATGGACGCGTAGTTGGCGTGGTGATCGAGTTCGACGTTGAGGACGATGGCGACCTCGGGCGCGTACTTGTGGAAGCTGCGGTCCGATTCGTCCGCCTCGGCGACGAAGATGTCGCCCTCGCCGTGCAGCGCATTGGAGCCGGGGGCGTCCAGGTCGCCGCCGATGGCGTACGACGGCTTCAGGCCCAGCTCGCCGAGGGAGACCGCCAGCATCGAGGTGGTGGTGGTCTTGCCGTGGGTCCCGGCCACCGCGATCGGGCGCAGGCCGTCCATGAGGGCGGCCAGGGCGTCGGAGCGGTGGACGGCCGGGATGCCCAGCTCGGCCGCCCGGACCAGCTCGGGGTTGTCCGCGCGGATCGCCGAGGAGACGACGACGCAGGTCGCGTCGGAGGCCAGGTGGCCGGCCGCGTGCCCGATGTGCACGGTGGCGCCCAGCGCGCGCAGCGCCTCGGCGGTCGCCGAGTCCTTGGCGTCGCTGCCGGCCACCTGGGCGCCGCGCTGGGCGAGGATCTTGGCGATACCCGACATTCCGGCGCCGCCGATGCCGATGAAGTGCGGTCGGTCCATGGCGGTAGGAAGGCCGGGTGCCATGCGCTGTTCTCCCCAGGTGGTGCGGCGTCGGTACGGGCGGGCGCGCACCGCGGGCGCGGGACGCCGCCCCAGCCTATGCCTTGCTGTGGGAGAACAGCTTCAGGACCGGCACGCCGACCTTGTGGCGGGCCCGCGAGGCCCAGTCCCGGTGGAAGAACTCCTCCACGTAGTGCGGGTCCGTCAGCACGATCACCTCGTCGGCGCCGGTCTCCGCGACCAGGGCCTTGAGCGCGTCCAGCGGATGGTCCTCGACGAGTCTGCCCTCGGCGTCCGCGCCGGCCGCGCGCAGCGCCGTCAGGGAGACGTCCAGGGCCTGTTCGCCCTCTCCCTTGGCCGCCTCGCCCTCGGGCGTCCCGCCCTCGCGCGCGGCCTCGTCGATCTCGCCTAGCGCGATGTCGTCGATGGCCCGCAGCAGCCGGTCCGCCTGGTCTCCGCGCGGCTGGAGCAGCACCTGGAAGCGGACCTGCTCCTCGCCGTGCAAGGTCGTGACGAACTCCACGTCGGCGGACGTCAGTGCCTTCTCGATCATCAGTACGCTTGTGAACACCAGACGCCCTTTCTCGTGTGAGGGCCGCGCCCTCCCGCTACCTCCGTGTGGGCCGAACCAGCCCCCGCAGAAACCATCCTGCCCTGTGATCGCACGGGTATCGCCGGAATTCCTCCCGCTGCCGCCACCTGGACGGAATTACCTATTCCGATCACCGGCGGCGCATGGGCCACGCTCCCCCCTCACGTCCGCCGGTATCGGCTGAACAGGAACCCCTCCTCCTCCAGCAGACAGGCCAGGGCGAAACGGTGCGGGACGGCGACCGAGGGGCCGCCGGAGATGCGCTGGGCGTCACCCGCGGTGAGCACCGGCGCGACGGTCAGGCACAGCTCGTCCAGTACGCCGGAGGCCACCATCTGCCCGAGCAGGCGCGGACCGCCCTCGGTCAGCAGGCGGGTGTGGCCCAGCTCCGCCAGCGCCCGCACCGCACGTGGGGGATCGATGCCCACGCCGTCACCCGCGGTCACCACGCGGGCGCCCGCCCGCTCGGCGGCCGCGATCCGGTCCGGGGCCGCGGCGGCGCCCGTGAGGATCAGCGTGGGCACCAGGGGCGAGGTGAACAGCGGCAGGGAGAAGTCCAGTTCCAGACTGGCGGTGACGACCGCGATCGCCGGGGCGGGCCCCTGCCCGGCCGCCTCCCGCAGGGCCGCGAACTCCCCCCGCGCGCGGGCCGGGCGGTACCCCTCCTGCCGTACTGTCTCCGCGCCGACCACCACCACGTCGGCCAGCGCCCGCAGCGTGCCGAAGATCCGCATGTCGGCCGGGCCGGAGATGGGCTGCGAACGCCCCTCGTGCTGCGCCGCCCCGTCGAGCGTGGAGACCATGTTGGCCCGCAGCCAGGGCTCCCGGCCGCCGGGCCCGGGCTCGGGGTAGGCGTAGGCCCCGGCCAGCTCGGCGAGGGTCCACTCCCGGTCCACGAGGGCGCCGGGCAGGCGCTCGCCTCCGGCCCCGGCGGCACCGCCCGAGGTCTGGGCTGCTGTTTCGTCGGTCACAGGGAACAGGCGTCGCATGCCGTGCAGTGTTCCACGCGGCTTACCATGGGGAACCGTGTCGTCCTCCACAGCCGCCTCCCGGCTCAGCCCCGTGACCGGTGCCACCCCGCTCTCCCTGTGCGCCCGCGAGCCGCACGTCCCGGCGGACCGGCTGGTCGCCGAGATGGTGCCGCCGCCGCGGTTCGACTCGGTGCGCTTCGCGACGTACATCCCGGACCCGAAGCAGCCGAGCCAGACGGAGGCCGTGCAGGTCCTGGAAGGCTTCGCGGCGGGGCTCGGCGGCGCGGTCGCGGCCGAGCCCGCCCGGCGCGGCCTGTTCGGCTTCGGCAGGGCCCGGGCGAAGGCGCCCAGGACGCCCGCCGGTCCGCGCGGGGTCTACCTGGACGGCGGCTACGGCGTCGGCAAGACGCACCTGCTGGCCTCCCTGTGGCACGCCACCCCGGCCGAACCCGCGCTGAAGGCGTTCGGCACGTTCGTGGAGCTGACCAACCTGGTCGGCGCCCTGGGCTTCCAGCAGACGGTCCAGACCCTCTCCGGGCACCGGCTGCTGTGCATCGACGAGTTCGAGCTGGACGACCCCGGCGACACCGTGCTCGTCTCCACCCTGCTCGGCCGCCTGGTCGACGCGGGGGTCGCGCTCGCCGCCACCTCCAACACGCTGCCGGGCAAGCTCGGCGAGGGCCGGTTCGCCGCCGCCGACTTCCTGCGCGAGATCCAGGGCCTGTCCGCGCACTTCCGTGCGCTGCGCATCGACGGCGACGACTACCGCCACCGCGGCCTGCCCGAGGCACCGGCGCCGTTCTCCGAGGAGCAGGTGACGAAGGCGGCGCACGCCGCGCCGAACGCCTCGCTCGACGACTTCACGCAGTTGCTTGAGCATCTGGCCAAGGTGCACCCGAGCCGCTACGGCGCCCTCACCGACGGGCTCGGGGCCGTGTGCCTGACCGGCGTGCGGCCGGTGCCCGACCAGTCGACCGCGCTGCGGCTCGTCGTGCTCGCCGACCGGCTCTACGACCGTGAGGTGCCCGTCCTGGCCTCCGGACTGCCGTTCGACCAGCTGTTCAGCGAGGAGATGCTGAACGGCGGCTACCGCAAGAAGTACTTCCGCGCGATATCCCGGCTCACCGCCCTCGCCCGGGACGCCGAGGGACTCGTCGAGACCCCCTGACCCGCCGGCCGCCGCGGGGGCCACCTGTCCTCCCGTCCGGCGCCGCACCGGCCGCCGCCTCAGCCTCGGCCCAGACGGGGCGCCACTGCGAGGCCGCGGCGCGGCCCGGCAGCCCGCCGCCCCCTGTCCGGCCTCCACCACCTCGACCAGGCCTGCCGCACGGCCCTGGAGAACCGGGCCGAACGGCACAGCGCGCCGGACAGGAACCGGGGAAACCGCTGCCGCCCGCCCCAGGTCCCGAGCGCCGGAGCCCCGCGCCGGGCCGGGCGGACTGCCCGGCGGACCGGTCGGCGGACCGGCCCGACCGGCAAGTCCCCGGGCCGGTCGTGTCAGGGGTCTCGACCGTGTTCTCCGCCCGGGCATATCGTTGAATGAGGCCCTCAACGGGCGCGGGGACGACTGGTCGAGGAGTCGTCATCATGCTTCAGGACGTACTGACCGCAGTGATCGCCGCGGGTTGCGCCGGTCTCGTGTACCTCTCGGCGGCGGCGCGGGTCGTCAAGCAGTACGAGCGCGGGGTGGTGCTGCGGCTCGGGCGGTTCGCGGGGGACGCGCGGCCACCCGGCTTCACCATGATCATCCCCTTCGTGGACCGGCTCTACAAGGTCAACATGCAGATCGTCACGCTGCCGATCCCCGCCCAGGAGGGCATCACCCGCGACAACGTGACCGTGCGCGTGGACGCCGTCGTCTACTTCAAGGTGGTCGACGCCGCCAACGCGGTCATCCAGGTCGAGGACTACCGGTTCGCGGTGTCGCAGATGGCGCAGACCTCCCTGCGCTCGATCATCGGCAAGAGCGACCTGGACGACCTGCTGTCCAACCGCGAGAAGCTGAACCAGGGCCTGGAGCTGATGATCGACAGCCCGGCCATCGGATGGGGCGTGCAGATCGACCGGGTGGAGATCAAGGACGTCTCCCTGCCGGACACGATGAAGCGGTCCATGGCCCGGCAGGCGGAGGCCGACCGGGAGCGGCGGGCCCGGATCATCAACGCCGACGCGGAACTCCAGGCGTCGAGGAAACTGGCCGAGGCCGCCCAGCAGATGGCCGACACTCCCGCCGCGCTGCAACTGCGGCTGCTCCAGACGGTGACCGCCGTCGCCACGGAGAAGAACTCCACCCTCGTCCTGCCCTTCCCCGTCGAACTGCTGCGCTTCCTGGAGCGGGCGGCACAGCAGCCGACGCCCGGTCCGGCGCCCGCCCAGTCACCCGAGCCCGCGCCACCCGCGCCGTCCGGGCCGCCGAAGTCCCTCGGCAACGGCACGGCGCCGCTCACGGACGTACCCGACGCCCCCTTCGACGCCGCTTCCGTGACGCCGGTCCGGGCTGCCGCGGACGCCTCGTCCCCGCCCGCCTCCGAGCCCTGACCCGTCCACCCGCACGCTGCCCGCTGCCCGCTGCCCGCTGCCCGCCCGCACGGTCCGAGATCAGGCCGGTCCCGGCGGGGTACTCGGCGGCCATGAGCGAACACCAGCCGCGCCAGGAGCGGCAGCAGCAGCGGCACGGGCGGCGCCGCGTCAGCGGCTCGTACTGGGTCGAGACGGCGCCGGGGCCGGAGCGTCCCGCACTGACGGAGGACCTGGACGTCGACGTCGTCGTGATCGGCGCGGGCATGGCCGGACTGAGCACGGCGTACGAGTTGACGCGGGCGGGGCTGGGCGTGGCGGTGCTGGAGGCGCGGCGGGTGGCGGCGGGCGTGACTGGGCACACCACCGCCAAGCTGACCGCGCTGCACACCCTCGTCTACGACAAGCTGCGCCGCACCCGCGACGCGCAGGCGGCCCGGCTGTACGCCCGTTCGCAGTGCGAGGCGATCGAGCACGCCTGGGAGCTGGTGGACGAGCTGGGCATCGACTGCGAGTGGGAGACCCGCAGCGCGTACACCTACGTGCGTGACCCGAACCGGGTGGACGAGGTGCGGGCCGAGGCGGAGGCGGCCCGGGACGCGGGCCTTGCGGCGTCGTTCGTGACGGAGACCGGGCTGCCGTTCCCGGTGGCGGGGGCGGTGCGGGTGGCCGGGCAGGCGCAGTTCCATCCGCGCAAGTACCTGCTGGCCCTGACGGCGGACCTGGTGGCGCGCGGCGGGCAGGTGTTCGAGAACACCGTGGTGCGCGGGCTGACCGAGGGCGAGCCGTGCCGGGTGACGACCGCGACGGGCGCCACGGTACGGGCCCGGCACGTGGTGGTCGCCACGCACTACCCGGTCTTCGACAGGGCGTTGCTGTTCGCCCGGCTCTCCCCGCGCCGGGAACTGGTCGTGGCCGGACCGGTCGACGCCGCGGAGGACCCCGACGGCATGTACATCACCCCGGAGGAGAACACACGTTCGGTACGGACGGCTCCGTACGACGAGAGCGGGACCGGCGAGAACGGGAGGGACGAGGGCGGGAACGGCGCGAACGGCCGCCGGCTCCTCGTGGTGACCGGGGAGCACTTCACGCCGGGCACCGGTGACACCCCCGCCCGCTTCGACCGCCTGACGGCCTGGGCGGGCGAGCACTTCCCCGGCGCGGACCTCGTGCACTCCTGGGCCACCCAGGACATCGACCCCACCGACACCGTGGCGATGGTCGGCCCGCTGCACCAGGCTGCCCGCAACACCTACGTCGCGACCGGTTTCGGCGGCTGGGGACTGAGCGGCGGCATCATGGCGGGGCGGCTGCTCACGGCGCTGATCACCGGGCGGGACTGCCCGTGGCAGGAGCTGTACGACCCGCGCCGGCTGCGGACCGCCGTGCGCGAGGCGCCGACGTTCCTGAAGAACCAGGCCGAGGTCGCACGGCACTTCGTGGGCGACCGGCTGCGGTCCACACCGCCCGTGGACGCCATCCCGCCGGGCGAGGGCGCGGTGGTCCGGGCCGGTCTCGACCACCTCGCCGTGTACCGGGACGACGACGGCGACCTGCACACCCTGTCCGCCCGCTGCACCCACCTGGGCTGCCTGGTCGCCTTCGACTCCGCCGAGCGGGCCTGGGAGTGCCCGTGCCACGGCTCGCGGTTCGACACCGAGGGCAACGTGCTCCAGGGCCCGGCGACCCGGCCGCTGGAGCGGCACGAGCGGTGACGGCGGGACCTACGTCGATCACGGGAAGGACGTGTGGATCACGGGACGGGCGACGACAGCGGGAGGAGCGGTGACGGCGGGGCCGTGCGCCCCGGGTGACGACCGGGCGGGTGACCGCGCGGCCTCGCTGCCGTTCATATGATCGGAGACCGTCCTACGTTCGTCAGGTGATCCCACTTGTACGACGTATTACCGGCCTTGCCTCGGCCTGTGCCCTGAGCCTCGCCCTGGCCTCGCTCGCCGCCTGCGGCACCACGCGGGCCGCCCACGCCGGTCACCCCGCCTCCCCCACCTCCCCCTCGGCCCCCGCCAAGCCCTCCGCGACCGCGCCCTCCCGTCCGCCCCGGCTCACCCCGGGGCCCGGCGGCCTGACCCCGGTGTTCACCAACGGCCCGCGCGACAAGGGCAAGATCGTCGCGTTCACCTTCGACGCCGACATGACCGCCGACGAGGGGCCGCGCGCGGCGAAGGGCGAGCACTTCGACAACCCGCAGCTCATCGCCACGCTCCGTGCCCTCAAGGTGCCCGCCACGGTGTTCATGACGGGCAAGTGGGCGCAGACGTACCCCGAGGAGGCCCGCTCCATCGGCACGGACCCGATGTTCGAACTCGCCAACCACTCCTACAGCCACTACGCCTTCACCGGCGACTGCTACGGCCTGCCGACCGTCTCCAAGGACCAGGTCCGCTCGGACGTGGAACGCGCGTACACGGCGTTCGCCAAGGCCGGCGTCCCGCATCCGATGCCGTACCTCCGCTTCCCCGGTGGCTGCTACGACAGCGAAGTGCTGCGCACCCTCGCCCCCCTCGGCGTCACCGCCGTCCAGTGGGACGTGGTGAGCGGTGACGCGTTCGCCACGGACGCGGACGCCGTGGTCCGCCAGGTCCTGGACGGGGTGAAGCCGGGATCGGTCGTGGTCATGCACTGCACGCGCAGCGCCGCCCCGACGACCGAGCGCGTGGTGCGCACCGTCGTCCCGGAGCTGCGCGAGAAGGGGTACCGCTTCGTGAAGGTGTCCGAGATGATCGGCGCCTCGGCGGGCCGCTCGTGATCCGGCACACCTGAAGGCGTCCTACGCTGGAGCCATGAGCGAGGACGACAGGACCGGTCACGACGGCCGCGACGGCACCGGCGGCAGCGACGACTGCCTGATCGACGCCACCCGGCCGCCCCGGGCCGGCGGACCGCCGTACGCGGAGTGCGTGCTGTGCCGCGAGCCGACCGAGTACCCGGAGTCGTACAAGGGGATCACCCTCTGCCCCGCCTGCGAATGGCAGGAGGCGCAGCGCACGGCGTGCTCAGGATGACCTCCGCCCGGTGAGCGACCCCATGGCGTAGCTCCCCTCGCACGGGGGTCGTCCTCTCGTGTGCGCCGTGGTTGGCACACTGGGGGGCGTGACGTACGAGACCTCCGCCGAGACCCCCGCCCCCGCCGGCAGCCCCTTCCGCGCCGAGCCCACCGCCCGGGACCTGGCCCCGCAGTTCGTGCTGCCGCTGGTCGTCCGGATCGAGCGGGCCGCTCCCCCGGCCCGTACCGACGCGCTGGAGACGGCGGCCCGCGCGGTGCTGGTGCTGCTCGGTGACGAGCGCTCCGGCGGCGACGGCCCGTGGGCGGGGGCGGTGCGGGACTGGCAGGACGCCCGGATCCGCAAGGTGGTGCGGCGGGCGCGCGGCGCGGAGTGGCGGCGGGCCGAGGCGCTGGACGGCATCACGGTCACCGGCGGCTCCGCGGAGGTACGCGTCTTCCCGCCCGTCCCGCTGGACGGCTGGCCCAAGGACCTGGCGAAACTCCAGGTCTCCGGCACCGACCTCGACGATCCGCGACCGCCCGCCCCCGCCGGCCCGGACGTCCCGGTGCTCTGGCTCAATCCCGGCCTGGAGATGTCCGCGGGCAAGGCGATGGCCCAGGCCGGGCACGGCGCCCAGCTCGCCTGGTGGGACCTCACCGACACGCAGCGCGCCGCCTGGCGGGACGCCGGGTTCCCGCTCTCCGTCCGCACCGCCGCCCCCGGCCGCTGGCGTGAACTGACCGGCAGCGGCCTGCCGTTGGTGCGCGACGCGGGCTTCACCGAGATCGCCCCGGGTTCCTGCACGGTGGTCGCCGACCATCGGGCGCTCCGCCAGGGCTCCTAGGCGCTGCCCGGGGTGAACCCTCAAATCTTGCTCTGAAGACGTGCCCGGCACGGTTCCGTGCCGTCCGGCGGGGCCATACCCCCCTCACCCGCGCCGCGCGCGGGCGTCCGGTGACAGGGGGCGAACGGGAGCAGGGGGCGCAGGACTCATGGAGCGACTGGGGACGGGGATCGGCTGGCGACCGGAGATCGCGGACGCCGTGGAGGGCATGCCGGGGGTCGACTGGGTCGAGGCGGTGGCCGAGAACGTGTGCCCCGGCCATCTGCCCGCCTCGCTGCTGCGCCTGCGCGAGCGCGGGGTGACCGTCGTGCCGCACGGCGTGTCCCTCGGGCTCGGCGGGGCCGAACGGCCGGACGAGGGGCGCCTGCGGGCGCTCGCCGAGCGGGCTCAGGCGCTGGGCTCGCCGCTGGTGACGGAGCACATCGCCTTCGTCCGGGCGGGCGGGTCGCTGACCGCCTCGGACCGCATCGAGGCGGGCCACCTGCTGCCGGTGCCCCGCACGCGCGAGGCACTGGACGTGCTGTGCGAGAACGTCCGCATCGCCCAGCAGGCGCTGCCGGTGCCGCTCGCCGTGGAGAACATCGCCGCGCTGCTCGCCTGGCCCGGCGAGGAGCTGACCGAGGGCCAGTTCCTGTACGAGCTGGCCGACCGTACGGGCGTACGGCTGCTGATCGACGTGGCCAACCTGCACACCAATCACGTCAACCAGGCGGAGGACCCGGCCATCGCGCTGGCCGAACTGCCGCTGGAGGCGCTCGCGTACGTCCATGTGGCGGGCGGGTACGAGCGGGACGGCGTCTGGCACGACAGCCACGCGCACCCGGTTGCCGCGCCGGTCCTCGACATCCTGACCGACCTCGCCTCCCGGGTGGCCCCGCCCGGGGTACTGCTGGAACGCGACGAGAACTTCCCGGAACCGGCCGTGCTGGCAAGGGAGCTGGAGGCCGTTCGGGAAGCGGTGGAGCGGGGTCGCGCCGGGGCCCCGGCGCGCGGGCGCACGGGCGGGCCGGAGTGCGGGCGTGACGGCGGGGCGGGGTCGGGGCCTGACGGCGGGGGCGCGCGCGGGCGGGCCGGGGACGAGCCGGTGGCGGCCGTCCCCGAGCCGGTCCGGCAGCGGCTCGCACTCGCGCAGACCGCGCTCCTGTCGGCGCTCGTGGCGGGGACACCCGCGCCCGAGGGCTTCGACGGGGGGCGGCTCGGCGTGCAGGCGCGGGCGCTGGCCTCGAAGCGGGCGGGTGTCGTGGCGAAGGTGGCGCCCGAGTTGCCGGTCATCCTCGGCGCCGGGTACCGCCCCGCCTTCCTCGCGTACGCGCAGGAGCACCCGATGCGCGGTGGCTACCGGCTGGACGCGATGGCGTTCGCCGAGTCCCTGCTGCTGGCGGAGGAACCACAGGACGCGACCGCGCGCCGGGAACTGCGCGCGTGGTGGCGGGAGCGGTCGGGTCCCGCGCCGAGGTCGCGCAGGCCGGCGGTCCGGGCGGTCAGGGCGGCCCGCCGGGTGCTGCTCGGGCGCTGACACACGGGGCGGCGGAGGTGGCGCGTACGCGCGCGCCCCAGCCGTTCCCCCCGCCTCAGCCCATCGCCCCGCCCCAGCCCGTCCATCCCCGACCCGCTCCGTCGGCACCCCTCGTCGGCACCGTCCGGCCGCCCGTCCTGACCTCGGAAAAGAAGCGGAACGTCACATACAGGCCACACTCGGTCCGGAATGTGAACAAGGCATGGTGTTTCCCAGGCCCCTGGCATAGAAACTTGTCATGCTCTGGGTCCTTCTTCTCCTGCCGGCCTGGGCCCTCGCCGGTGCCGCGTGCGCACGGCTGTGCCTGGCCGCCGTGCGTGCGGCGGCCGTGGACACCCGGGACGCGGCCGTGGACGAGGATCACGACCTCACCCTCTACGAGGCGGCGTTCCTGTCCGGCGGCCCCTCCCGGGTCGCCGACGTCACCCTGGTCTCCATGGCCCGCCAACGTCGGCTGCTGCTCGCGCACACGGGCTGGGCCACCGTCGTCGATCCGCGCGGACGCGACGAGATGGAACGTTCCGTCATAGGGGCCATCGGCCCCGAAGGGCAGTCCCGCATCGCTCCGGTACGGACCGCCGCGGCCGCCGCCGACCCGGTGCGCAGCCTCGCCGACCGCCTGGTCAGCGCCGGCCTGGCCGTGCCGGAGGGCGAAGGTTCGGCGGTCGCGGCCGGGATGCGCCAGGTGCGGGCCGCCGCCCTGGCCGTGGCCGTGCTCGCCGTGACCGCGCTGCTGCTGCCCGGCCCGACCGGATTGCCGCGCACCCTGGTCGCCCTCTGGTTCCTGCTCCCCCTCGCCCTCACCCTGAGCTGCCTCGCGATAGCCCGGGTCGAGATCCACCCGTACTCCCGCTGGGCGTCCCCGGCCGGGCAGCGGCTCCTCGGCACGCTGGCCCGGCGGGCCCGCGGCACGGGCGACGAACGCACCTACCTCGCCTCCGTGGCGGTGCGGGGCATCCGTGCGATCGGCGAACCGGAGCTGCGCGCGGCCTTCGCCCACCGCGACCAGCCCTGGCGGGACTGACCGGCCGGCGCACACCGAGGCGCAGCACGCGGCAGCGGAGACACGGCGGCGGAGCACGCGGCGGCGGCGGCGCGCGGCGGCGGCGCACACCGAGGCCGCGCGCGCCGCCACTCGGGGGGCGCATCGGGCGCACCGGCGCCGACACCCGCCGCCCGGTGCTTGCCTTCGCCGGCGTGCGCCCGAAACATCCCTCGTGCCGCCGCCGTGCGCCGAAGGGATACGCCGATGAGAGCAGCCGCCGTGTGCACGGCCGCCGGGTCCTTGGTCCTGACCGCCCTCGCCGCCGCCCCCTCCGGCGGCGCGCCGCGGCCCGAGCTGCCGCCCGGCGGGGCGGCCGAGTTGCGCGGCACCGTCGTGGCCGCCGCGCGGGCCCGGGTGACCGGCATCGACTTCGGCGCGTGTCCGGGCGCGCGGGAGATGCCCGGTTCGCTGGAGTGCGGCACCGTGTCCGTGCCGCTCGACTACGCCCGTCCCGACGGCACGAAGATCCGGCTCGCCGTCAGCCGGGTGCGGGCCACCGGCAGGGACCCGCGCTCCGGCGGGCGCGCGGTGCCCCGTCAGGGCGCCCTCGTCTTCAACCCGGGTGGGCCCGGCGGTGACGGCATGTCGTTCCCGCTGGTGGGGCTGCTGCCCGAGTGGAAGCGGGTCGCGGCGGCCTACGACCTCGTCGGCTACGCCCCGCGCGGGGTGGGCCGTTCGGCGCCGCTGTCCTGCACGGACCCGAAGGGCTTCTTCAAGGCGCCGAGCCCGGCGCCGGCGTACCCCTCGGCGGCGTACAAGAAGAAGCGCGCCGCCGAGGCCCGGGCGTACGCCCGGGGGTGCGTCCGGCGCTCGGGCTCCCGCTTGCGCTTCTTCACCTCCCTCGCCAACGCCCGCGACCTGGAGGTGCTGCGCGCGGCGCTCGGCGAGGGCCGGCTGACGTTCATGGGCGCCTCCTACGGCACCTACTTCGGCGCGCTGTACGCGACGCTCTTCCCGGCGCACGTGCGCCGGATGGTCTTCGACTCGGCGGTGAACCCCGACCCGGCCCGGGTGTGGTACCTCGACAATCTCGACCAGTCCGCCGCGTTCGAGGCCCGGTGGGCGGACTTCAGGAGGTGGGTGGCCCGGCACGACGACGTGTACGGGCTCGGCCGTACGGCACAGGCGGTGCGCGCCGCCTGTGCCAAGGCGCGCACGCGGCTGGCCGCGCGACCGGCGGGCGGCACGGTGGGCCCCGGGCAGTTGCAGGGCGCGTTCCTCGGCACCGGGTACGACGACGGCTTCTGGCCACTGGCCGCAAACGCCCTGGCCGCGTATCTCAAGGGCGACGAGAAGCCCCTGGCGCGCTGGCCGCGCCGTACCGGGAGGGAGCGGCCGGGGCGGAGAACAGCGCGGCGGTCTACACGGCCGTGGAGTGCAACGACGCGCCCTGGCCCGCCGACTTCCGCGTGTGGGACCGGGACAACACCCGGCTCGCCCGGGTGGCGCCGTTCGAGACCTGGGCCAACGTGTGGGCGAACCTGCCGTGCGCCTCCTGGCCGGTGCCACGCCTCCGGCCCCTGGAGGTGCGGACCGCGCCGGGCGCGCTGCCGCCCACGCTGATCCTGGCCGCCGAGCGGGACGCGGCCACGCCGTACCGCGGGGCCGTGGAACTGCACCGGCGGCTGGCCGGTTCCGCACTGCTCACCGAGCGGGGCGCGGGCACGCACGGCATCGCCTACGGTCCGAACCGGTGCGTCAACGCGGCCGTGGACGCCTACCTGCTCCAGGGGCGTGCGGCGGGGCGCTCGGCGGGGTGCGCCGGGCGCCCGGAGCCGCGGCCGGACCGGCCGACCTTCCAGGAGACCCGTGAGCGGGAGCTGAGGGACGCCCTGAAGGGGAAGGACGACCGGCCGCCGGCCGGGAAGTGACCCTAAGGGATCAGGCGAGCCCGGCGACCAGGTCCGCCACGTCCTTGCGGCGGCCGGTGAAGAACGGCACCTCCTCGCGGACATGCCGGCGGGCCTCCGAGCCGCGCAGGTGGCGCATGAGGTCGACGATGCGGTGCAGTTCGTCCGCCTCGAAGGCGAGCACCCACTCGTAGTCGCCGAGCGAGAAGGAGGCGACCGTGTTCGCCCGCACGTCCGGGTAGCCGCGGGCCATCTTGCCGTGGTCGGCGAGCATGCGGCGGCGGTCCTCGTCGGCCAGCAGGTACCACTCGTAGGAGCGCACGAACGGATAGACGCTGACGTAGTTGCGCGGCGTCTCGTCGGCGAGGAACGCCGGGATGTGCGAGCGGTTGAACTCCGCGGGGCGGTGCAGCGCCATGTTCGACCACACCGGCTCCAGCGCGCGGCCGAGCCTCGTGCGGCGGAAGAGGTTGTACGCCTCCTGCAGCTGGTCGCTCGTCTCGGCGTGCCACCAGATCATGATGTCGGCGTCGGCGCGCAGCCCCGAGACGTCGTACGTGCCGCGGACGGTCACGTCCTTCGCGGCGAGCTGGTCGAACAGCTCCTGGACCTCGTCGGCGTAGCCCGCGCGGTCCTCGGGGAGCACGTCCTTCAGCTTGAAGACGGACCACAGCGTGTAACGGATGACCTCGTTGAGGTCCTTGGCCAGCTTGCCCTTGTTCGGGATCCTGCCGGAGTCGGTGGTGGAGGCGTCGTCACTCATGGGGCTATTCTCCCGCTCCCCCGTGCAGACTCTGCACCGGGTGGGCGGTGAGTTCCTGCACAGCGCGCAGGTCGCCCGCCAGCTGGTCCACGGCGGCGTAGGCGCTCGCGACGCACGCCGGGATGCCCACGCCGTCGTAGGCCGCGCCGCACACGGCGAGGCCCGGCAGCCCGGCGACGTGGTCGCGGACGCGGGCCACGCGCGCGTGGTGGCCGACGGGGTACTGGGGCAGACCGTCGGTCCAGCGGGTGACGCGGGTGCGCAGCGGCACGGCGTCCAGGCCGGTGGCCTCCCTCAGGTCGTGCCGGGAGAGGTCCACCAGCTCGAAGTCCTCGCGGCCCAGGATCTCCGTCTCGCCGTACCGCCCGACGGAGGTGCGCACCACCAGTACGTCCGGGTCCTGGCCGGCGATCCAGCCCCACTTGCGGGAGGCGAAGGTCGACGCCTTGATGGTGCGCCCGTCGACGGGGGGCACGAGGAACCCGCTGCCCTCGGGGAGCGCGGCGTCGCCGCGCCGGTAGGCGAGAGTGATCAGGGCCATCGAGGCGTACTCGACGGCCCGCAGCTCCGCCGCCGCCCCGGGGGACTCGGCGCCCAGCAGCCGGGCGGCGGCGGGCGCGGGGGTGGCGAGGACCACCGCGTCCGCGTGCAGGATCCGGTCCGCCGTGACCACGCGCCAGCCGCCGAGCGGCTCCCTGCGCAGCTCCGTCACGGGGGTGCCGGTGAGGATCTCGCCACCGCGTGCCCGCACCGACTCGGCGACCGCGAGCGGCAGGCTGCCGACCCCGCCCTCGATGCCCATGAAGACCGGTCCCGTCCGGCCGTTTCGCTGGGCCTCGGCCGCGGCGGCCTGGATGCCGCGGACCGCCTCGGTCAGGGAGGTGTGCGTCCGCGCGGCCTGGAAGAGCTGGGGAACGGCCGAGCGCATCGAGATGCGGTACGCGTCGCCCGCGTAGACGCCGCCGAGCAGCGGCTCGACCAGGCGGTCGACGACCTCGCGGCCCAGGCGCGCCGCGACGTACTCACCGACCGCCACGTCGTCGCCGACCTCGGTGCGGGGCAGGTCGGCGTCGCGCTCGATGCGGGCCAGGCCCTCGGCGGAGAGCACTCCGGTGAGCGCGGCGGCGGTGCCGGGGACACCCATCACGTGCCCCTTGGGCATCGGGCGCAGGGCGCCCCGGGTCCACAGGGAGGCGGTCGCGGTCGCGGGCGGCTGCAGCCGGTCCGCCAGGCCCACCTCGCGCGCGAGGTCCACGGCCTCGGGCCGGCGGGCCAGCATCGACTCGGCGCCCAGATCGACCCGGACACCCGCGATCTCGCCCGGCAGCAGCTTGCCGCCGACCCGGTCCGCCGCCTCCAGCACGGTCACCCGCGCGCCGCGCTCCAGCAGGCGGTGCGCGGCCGCCAGCCCCGCGATCCCGCCCCCTACGACGACGACCTGCCCCGTGCCCGTACCCGTTGCGCTCATGGCCCCCACTCTCTCAGACCCCACCGGCACTCCCGCCGGCCCCGGTGTCCGGGACGAGTCCGGACCGTGATCGCATCGGAACCGGTTTCCGGCAACGGGCCGGACCGCCCGCGAGTCGAACAGGCGTCAGAGTTGGCCACGACTCCCGGGGGTACGCGACATGCGCGCACGGTGTTCTGTCCGCTCCACTTCGGCCCTGGCCGGGCTGCTGCTCGCGACGGCCCTCGCACTCGCCGGGTGCAGCGGCGCGGGCGACTCCGGTGGCAGCTCGTCCGACAAGGCCGCCGGGAGCGGGGCGCAACGGGGTGCTCCCGCCACGGGGAACGCCGGCGGCAGCGGGTACGGCGGCAGCGCCGCCGCGTCCGGGGCCGGGGCCGGCACGGCGCCGAAGGTCACGGCGAGCCACATCGTCCGCACCGCCTCGGTGAGCGTGGAGGTCACGGATGTGGCGAAGGCCCTCGCCGCCGCCCGCACGGCCGCCGGGAACGCGGGCGGCTACGTCGGCGACGAGAGCACCACGCGCGACGCGGAGGGCCGCGAGCGGACCCGGGTCGTGCTGCGCGTGCCCGCCGGGAAGTACGACGAGGTCCTCACCGGCCTGGAGGGCACCGGCAGGCTCGTCGAACGCTCGGCGAAAGCGGAGGACGTCACCGGCCAGGTCGTCGACGTCGACAGCCGCATCAAGTCGCAGCGCGCCAGCGTGGCCCGGGTCCGCGCCCTGATGGACAAGGCCGCAAGCCTCGGCGACGTCGTCTCCCTGGAGAGCGAGCTGAGCCGCCGCGAGGCCGATCTGGAGGCGCTGCTCGCCCAGCAGGCGTCACTGAGGGACCGTACGAGCCTGGCCACCATCACCCTGTCGCTGGCCGCGGCGCCCGCGCCGCAGGAGAAGGCCGCCGACGACGATCCAGGGTTCCTGGACGCCCTGGCGGGCGGCTGGCACGTGTTCGTGACCATGGTCCGCTGGGTCGCCCTGGCACTGGGCGCGGTCCTCCCCTTCGCCGCCGCGGCGGCGCTCCTCGCCCTGGCGTGGCTGCGCCTCGTACGCCCCCGGCTCCCGCACCGGGCCACCGCCGCACCGGCGATGACCGCACTGGGACCGCTCGGACGGGCGGCGCCCGACACCGCGACCGGAAGCGGAACCACAACCGGAACCGGAACCGGAACCACCGAGGGCTCCGGCGAGACGCCGGACGGCGAATCCCGGTGAGGCGGTGAGCCGGTGCGCCGGTGAGCCGGGCCACCGCGACCGCCCCGGTCCCGGTCGGCCGTAGCGTGTGGGCATGACCATGAGCAAGAGCACCGGTACGGACACGGGCGGTGCGCGCACGGCGCGCCGGGGGCGGGAACGACTGGTCGTGATCGGCGGGGACGCCACGGGGATGTCCGCGGCGTCCCAGGCACGCCGCCTGCGCGGACCCGGCGAACTGGAGATCGTGGCGTTCGAACGCGGCCACTTCAGTTCGTACTCGGCGTGCGGGATCCCCTACTGGGTGGGCGGTGACGTCGGGGACCGGGACCGGTTGATCGCCCGCACGCCCGAGGAGCACCGCGCGCGGGACATCGACCTGCGGATGCGTACCGAGGTCACGGAGATCGACGTGGCGGCGGGCCGCGTCCGCGCGCGGGACGTCGATTCGGGGGCGGAGTCCTGGACGTCGTACGACAAGCTCGTGATCGCGACCGGGGCCCGCCCGGTCCGCCCCGAGATGCCCGGTGTCGACGCGCCCGGCGTGTACGGCGTGCAGACGCTGGACGACGGGGAGGAACTGCTCGCCGGGCTGGCACGCGCGCGTGGCCGCAGGGCGGTGGTGGTCGGGGCGGGCTACATCGGCGTGGAGATGGCCGAGGCCCTGATCAAACGCGGCTACGAGGTGAGCGTCGTCAACCGCGGCCAGGAGCCCATGTCCACCCTGGACCCGGACATGGGCCGGCTGGTGCACGAAGCCATGACGGGGCTCGGGATCACCATGGTCGGCGGCGCCGAGGTGACCAAGGTGCTGACGGGGACGGACAGCCGGGTGCGGGCCGTGGCCACGACGTCGGCCGAGTACCCGGCGGACGTGGTGGTGCTGGGCATCGGCGTCCGCCCGCAGACCTCGCTCGCGCGGGCGGCGGGGCTGCCGCTCGGCGCGCACGGCGGGCTGCTCACGGACCGCGCGATGCGGGTGCGCGGGCACGAGAACATCTGGGCGGGCGGCGACTGCGTCGAGGTCCTCGACCTGGTGTCCGGGCAGCACCGGCACGTGCCGCTCGGCACCCACGCCAACAAGCACGGCCAGGTCATCGGCACCAACGCCGGCGGCGGATACGCCACCTTCCCGGGCGTCGTCGGCACGGCGGTGAGCAAGGTGTGCGACCTGGAGATCGCGCGGACCGGGCTGCGGGAACGGGACGCCCGGCGGGTCGGGCTCCGGTTCGAGACGGTCACCGTCGAGTCGACGAGCCGGGCGGGCTACTACCCGGGGGCCTCGCCGATGACGGTGAAGATGCTCGCCGAGCACCGCACCGGCCGTCTCCTGGGCGTCCAGATCGTGGGCCGGGAGGGCGCCGCCAAACGGGTCGACATCGCGGCGGTGGCGCTCACGGCCGGGCTGACGGTGGAGCAGATGACAGCCCTGGACCTGGGCTACGCGCCGCCGTTCTCCCCGGTGTGGGACCCGGTGCTCGTGGCCGCCCGCAAGGCGGCGGCCAAGGTCGCCGGGGCACGGACGTAGGCCGGTTCGCCCGGCACATCCAGGGCACTACTTCCCTGTGGTGATCCCCGTCCATGACGTGAACCCGGTGCGGCGCACCCCCTGGGTGACGTACGCCCTGATCGTCGCGAACGTCGTCGTGTTCCTGGCCACGCCCGGCGTCTCCGGTTCCGTGACCGGGAGCAGCACGCTCGCGCAGCTGTGCCACGCGCAGGCCTTCACGGAGCACTGGGCGCTGGTCCCGCGCGAGCTGATCCACCACCGGATGCCGTCGCTGGTGCCGACGGGCGCGGTGGGCGTGGGGGTGCACGGACCGGGCTGCGTGCTGGGGCCGCCGGCGTACGGCAAGTCCCCCGTGCTCTCGGTCCTCACCGCGATGTTCCTGCACGGCAGCTGGCTGCACCTGCTGGGGAACATGCTGTTCCTGTTCATCTTCGGCAACAACGTCGAGGACCGGATGGGGCACCTGCGTTTCGCCCTGTTCTACGTCGTCTGCGGGTACGCCGCCGGGTACGGTTTCGCGCTGCTCGACGCGGACTCGGGGCAGCCGCTGATCGGGGCGTCGGGGGCGATCGCCGGGGTCCTCGGCGCCTATCTGGTGCTGTATCCCAGAGCCCGGGTCTGGGTCCTCGTGCCGTTCCTGATCTTCCTGCCGCTGCGTCTGCCGGCCTGGATCGTGCTGGGGTTCTGGTTCGTGCTCCAGGCGTTCTACTCCGCGGGCGAGGGCGTCTTCGACGCGGGCACGGTGGCGTACGCCGCCCATGTGGTCGGCTTCGTCGTGGGCATGCTGATCGCGCTGCCGTTGCGCCCCGGCACCCCGCCGCCGCCGAAACCGCGGGGCCTGGTGTTCGGCCGGCGGGCCCGCCCGGGGTGGTGAGCGCCGCCGGGCCGGCCCGCGGCCCGGCGGTGGCCGACCGGACCTGTTGACTCATTGGTCCAGACCTTCTACGTTGTGGGCGCCTGCCCGAAGCGGCACGGCCGTGCCCCGGCCCGCCCCGCGCACCGGCCTGCCTTCGTCCGGGCACACGCATGCGCACGCGCACGGTTCACCTCACCCCTGTACCACCCCACCACCGCAGGGAGAGCCATGTTCCACAGGCGCAGACCACTTCTCGGCGCGGGAACACCGCGCACCCGCCACCGTCGCGGCCCCGCCCGGCTGCGGCGGCGGATCGCCGCCGTGGGGGCCGCGCTGCTGCTGCCCGTCGCGGCGCTCACCGCCCTCGCCTCGCCCGCCCACGCGGCCGGCACCCTGACGGCGACCTTCAGCACCCAGGACAACGGCTCCTGGTGGAAGGGGACGTACATCGTCCACAACAACGGTACGGCGGCCGTCAGCGGCTGGACCCTGGAGTTCGACCTGCCGGCCGGGGTGTCCCTGAGCGGCAACTACAACGGCGACGCGACCGTCTCCGGACGGCACGTGAGCGTCAAGAACGCCTTCTACAACGCGAACGTCCCGGCCGGTGGCAGCACCGAGCCGTACAGCTACTGGTTCACGGCGACCGGCACGGCCGGCGCCCCCACGGGCTGCACGGTCAAGGGCGACAAGTGCGACGGCACCCCCGACGTCCCGCCGACCGCCCCAGGGGCCCCGAAGGCGACGGCCGTCACGGCGCACTCGGTGGCGCTGAGCTGGGCCGCGGCCCAGCCCGGCGATCACACCGTGGCCTCCTACGAGGTGCTCAGCGGTACGGACACCGTCGCGACCGTGACCGGCACCGCGGCGACGGTCACCGGCCTGACGCCCGCGACGGGTTACACCTTCACCGTGCGGGCCGAGGACACCCGCGGGAACACCGGGCCGGCCAGTGCGCCGCTTACCGTCAAGACGGTCGACCCGGCCACCGACCCGACTCCGCCGACCGCGCCGGGCAGCCTGCGCTCCACCGGCAAGACCTCCTCCAGCGTCAGCCTGGCCTGGGACAGGTCCACCGACAACGTGGGCGTGGCCGCCTACGACGTCTACCGCGGTGCCACGCTGGCGAAGTCGGTCGGCGCGGACACCACGTCGGCCACGGTGGACGGGCTCTCCCCGGCCACCGCCTACACCTTCACCGTCAAGGCCCGCGACACCGCCGACAACCCCTCGCCCGCCTCGAACGCGCTGAACGTCACCACCGACGACGTCGCCGGGCAGGGCAAGCAGCTCAAGGTGGGCTACTTCGTGCAGTGGGGCATCTACGGGCGCCAGTACTTCGTGAAGAATCTGGACACCTCCGGCGCCGCGGCCAAGCTGGACGTCGTCAACTACGCCTTCGAGAACCTCGATTCGAAGGACCTCACCTGCAAGGCCGGCGTGACCAAGGGCACCTCCACCGACCCGGAGGACCCGGACCAGGGCACCGACGCGGGCGACGCGGACGCCGACTACGCGCGGCCCATGTCCGCCGACCAGTCGGTCGACGGGGTCGCCGACGACGGCTGGGGCAAACTGCGCGGCAACCTCAACCAGCTGAAGAAGCTCAAGGCCAAGTACCCGAAGCTCAAGGTCGTCGCGTCGATCGGCGGCTGGACGTACTCGAAGTTCTTCTCCGACGCCGCCGCCACGCAGGCCTCCCGGGAGAAGTTCGTCAAGTCCTGCATCGACGTGTGGATCAAGGGCGACCTGCCGGTCTACAACGGCGCGGGCGGGCCGGGCACCGCGGCCGGCATCTTCGACGGCTTCGACATCGACTGGGAGTGGCCGGGCTCCGAGGGCCACCCGGGCAACCACTACGGCACCCAGGACAAGGACAACCTGACCGCACTGCTCGCCGAGTTCCGCAAGCAGCTCGACGCGCTCGGCGGCGAGCACCGGCTGCTGACCGCGTTCACCCCGGCCGACCCGGCGAAGATCTCCGCCGGCTGGGACCTGAAGCGGATCTTCGACTCCCTCGACTACGCCGACGTGCAGGGGTACGACTTCCACGGCTCGGGCAGCGACAACTCCTGGGAGCCGAAGCGCACCGGTGACGCGTCCAACCTGTACGCCGACGCCCAGGACCCGTACCCGTTCCACTTCAGCATCGAGAACGCGATCCAGGCGTATCTCGACGCGGGGGCCGACCCGCGCAAGCTGACGGTGGGCTTCCCGTTCTACGGGCGCGGCTGGCAGGGCGTCACGGACGGCGGCGCCGCCGGTGAGTGGCAGGACGCGAACGGCGCCGCACCCGGCCAGTTCGACACCGAGGCCGGCGTGCGCGGCTACAACAACCTGATCACCAGTTATCCGTCGATGACGGTCCACCACGACGAGCAGTCGGTGTCGACGTCCGGCTACACCGGGGCGAACGGCCAGTGGTGGTCCTTCGACGACGCCTGGTCGATCGGGAAGAAGACGGCCTGGATCAAGTCCAAGGGGCTGCTGGGCGGCTTCGTGTGGGAGATGTCCGGCGACACGCCCGGCGGTCAGCTGATGACCGCGCTGGACGGCGGACTGAAGTAGCGCGGCGCGGCCCGGGATCCTCCGGGCCGCGGTGGACTCCCGGGCGGGCGGCCGGCGGACCGCCCGCCCGGGTCGCCGTCGCGGCCCGCCGCCTCAGCGGGCGGTGTGCGTGTGCACGTACTCCGCGAGCCGGGTCAGCGCGTCCGGGTCGGTGGACGGCATGACCCCGTGGCCGAGGTTGAAGACGTGGCCCTCCAGGCCCGCGGCGGACTCCAGCACCTCGCGGGCCTTGGTCTCGACGGCCTCGCGGCCGGCGAACAGCACGGTCGGGTCGAGGTTGCCCTGGAGCGCCTTGCCGGGGCCGACCCGGCGGGCGGCCTCGTCCAGCGGGACGCGCCAGTCGACGCCGACGACGTCCGCGCCGGCCTCGCCCATCAGGCCCAGCAGTTCGCCGGTGCCGACCCCGAAGTGGAGGCGCGGGACGCCGTACCCGGCGACGGCCTCGAAGACCTTCGCGGAGGCGGGCAGCACCGAGCGGCGGTAGTCGGCGGGGGCCAGCGCCCCGGCCCAGGAGTCGAAGAGCTGCACGGCGCTCGCGCCGGCCTCGATCTGCACCTTCAGGAAGGCGCCCGTGATGGCGGCGAGCCGGTCCAGCAGGTCGGCCCACAGCTCGGGGTCGCCGTACATCATGGCCTTGGCGTTCTCGTACGTGCGGGAGGGGCCGCCCTCCACGAGGTAGCTCGCGAGGGTGAACGGCGCCCCGGCGAAGCCGATCAGCGGCGTGGCGCCCAGCTCGCGGGTGAGCAGGCCGATCGCCTCGGTGACGTAGGAGACGTCCTCGGGGGTCAGGTCGCGCAGCCGGGCCAGGTCCTCGCGGGTGCGGACCGGGCGCTCGACGACCGGGCCCACGCCCGGCTTGATGTCGAGGTCGACGCCGATGGCCTTCAGCGGTACGACGATGTCGCTGAAGTAGATCGCCGCGTCCACGTCGTGCCGGCGCACCGGCTGGAGGGTGATCTCGGTGATCAGGTCGGGCCGCGTGCAGGAGTCCAGCATGCCGATGCCCTCGCGCACCTTGCGGTACTCCGGCAGGGAGCGCCCGGCCTGCCGCATGAACCACACGGGGGTGTGCGGCACCGGTTCGCGGCGGCACGCCCTGAGGAAGGCGGAGTCGTAGGTGGCCGTCGGCGGGCGGTGGCTGGCGGGCGTCTCGTTGGCACTCACGGGGGCAAGTCTCGCACGGCGCCGGGGGCGCACGGGCGGCGGTGCGCGGCCCCCGGACGGCGCTCCTGCCTGCGGCGGGGTGTCTTGCCCTGCACAAAGGCCCGCTTCCCCTTAATCTTCCCGGCATGGCTGCGGCTCAGGGACGACTGTCGGACGGCGCTGGCGGAATGGACGACGCGAAGGAGGCGAAGGAGGGGGACGGGAGTGCGGGCAGGGCGGATCAGGTCCCGTTGCCCTTCGGGGCCGCCGTCGACGCGCTGAGAGCCGCGCGGCTGCGGCCGCAGGTGGAGATCGAGCAGGTACCGCCGCCGCAGCGGCTGGCTCCGTACGCGTACGCCCTGGAGGCCACGGTCGTCGACGGTGAGCAGGACCTCGCCGACGGGCGTCTGGTGCTGCTGCACGACCCGGCGGGGCACGACGCGTGGCGGGGCACGTTCCGGCTGGTGACCCTGGTCCGGGCGGAGCTGGAGCCGGAGATGGCCGCCGATCCGCTGCTGCCGGAGGTGTGCTGGTCCTGGCTGACCGGGGCGCTGCAGGCGCGCGGTCTGACGTACGGCGAGGCGAGCGGGACCGTCACGCGCGCCGGTTCGCACTACTTCGGCGGGCTCTCCGCGCGCCCGCCGGCCTCGCAGATCGAGATCCGTGCCTCCTGGACGCCGCGCGAGGGTCTGGGCGGGGTGCCGGACACGGGGGCGCACCTGGCCTCCTGGTGCGATCTGCTGGCGCAGGTGGCGGGTCTGCCGCCGGCCGGGCCGGGGGACGCGTCCGTGGTGACGCTGCCGCAGCGCCGCGGCCCGCAGTCACGCTGAGTCATACCGGCCGACGACCGACGCGTCTCTCCCCCCGCCTCCTCCCCCTTCTTCTCCGGCCGGCCCGGGCGGTGCTCCGCCCGGGCCGGCCGCTGTCGTGCGCCCGCTCCCGCCCGTCTTACCGATCCCTTGCCGTGTCTTTGTCGATACGGCCACTTTCGGGCAGGTAGCGACCCCGAACGGGCCCGAGTGAACCGATTCGACCTTCGGATGATCGACAGTGTGTCCGAATTGCACGCATTGTTACTCACCAGATCGTGATCATTCTCTAAAGGACCACGGGTTTGATGCCGAAGACGACTGTGACCTAGCAAGCACGGTTCGTACCGGCTTCCTCCCCACAAGCCGGCCCCGTCCCCCCCCACCCCCAGGAGGCCTGGTGTCCGTTCTCCTCGAGCAGCCCGCAAGCCTGGTCGCCTACCGCCCGAACAAGCCGACCGCCATGGTCGTCGTGGCGGACCCGCGCGTCCGTTCCACCGTCACCCGTCACCTGTGGGCGCTCGGAGTCCGTGACGTCATCGAGGCGTCGTCCGTCGCGGAGGCCCGCCCGCGCATCGGCAACCCGCGCGACATCTGCGTCGCCGACGTGCACCTGCCCGACGGCTCCGGACTCACCCTGCTGTCCGAGACCCGTGCCGCCGGCTGGCCCAACGGCCTGGCCCTGTCCGCCGCCGACGACATCGGCGCCGTCCGCAACGCCCTCGCCGGCGGCGTCAAGGGCTACGTCGTCACCGGCACCCGCACCAACCTCGGACTCCCCACCCGTCCGGGCGCCGCCCCCATCGGCGCCGCCCGGCTGCACCGCCGTCCCCCGGGTGCCCCGAGCCACCCGGGCGGCTACCGCGAGCTGTCCGGGCGCGAGGTCGAGGTGCTGCGGCTGGTCGCCGAAGGACAGTCGAACAAGGCGATCGGCGTCTCGATGGGCCTGTCCGCGCTGACCGTCAAGAGCCACCTCGCCCGCATCGCCCGCAAACTCGGCACCGGCGACCGCGCCGGGATGGTCGCCGTGGCCCTGCGCACCGGCATCATCCACTGACATCGACCGCACACCGGCCGCCGCCGCTCCCCCGATCGGCCGCCGCCCGTCACTCCACCGCCCGCCTCCTTCCGTCCGCCGTCCCTCCGCCCGGTTCACCGTCCGCCCGTGCCCCGTCCCCCCGAGGCACCGGCCCCTGCCCGGTACCGGCCGTGAACCGGACGTGTCCTCGACCTGACCGGTTCACGACCCCCGGCGCCCGCCGACGGAACGTTCCGTCGGCGGGCGCCGTCCATCCACCGATACCCTTGACAGGTGACCGACGCCCAAGAAACCGCAGCAGACAGCCCACTGCGCACCACCGGAGGCGCCCCTCCGGACGACGGCGGAACTTCTGACACGGGGGCGCCGATCCCGTTGCTCGAACCGCGCGAGGGCATTCCGCCCGTGATCACCGACCCGGAGGCGCTCGCGGAGGTGGTCGCCGCCTTCGCCGCCGGCTCCGGACCCCTCGCCGTCGATGCCGAGCGCGCCTCCGGCTACCGCTACGGCCAGCGCGCCTACCTGGTGCAGCTGCGCCGCCAGGGGGCGGGGACCGCGCTGATCGACCCCGTGGGCTGCCCCGACCTGTCCGGCCTCGGCGAGGCACTGAGCGGCGTCGAGTGGGTGCTGCACGCGGCGACGCAGGACCTGCCGTGCCTGCGCGAGATAGGCATGGTCCCCACCCGCCTGTTCGACACCGAGCTGGCCGGCCGCCTCGCCGGTTTCCCGCGCGTCGGCCTCGGCGCGATGGTCGAGAACGTGCTCGGGTTCGTCCTGGAGAAGGGCCACTCCGCCGTCGACTGGTCCACCCGGCCGCTGCCCGAACCCTGGCTGCGCTACGCGGCCCTCGACGTGGAACTCCTCGTCGACCTGCGCGACGCGCTGGAGAAGGAGCTGGACCGGCAGGGCAAGCTCGACTGGGCGTTGCAGGAGTTCGACGCCATCGCCTCCGCGCCGCCGCCCGAGCCCCGCAAGGACCCCTGGCGGCGCACCTCCGGCATGCACAAGGTGCGGCGCAGGCGGCAGCTCGCCGTCGTGCGGGAGCTGTGGCAGACCCGGGACCGGATCGCCCAGCGGCGCGACGTCTCGCCCGGCAAGGTGCTCTCGGACGCCGCCATCGTGCAGGCCGCGCTCGCGCTGCCGCCCAACGTGCACGCCCTCGCCGCGCTGAACGGCTTCGGGCACCGCACGAGCCGGCGCCAGCTGGAGCAGTGGCAGACCGCGGTGGACCGGGCCAGGGCGCTGCCCGAGTCGGCGCTGCCGCAGCAGGGCCAGGCGGTCGCCGGTCCCCCGCCGCCGCGGGCGTGGGCCGACAAGGACCCGGCGGCGGCGCAGCGGCTCTCGGCCGCCCGCACGGCGGTCACCGCGCTCGCCGAACAGCTCAACCTGCCCCAGGAGAACCTGGTCGCGCCGGACGCGGTGCGGCGGCTGTGCTGGGAGCCGCCGAAGCCGGCCGATCCCGCCGCCGTCGGCGCCGCCCTCGCCGGGTACGGCGCCCGGCCGTGGCAGGTGGAGCAGGCGACGCCGGCCCTGGTCGCCGCGTTGGCCGGCTGCGAGGGCGCCCAGGCGCAGTAGGGGCGTGTGCCGGGCGGCGGCTGCGGGTGCGTGGGGGTGCCCGCGCAGTTCCCCGCGCGCGTGTGCCGGGCGGCTGCCGCGTGTGCGTGGGGGTGCCCGCGCAGTTCCCCGTGCCCCTTTCCGTGGCGCGTGCGGCGCCCGTGCTGTTTTTCGCGGGGCCCTTCGGGTGTGACGTTCGCCGCTTGGGGCGGGGGGGCTGGGCAGTCACATTACCCGCGAGTAGCATGAGCGCTGAGCGCGCGCTCAGCGCCGCGCGCCGCAGCAGTGCCATCCCGCACCCTGGAGGAGAGCCATCGTGCCTCGTACCGTCAGGGACGTCGTCTTCGTCGACGGCGTCCGCACCCCGTTCGGCAAGGCGGGCCCGAAGGGCATCTACCACGAGACCCGCGCCGACGACCTCGTCGTGAAGGCGATCCGGGAGCTGCTGCGCCGCAACCCCGGTCTCGACCCGAAGCAGGTCGACGAGGTCGCCATCGCCGCGACCACGCAGATCGGCGACCAGGGCCTGACCATCGGCCGCACGGCCGGCATCCTCGCGGGCCTGCCCACCTCGGTCCCCGGCTACTCGATCGACCGCATGTGCGCGGGTGCGCTGACCGCCGTGACCACGGTGGCCGGCTCCGTCGCCTTCGGCGCGTACGACGTCGCCATCGCGGGCGGTGTCGAGCACATGGGCCGCCACCCGATGGGCGAGGGCGTCGACCCGAACCCGCGGTTCGTCAGCGAGAAGCTGGTCGACGAGTCGGCCCTGTTCATGGGCATGACCGCGGAGAACCTGCACGACCGCTACCCGCAGATCACCAAGGTGCGCGCCGACGAGTACGCGGTCCGCTCGCAGGAGAAGGCCGCCAAGGCCTACGCGAACGGCAAGATCCAGGCCGACCTGGTCCCGATCTCCGTGCGCCGCACCACGCCCGAGGGCGGCGAGAGGGGCTGGGGGCTGGTCACGGCCGACGAGCCGATGCGTCCGGGCACCACCATGGAGAACCTGGCGGGCCTCAAGACGCCGTTCCGGGTGCACGGCCGGGTCACCGCGGGCAACGCGGCCGGTCTGAACGACGGCGCCACCGCCTCCGTGATCGCGAGCGAGGAGTTCGCCCGCGAGAACGGCCTGCCCGTCAAGATGCGCCTGGTCTCCTACGCCTTCGCCGGCGTGGAGCCCGAGGTCATGGGCTACGGCCCGATCCCGGCGACGGAGAAGGCGCTGGCCAAGGCCGGCCTGTCCATCTCCGACATCGGCCTGTTCGAGATCAACGAGGCCTTCGCCGTGCAGGTGCTGGCCTTCCTCGACCACTACGGCATCGCGGACGACGACGAGCGCGTCAACCAGTACGGCGGCGCCATCGCCTTCGGTCACCCGCTGGCCTCCTCCGGTGTCCGGCTGATGACGCAGCTGGCCCGCCAGTTCGAGGAGCAGCCGCACGTCCGCTACGGCCTGACCACCATGTGCGTCGGCTTCGGCATGGGCGCGACGGTCGTCTGGGAGAACCCGCACTTCGAGAGCGCTGCCGGAGGCGACAAGTGAGCACCACCGCTGAACTCCTGAAGGGCGCGGCCGAGCTGTTCCCCGACGAGGTCGTCACGCAGGCGCACGTGCGCCACTTCGACCTGCCCTTCGGCGCCGGGCGCTTCGCGCTCATCACCCTGGACAACGGCCTGGACCACACCAAGCCGACCACCTTCGGACCGGCCTCGCTCGCGAACCTGAACACCGCGATCGACCAGGTCGAGAAGGAGGCGGCGGACGGCGCGATCGTCGGCGTCGGCGTCACCGGCAAGCCGTTCATCCTCGCGGTCGGCGCGGACCTGAAGGGTGTGGAGCTGCTCAAGCAGCACGACCACGCGCTGGCCATCGGCAAGGGCGGCCACGAGGTCTTCAAGCGGCTCTCGAAGCTCGCCGTGCCCACCTTCGCGTACTACAACGGCGCGGCGATGGGCGGCGGCGTCGAGGTCGGCCTGCACTGCACCTACCGCACGGTGTCCGCCTCCCTCCCGGCGTTCTCGCTGCCCGAGGTCTTCCTCGGCCTCGTCCCCGGCTGGGGCGGCTGCACCCTGCTGCCGAACCTGATCGGCGCCGACAACGCCGTCACCGTGATCATCGAGAACAGCCTCAATCAGAACCGCCAGCTCAAGGGCGTGCAGGTCTACGAACTCGGCATCGCGGACGCGCTGTTCGAGGGCGCGGACTTCCTGGAGCAGTCGCTGCTCTGGACGGCGTCCGTCCTCAAGGGCGAGATCGCCGTGGAGCGCCCGGCACTCGACCGCGGCGAGGGCTGGGACCAGGCCGTCGCGCGCGGCCGGTTCATCGCCGACTCCAAGGTGCACGGCGCGGCCCCGGCCGCCTACCGCGCCCTGGACATCATCGCCGCCGCCAAGGACGGCGACCTCCAGGCCGGTTACGACGCCGAGGACCAGGCCCTGGCGGACCTGATCATGGGCGGCGAACTGCGCGCCGGGATCTACTCGTTCAACCTGGTGCAGAAGCGCGGCAAGCGCCCCGCGGGCGCCCCGGACAAGAACCTGGCCCGCCCGGTCACCAAGGTCGGCGTGGTGGGCGCGGGCCTGATGGCCAGCCAGCTCGCCCTGCTCTTCCTGCGCCGCCTCGAAGTGCCCGTCGTCCTCACCGACATCGACCAGGAGCGCATCGACAAGGGTGTGGGCTACGTCCACGCCGAGATCGACAAGCTGCTGGGCAAGGGCCGGATCGGCCAGGACAAGGCCAACCGCCTCAAGGCGCTGGTCACCGGTGTCCTGGACAAGGCCGAGGGCTTCGCGGACGCGGACTTCGTCATCGAGGCCGTGTTCGAGGACATGGGCGTCAAGCAGCAGGTGTTCGCGGAGGTCGAGGCGGTCGCCCCGGCACACGCGATCCTCGCCACCAACACCTCCTCCCTCTCGGTGACGGAGATGGCGTCGAAGCTGAAGCACCCGGAGCGGGTCGTCGGCTTCCACTTCTTCAACCCGGTCGCGATCCTGCCGCTCCTCGAGATCGTCCGCGGCGAGAAGACGGACGACGCGTCGCTGGCGACGGCGTTCGCGGTGGCCAGGAAGCTGAAGAAGACCGCGGTCCTGGTCAAGGACGCCCCGGCGTTCGTGGTGAACCGGATCCTGACCCGCTTCATGGGCGAGATCCAGAACGTCATCGACGAGGGCACCCCGGTCGAGGTCGCCGAGAAGGCGGTCGAGCCGCTGGGCCTGCCGATGTCCCCGCTGGTGCTGCTCGAACTGGTCGGCCCGGCGATCGGCCTGCACGTCTCGGAGACCCTCAACAGGGCGTTCCCGGAGCGCTTCACGGTCTCCCCGAACCTGAAGGCGGTCGTCGAGGCCGGCAAGCGCGGCTTCTACGTCTACGACAGCGGCAAGCCCGAGCTGGACCCGGAGGTCGCCGCGCTGCTCGAACAGGGCGACACCGTCCTGACCGGGGAGCAGGTACGGGCCCGGGTGCTGGACGCGGTCGCGCAGGAGATCGGGCTCATGCTGGAGGAGGGCGTCGTCGCCGAGGCCCAGGACATCGACCTGTGCCTGATCACCGGCGCGGGCTGGCCCTTCCACCTGGGCGGCATCACGCCGTACCTGGACCGTGAGGGCGTCAGCGAGCGCGTCAACGGCAAGCGGTTCCTGGCGCCGGGCGTGGCGTCGGTCCCGGCATAGCGCACGGACGCCTTTGTGCGCCCGGCCGCGGCCGGGCGCTGAGCCGGACGCCCGGCCGGACTCTCCCGGCCGGGCGTTCTGCTCGGGCGGCGATCGGCCCGAAGTCCCCGGGCCGCCTCGCCGCGGGTGACGGGCGGTCAGCCGGGCAGGACGGCGAGCGCGTCGGCCACGCGCCGTTCCGTGGGCGCGGCGTTCCACGCGGCGCGCGGACTGTTGCGCAACTGTCCGCGGAACACAGCGGTCGTCGAACCGCCGCCGTCGAGGTTGAGCGCGTCCACGGCGCCGAGCGTCCGCAGCAGGCGGGCTGCCTCCCGCGGAGTGGCACCGACACTGACGCCGCTTCTCCTGCCGTCGATGGTGACCAGCAGCAGCGTTCCGTCGGCGGTGACGCCGGCCGCGGTCCGCGGTTCGCGGCTCGGCCGCAGGAGACGGAGGGAATCCTCGTCGGGCACCCCGTCACGCAGCAGCCGCGCGCTGCCGCCCACCGCGGTCTCCACCGGCCCGGCCACAGCCTCGCCGTCCACAGTGGTGATGCGCATGGACGCGGCCACCCGCGTCCCGGTCCCGGCGTGCGCGCGCAGCCAGTCGGCACCCGTGCCGGTCCCGTACAGCACGCTTCCCGCTTCCGGCAGCGGGCCACCGGCGGGCGAACGCACCGCGAGGACCGTTCCGTTCGCCGAGAGCAGCGCCTCCCGGCTGCCCGGCGGTCCGGCGGGCGTGTCGGTGCCCCATTCCCGGGTGAAGGAGACGACCTCGTCGGCGTCGGTGCACAGCCCGTTGTACGGCGTCCCCCGCAGCCGTCCGGTCGCGGCGATCCTGTCCCCGCCGACGCCGCCGCAGCCGAGGATGCGCCCCGGAGCCCGGTCGACCCCGTCCAGTTCCCGCCCGGCGCCGTCGGCGGCCCGCAGCCGCCCGGTGGTCGACACCTCGGCCACGCGGGCGAGGAGCCGTCCGCGGGCACGGCCGATCAGGAGCGCGGGGCGGCCGGCCAGCGCCTCGCTCAGCACCGTGCCGTGTTCGGCGTACAGGCCGATCGGGTCGCCTTCGTAGCCGGAGTGGTCACGACCGCCGGCGATGTCGAAGTACGTGCCGTTGACGGCCGCCAGCGCCCCCACCGACTCGGCGAGGTCCCGGACCTTCCGCCCCCGGTTCATGCCGGGCCCCTGGACACCGGTGACCCGGACCCTGGCGTCGGGTGCCACGCTCACGACGCTCAGCCGCACGGGACTGTCCGCGTCGAGCCACCGGGTCAGCTCCCGGTAGCCGAACCCCGCGGGCAGCGGTGGAGCGGACGGCGACGGGACGGCGGACGCCCGCGCCCCGGCGGTGGTGCCGTCCGGCACCGGATGGGCGCTGCAGGCCGCCAGGGCCAGGCAGAGCGCCGTGGCGGCCAGCGCGTTGCGGCCGGTCTCACCCATAGCCCACCACGGCGCCCGGGGACGCGCCGAAGTCGCCGATGTAGACGGTGACCTCCGACCACACGCGGTGTCCCATCTCGTCCTCGAAGGCGAGTTCGAAGCGGTCGTAGCCGAGATGGACGGGGTCCGCCTGGTAGGTGACGCTGCCGTCGGGCAGGCAGGTGACCGCACCGTGCTGGGCGAGGCTCACCCCCATGAAGCGCAGTCCGGGCGCCTGGGTGTGGCCCGCGGGCAGCGCGGCCTGCCCGCCGGGGTGCACGTTGAGGCTCTGGCCCGGCAGCCAGTGCCGCCGCACCCGGAAACCCGCGTCCGAGATCGCCGCGGACGAGATCAGCCGGTCGCCCTGGGTGGGCACCAGGCCGACGACCACCCGGGGCAGCAGCACCGCGCCCTCCTGCGCGTCGTCCTTGATCTTGAGCAGGCAGCTGACGGTGCGCGGTTCGGCGTCGCTGGCGTAGGTGGCGTAGCGGCCGTTGGCCAGGTGGCTCATGCCGCGGTGGCGGACCATGCGCGCCGCCTGGCCGAGGAAGTCGTCGAGCAGATAGCCGTACGTCCGGTACGCGCCTCCCGTGGGCGTGACGGCCAGGGTGAGCGTGATCGCCTGACCGGGCGCGACCGGCACCGACGGGTCGGCGTCGGCGTACAGCTCCAGTGCGCCGCCGATCTGCGGTGACTGAGGGTGTGCGACCCAGGTGCGGGCGATCGGGTACCAGTCGTTCATGAGGGAACCATCTCTGTCTCGTGTGTCGGGCCCACCCGTGACCTGGTGAGGCGCTCGACCACGCGGTCGTCGGCGAAGGCCACGGCCATCTCCGCGACACATGTGTCGAGATCGCGGAAGTACTCGGGTGCGAGAAGGCCCTTGGAGCGCATCTCACGGGCCACGAACCGGGCGCACTCCACCGCCCCGCGGCCACGCAGGTGCGTGTTGTCGGCCACGCCGCGGGGGTAGTTGGGATGCTCGCCGGGCCTCAGGTGGAGGAAGAGGGCGCGGGTGCCCTCCGGGCCCTGGCGGCGCCACTGGGCGATGCTCCACTCGTTGAGGTCCACGAGGGGCACGGACAGGGCCACGGCCAGTTCCCGCATGGCCTCGGGATACAGGCCGAGCGGTCGGCCCATGTTGCCGTGCCGGTCGAAGACCCGGCGCTCGTGGGAGGTGACGAAGACGGGGTGGGCGCCGCGGGCGCGGGCGCCGAGGACGTACCGGCGCAGGAAGTGCTGGTAGCCGCGGAAGGGCTCGGTGAAGCGGCCCTCGGCCCGCTTCATGTCGATCAGGCCGAAGGAGACCAGCATCAGATCGTCCCCGGCGATGTTCCGCAGGATCCAGGAGAGTCGTCCACGCTCCAGGAAGCTGCGCGAACTGGCCCCGGGACGGGCCGCGTTGACCACCTCGGCGTGCCGCAGGAAGATCGGCAGCGCCTGTCCCCAGCCGGCCATGGGCGCCATGCTGCGGGGCCGGCCGGCCACCGTGGAGTCGCCGGCGAGGAAGATCCTGGCGGGGGACGTCATCGGCCCCCCGGCCCCTGGTCGTCCCCCGGACGCCCCATCACGAGCGGGCCGGGCGGTGGGCCCGGGTCGCCTGCCACGGTGGCGTCCATGCTGTCGATCACCTGGAACGCGCGCTCGCAGTTGCGGGTGTCGCGCAGCACGAAGAACTCCTCGGCGCGCTTGCGGTAGCGCGGCTCGACCTGGAAGTCGCGTTCCATGATGGCGACGATCTCGTCCACCGCGTGGTCGACCGTGGCGCAGGCGGGGCCGAAGCCGTCGCGCGCCAGGTCGAAGTAGCCGCGCTTGTAGTGCTTGTTGTAGAAGGTCTCGTCGTCGAAGTTGGTGTAGACGATCGGCTTGCCCATGTAGGCGACGTCGAAGAAGACCGAGGAGTAGTCGGTCACGAGCATCGAGCACTCGCGCATCGCGAGCTGCACGTCGCGTCCCGTGGTGGAGACCGTGATGGAGGGGTGGTCGATGCGGAAGTGCTTGAGGTAGGGCCGGATCTCGTAGTGCGGCATGAACTCCAGTTCCACGTCGTAGTACTGGAGCGCCTTGAGCAGTCGCTCGTCGCGCAGCAGCGCGGAGAAGAAGCGGTAGTACTCCGAGGCCGCGAACGGGATCTCCGGCTTGGCCGCCTTGTTGTACGACGGGGCGACGATCTCGCGCCGCCAGGTGGGCATGACGAGGATGCGCCGGCGGCCCCGCACCGGCTCCAGGGCGTCGAAGCGCGGCAGGCCGGTGGCCGCGACCCGGTCGTAGCCGTAGCCGCAGTGTTCGGCGTAGTAGGCGCGCTCGCTGCGGCCGGTGGTGAGGACCATGTCGACGTTGGTGACCTGCGCGTGGATGGAGCGCACGACGTCGTTGTAGACCACGCCGTGCTGCAGGAACACCCGCTTGTAGCGCAGCAGGTCGCCGTACCCGGTGAGGAACGCCCGCTTGGACAGGCCGGGGAAGCCGAGGTAGGCCTCCAGGTCGTAGGCGTTGACGAGCCTGGTGGCGTGCAGCAGGTACACCCGGTACTTCCAGGACAGGCGGTCCAGGACCCGGCCGTGCGGGGCGACTTTGGCCCGGTCCGCGGCGTCACCGTTGATGGCGTAGTAGACCCGGCGCTTCGGCTCGTTCTGCCGGATCCACTTGAACAGGTGGTAGGAGTTGTCCTGTGCGGTGTCTTCCCGCTCGCCGATGATCCAGATGTCCTTGCGCCGCAGCCACAGGTGGTACAGCCAGTACAGCAGCCGGGTGCGCCAGCCGGGGCGGCCGGGGAGCGCGGACCGCAGCGCGCCGAAGAACCGCTTCGTCCTGTGGGTGGTACGGGGCAGGAGCCCCGCCACCCTGCGTATCGTGATCCGCTCGTCCTCGTCGAGGGCGAGGATCACGGTGGCCCGGCCCGCGCGGTGCACACCCTTGAAGCGGTGCAGCATCTGACGTGCGTCGACCGGATTGTCCAGGTGCCGGTCGCCGTCGTGGACGCGCAGCACGAGAGTGAGGTCGCGGTTGTTCAGCCCGGCGAAGTCCTCCGGACGGGCGACGGCACGCCAGCCGGAGTACCAGTCCCGTTCCCCGCGGGTGCGCCAGCGGTCGCGCCGGTAGACCTGTTCGACGGCCAGGGCGCGCTCGGTGCGGCCGTCGGTGAGGACGAGTTCGATCCGGTTGGTGAAGACATGGCTGATGTCGACACCGGACAGCACCAGCAGGCCCTCGAAGGTGACCCGGCCGGCGTCGGTGTGGCAGGTCTCCAGCACCGTCTTGTGCCGGTCCACGCGCAGCAGCGAGGTGTCGACCCGGTCGGAGGCCAGCCTCCGGTACAGCCCGGTGTCGTCGATGTGCAGACAGGGCCGGTACTCGGGGGCCTGGTGCGGCTCGCAGAACAGGTCGAAGTTCCCGGTCCGCACGGCGTGGTGCTGCAGCCGGGACATCGGGGCCACGGCGTACTGCAGGATCAGGTCGTCCGGGATGCGCAGGTAGACGTCGTGCAGGGTGGGGAAGACACCGGCCAGCTCGGACCGGCTCATGATGCGGTGCAGGTTGCGCAGGTAGGGCTGGAAGGTGCGCACCACGAACCGCTGGGCCAGGCGCGCGGTGCGCGGGTCGAACTTCTCGGCGCGCCCGAGGAGGTGCCGGCACAGCCGCGCCAGTTCCTGCGCCTTGACGGCGTCGTTCCACGGCAGGTCGAACAGCGAGTCGCTGTGTTCCTGGTCGCGTTCGTAGGCGGTGGCCTGCGCGGCGACGGTGACGTGGCGCGCGTGCAGCAGCGCGGGCACGGCCAGCCAGGCGTCCTCGTAGCCCGGCCCGCCGCCGCAGCGCAGCCGCTGTTCGCGCACCAGGCGGGTCCTCAGCAGCTTCGCGCCCAGGCCGGTGGAGAAGACCAGGTACGGGGCGTCCGCCAGGCGGGTCACCGCGGCGGCCTGCTTGCCGAAGTACCGCTTCCACGGAGCGTCGGTGTCCCGGCGTGGTCCGGGGAAGTTGTCGCTGTCGCCCACCGCCACGTCCGCCTTGGCGCCACGGGCGGCGCGCAGCAGGTGGCTGACGCTGTCCTGGCCCAGGATGTCCCGTGCTCGGGCGAACATGACGTAGGGGGCGCTCACATAGCGCAGACCGTGGTCGAAGGCGGCCCTCATGCCCATGGCGACCTGGGTGAGGACCGTGGTGTTCGCGTACCGCGCGGCGAAGGAGGCGAGCCGTGCGGGCGTCGAGTCGGTCGAACCGTCGTCGACGAGGACGACCTGGATGCGTTCGAAATCCCGCTGGGCGGTCAGTGAGCTGAGGAACTCGTAGAGGTTGTACTCGTCGTTGTGACAGTGCACGACGACGGCTGCGCCGTAGTTCTGCGACGGGGAGACGGACTCCGGCAGCCGCCGGTCCGCCCACCACAGCCAGGGGGTGCCGCGGGGATCGGTCTCCTCGCGCTGCTCGCTGGTCTCCTCGCGCAGCGCGAGGTTGCCGCTGACCGTCTCGTAGATCTCGTACGGCACCGAGCCGCCGGTGTAACGCTCGCGTCCGAGGTCGAGGTCGCGCACGCAGACGGTGGTGGTCGCGCGCTGTCCGGCGTGCCGTAGCTGCACGAAGAGGTTCCACACGGCCGGCCGGGCGGCCTTGCCGAGCGTCGCGTCCAGGTCGACGGTGGTGTGGTAGCGGATGAACTCCTCGTCGATCTCCACCCCGGTGACCTTGAACGTGTGGTCGGTCCGGGGGCTGCGGCGGCGCAGTACGGCGGTGAGTTCCACCTTGTCCTTGGGCCGCACCCGGCCGAACTGGTTGCGGATGTACCCGGTGACGTGCAGGACGCCGCCCTGGATCTCCACCCGGGTGGCCTGGTTGAACAGGCGGGCGTCGGCCAGTGGGGTGCCGACCAGGTCGAGTTCGGTGACGTCGAGGAAGCGGTCGGCGTCGGGGCGGCCGAGCAGCGAGGCGGACCAGTACACCTTGCCGTCGCGTTCCACCAGGTCGGAACTGAGGACGCTGCGCCGCTGCGTGTAGTCGGCCACGGACAGCGCCACGTCGACCCTGCCGTGCATCAGCCCGAAGGCCCGCACCCGCTCCAGGGGCCCGCACAGGTCGTAGGCCTCGGCCGGCAGCGAACGCAGGTACGGGCCGGTCGTGCGGACGAAGCCCTCCCGGAAGGCGTCGTCACCGGCGCGCAGTTCGGGGGTGTAGAGCCTGAGGTCGTGCGAGAGGAACTTGGCCGCCTTGTGCGCGACGAGCTGCTGCGCACCGTGGCGGACGAGGTAGTCGTCGGCCCACTGGTGGACCAGCACCCGGTCGCGGATGCTGCGCAGTTCGCCGCGCCGGTTGGTGATGGACGGCGTGTCCGTGTCCCGCTCCCACATCCACCGGTACACGGGGGCGGCGAGCAGGGTGACGGTCCGGGCGCACAGGCCCGCGACCGTGGAGAAGTACGTGTCCTCGAAGTAGACGCCCTCGGGGAAGCGGATGCCGTGGTGGTGCAGGAAGTCGACGCGGTACAGCTTGGCCGCGGCGATCGGATCGTCGAAGAGTTCGGGCGCCGCGGTGAGGCCGCCCCGGATCGTGCGGTCGCTGCCGTACAGCTGCGGCTGCCAGACCGTCGTCTCGTCCTTGCCGAGGTTCACCCTCAGGGCCCGGCCCGCCGTGATCTCGGCGCCGGTGGCGAGGGCGGAGGCGAGGAGCACCTCGCAGGCCTTGTGGGGCAGTTCGTCGTCGGCGTCGAGGAACATCAGGTACTGCCCGAGGGCGTACTCGATGCCGTTGTTGCGGGGCGCCCCGACGCCACCGCTGTTCTGCGGGCGGGGGACGACCCGTACGCGTCCGTCCTTGTCGGAGTAGCCCTGGGCAACCGCGAGGGTGCCGTCGGTGGAGGCGTCGTCCACGACGAGCACGTCCAGGTTGCGGTGCGTCTGGTTCAGGACCGAGCGCAGGGCCCGGTCCAAGGTGGCACTCGCGTTGTACGCGGCGATCACGACCGTGACGGTGTACGCGGCCGGGTCGGCGTGGGCAGCGGTGTCGCCGTACCCGGAGGCGGCCGGATGCGGGACGAGGGCGCCGTGGGCGTCGGTGCCGGGCGGCATGGTCATCTCCAGTGCCCCTCCTGGTCGGACCAGTCGATCCGGACCTGGCGCAGGGGCATGGTCTCGGTGAACACCGGCTGCGGCTGCGGGTAGGGCTGGAAGCCGGGGTCGTCGTCCGGCTCGGGTGCCTGGAAGCGCTCGTCGGCGAGCAGGGCCTGGGCGGCACGGCGCTGGCGGTGACGGCCCCGGTGCAGGTGCTCGGCGATGGTTCCGGCCGAGGCCGGCGCCGGGCTCAGTTCCTCCATGACGCGGGTGAAGTCCCGGGTGGAGAGCCAGAACTTGTACATGATGACCAGCTCGAACAGGAGCAGGAGGGCGGCCGAGACCGCGGTGGTCCACAGGATCCGGCCGATGAGCGGGCCGACGATGAAGATGAACATCTGGAACTCGATGCCGCTGATGAGGTGCGGTCGGATACGGGTGCGCAGCATGGCCCGCCGGATCCGGGTGTACCAGGGGAACTGGCCGCGGAACTGCTCGTGCAGGTCGACCACGTTGGCCGCTCCGGCCTCGGCGCGCAGGGATTCGGCGGTGGAGCCGGGGTTCTCGCGCAGCAGGTCCTCCATGAAGACCAGGGGCGAGCCCTCGGCCCGGGACGCCTGCTCGGCGCGCTCCGCCTCCGCACGCTCCTGGGTGACCTTCTCGATCTTCGTCCGCATCGACATGCGCATCTTGTAGACCTGCAGCGCGTCGACGTAGCGCAGCATGTCGAGGAAGACCACCCCCAGGGCGGCCAGGAGGAAGCGCTCGTCGTCGGTGCGCAGGAACTGACCGCCCATCAGGGCCAGTGCGCAGAACAGCACGCGGATACGGTCGAAGACGTAGTCGAGCCAGCCACCGAACACCGTGCCGTTGCCCTTGAGCCGGGCGAGCTTTCCGTCGATGCAGTCGAGGATGAAGCTCAGGTGGTACAGCAGGGCACCGATGAGCAGGGACTTCTGGTCGCCCTTCAGGAAGAAGCCGGCGGAGCCGAGGCCGATGAACAGGGCGGCCCAGGTGACCCGGTTGGGCGTGATGAACCTGAAGCGGGCCACCACGAGGAGCATCCTGGTCGCCACGGGATCGACCAGGAAGACGGTCCACCAGGCATCGCGCTTCTTGCAGGTCAGTTTTTGGACAGCCCGCAGCGACAGCTTGGCCATAACCCCTCAGACAGGAACGAGACAGGACGGAGTGCCCCGCGGCACCGCGCCTGCCCCAGGGAGCCCGTGAGGGGCCCGCCCGTTGCACAGGACCATCACATGGGCGGCCTGAACTTTAACCAACGCTTCAACTACCTGTCGACCAAATCTTACCTGGTCCTAACAGCGACTTTGATCACAAATTTTCGTTACAACCTTTTGCTAGTTTCGCATTTCGGAAACTTCTGCATCCTTTCGGACAGTCAATCGGTTGATTTAGACCGATTTTGGCGCACTGAACCCCAGGCCGCCCGCTCCCGCCCGGTGCTCGGCCACCAGCAGTCCTCCCCCGGGCGCCGGCGTCGCGACGGCGAGCAGCCCCCTGCGGCTCACCGCCGCGGCCGGCGCCCCGTAAGAGTTCGGCCACAAGTCCTGCCACCACACCCCCGCGTCGGGCCTGCCCTCCGGGTGCGCCCCCACCGCGCACCGCCCGTCCGCACCGCCGCGGGCCAGGACCGTGTACGGCCAGCCGTCCAGGCGCACCCCCGCGACCGCTGCCACCGGGCCCGTCCCGTCGGCGTCACCGAGCGGCAGCGGGTGGGCCTCGCCCGAACGCCAGACGCAGGCCTCGTCGGTCCGCAGGTCGCGAAAGAGCACGGCGCCGGGCTCGGCCCCCGGAGCCAGGGTGCCGGGCCGCGGGGCGAACGGCGGCGTGCGGTCCTCGGCCCACTCACCGTCCGGCCCCAGGTACCGGCGGACCACTCCCGCCGCGTCCCGCGCCCGCCCGTACACCTCGACTCCGCCGTACGGGGTGGACACGGCGACGAGTTCGTCGGCGACCCGGGCTCCGCCCAGGTGCCGCCACGGGGTGAGTCCGCCGTCGGCCGTCCGGCAGCGGTAGCTGATGCTGTGCCCGAAGTTGCGTACGAAGACGAAGAGGTTGCCGGCGGCGTCGAACGCCGCCGCGGGAAAGCCGACTTCGCGCCCCTTGCGCCAGGCACCCGCGTTCGGGCCGCCCAGCGACTCCCAGGGGGCCGGCGGCTCGGACGTACGGTACTGGGCCGCGTGGACGACGTCGACGTCCACCGCGCCGTCGGCGCGGACGGTCCTGCGCAGCGTGAACAGATGCGGCAGTCCGGCCGGATCGGGCACCACCAGCAGTCCCGGCACGACCCCCGCGCCCTCCACGGGTTCCGGACCGCTCCAGCCGCCGCCCGGCACCCGCTGGAAGCGGCGCACGACGCCGGCGGCCGTCGGGACGAAGGCGGTCAGGCGCCCGTCGAAGCCCGCCCACAGCCAGTTCGCCGGCGCCGGATGACGCCGGCAGGCGGTGGCGCCCAGCCGGGGGTCGGCGCGCTCGCGGTGGCAGTCGACGGACACCGGCCGCCCGGTCTCCCGCTGCAGGGTCCGCGCCGCGGCGAGGGCCTGTGCGGCGGCGACGGCGTGTGCGGCCGGGACGCCGTACGACGGCTCGCCGCTCTCCTGGTCGAAGGCGGTGTGGACGGGGTCCGGGTCCAGTGTGTGCACCCGGTCCGGGGCCACGGCCCGCAGCTCGTCGAGCAGAGCGGGGAACACCTGCGCACCCTCCCCCCGCACCACCCTGACGCCGCCGAGCAGACGGCAGCCGCGGTCCTCGGCCGAGGCGAGGGCGCGGTCCAGCGCCGTACGGGCGTCTTTCTCCCCGCCCCGCAGGCAGACCACCGCCACTTCGGCGCCCGGGGGTTGCAGTGCGAGCAGGGGCACCGCGTCCCCGGGTTCCGCGACGACGACGGCGACCGTGTACGCGCCCGCCCCCCCGGCCTCCTCGACGGCCGCCTGCGCACGCTCGGGCCTGCGGGTCACGCCTTCACTCCCCTCGGCACCGGAGTCCGTCCCGGCACGCTCATATGCGGATCCAGTCGCCCAGGACCAGTCCCGGATCGCCGGTCTGACGGGCCAGCGCGAGTTCACCGTCCGTGGTCACGGCGAGCACCACGACACGCCCCTGCGCGTCCCGGGCCAGCGCGGGGTCCCCCAGGCAGGCGACGCCCGTCTCGGTCCACCACACCCCGCCGCGTTCGTCCTCGGCGGGGCAGACACCGAGCACGACCCCTCCGTCCGCGGCACGGTGGGCCAGGACCGTGCACGGATGCCCGTCCAGCAGGGTCGCCAGCGCCGCGTGGCGCCCGTCGCCCGGGTCGCCGCCCAGGGGTACGGGCCACTCACCGGCGCGTACGGCGACGATGCCCCCGTTGTGCACGTCCGTGAGGTACCAGGTGATCCGGCCCGCCGACGTCTCCAGCCCGGTCACGGACCCGGGCAGCGCGGCCACCGGAAAGTCCTGGCCGCGCTCCGGCGCCGCGCCCGGCGCGCCCTGACACCACGTCATGAGCCCGGCCCGCCCGGGTGCCAGGAGTTCGACGCGGCCGGTGGAAGCGACCGCGGCGGCGGGAGTGTCCAGGGCGGCGCTCGCTCCCAGGTCCAGCCACCGCTCCCAGCGCCCGTTGGCGTCCTCGCGCCGCAGTGCGATGCGGCCGTCGGCCGTGGGAGCGAAGACGTGCAGCGTGCCCGCCGTGTCCACCGCGGCGGCCGGTACGCCGGGCAGCTGCTGCGACTTCGCGGTCTGCGGACTGCCGACCTCCCGCCACTCGCTCACCGGACGGCCCGCCTGGTACTGGATGGCGTAGACGAAGTCGACGGCGAGGCGGCCGTCCTCGCCCTCGCGTACCCGGCGGCCCAGCAGGTGCGCGTAGCGATTGCCGCCCTGGACCACCACGAGCCGGGTGACGTCCGGTGCGGGCACGACGTCCGGCCCCCGCCAGTCCGGGTCGCCCGGGCGTCCCTGCGTCCAGCGCAGAACGGCCTGGTCCACCAGCGCGTAGACCAGGAGACGGCCGTCGTGGCCGGGCAACAGCCAGGGCCCCGACCGTACTTCGGGAGACCGGCCGGACACCTGTCCCGGCCCTTGGCCCCCGGCCCCCTGTTCCCCTCGTCCGTGGTCACGCACGGTACCGACCCGCATGGTCCTGCTACGCCCTTCCCCATCCGTGATCCGTCATGTGCGCGATCCGCATACTATTTGTTGCCTGGACGTTTACAAATGCGCCCTATTCCATACAGGATCAGTCACCCCTGGCCTATAGTGCGGCATCGATCGCGCAAAGTACGGACCGGTAGCTCCCCCCACCCGAGTCCCAGCCACACGCCAGTGCCCTGCGGGGCCATGACCGACGAGGACTCGAACCAGGATGAGCCATGTCTCGACGCCCCAGCACCGCGACCCCGAGGCGCCGTCCCGGCGCCGTGGCGGCGAAGACCGTGACCGTTCCAAGCGCAGGCACCGCGGCAGGAACGTCCTCATCGCCCTGGGCGTGCTCGTCGTGGCCCTCGGCGGCACCGGCTACTGGCTCTACAGCGACCTCAACGGCAACATCCAGGGGGTCGACATCGACAAGGCCCTCGGTGACGACCGGCCGCAGAAACTGCCCACCTCCGGCCAGAACGTCCTGATCCTCGGCTCCGACTCGCGGGCCGGCGCCAACGCGGGCCTGAACACCGGCCATGTCTCCGGCGCCCGCTCCGACACCGCGCTGGTGATGCACATACCCGAGGGCCGCACCAAGGCGGTCGGCATCAGCATTCCCCGGGACACGCTGGTCACCCGGCCCGAGTGCACGAAGGCCGACGGCACGACGGTGGCTTCCGCGAAGCGTGTGATGTTCAACTCCATCTACTCCCAGGTCGGTCCGGCCTGCGTGGTCAAGACCGTGGAGAAGATGTCCGGCATCCGGATGGACCACTACATGGAGATCGACTTCGCCGGTTTCAAAGGGCTGGTGGACGCGATAGGCGGGGTGACGGTCACCACCGACAAGGACATCCACGACTCCTCCAGCGGCCTGGACCTGCCCGCCGGCACCCATCGGCTGGACGGCACGCAGGCACTTCAGTTCGTCCGCACCCGGCACGGCATCGGCGACGGCAGCGACCTCGGCCGCATCGGCCTGCAGCAGCAGTTCATGCTGGCCCTGCTGAGCGAGGTCAAGAAGCAGGACCTGCTGGGCAGCCCCACCAAGACCTACAAGATCGCCGACAAGCTCACGGCCGCCCTCACCACCGACTCCGACCTGGCCTCGCTGACGAAGCTCGCCGATTTCAGCCGCAGTCTGAAGGGCGTCGACCCTTCCACCATGGAAACCCTCATGCTGCCGGTGGCGTACGACAAGATCGACCCCAACCGGGTGGTGCCCGCCGAGCCGCAGGACTCGCAGCTGTGGAAGGCGCTCCGCTCGGACAGCAAGATCCCGGCGTCGGCCAAGAAGTCCCCGGCGACCGGGGGCTGACCCCCGGCGGCGACGGGCACGCCTGGCCCGCTCTCATCCGTCGGCGGGCAGGCCGGCCGCCGACCGGCCGCCGGCCGCCGGCGTCGACGCGGATCGGGACGGACGAGCGTCCCTGGGGTCGACCACCGCCGCCGGGACGGCCAGCACCCTCCTCTTCCGTTCCGGAACCGGCTCGGGCCTCGGTACCCCGGTCACCGTCGGCAGCGGCGGCCGGCAGTGGATCGCGGCTCGACTGAACCGCCCACCGGCGCGGCCGCCCGCCGTGCGACCCTGGCCCCATGGACCAGACCCCTCCCCTGCTGGTGATCGTCGACGGTGCCAACGTCGTCGGCTCGGTGCCCGACGGCTGGTGGCGGGACCGGAAGGGGGCCGCCGAGCGGCTGCGGGACCGGCTGGCGGCGGCCGGGGTGCCGCGGGTCGCCCAGCGGGCGGAGATCGTGCTGGTGGTCGAGGGCGCGGCCCGCCACGTCGCCGCCGTGACCGGCGTACGCGTCGAGGCCGCACCCGGCAGCGGGGACGACCTCGTCGTCGAACTCGTGGCGCGGGCCGACGGACGTCCCGTCGTGGTCGTCACGGCCGACCGTGAGCTGCGCCGGCGCGTCACCGCGCTGGGCGCGGAGGTCACCGGCCCGCGCTCCGTACGCGACTGAGCCCCCGCGGCGCGTGCCGTCACCGCGCCCGGCGGCGGCACGGGGCCGCTCCGCCGGGGCGGGCCGTGCGGAGTCCGGACCGGTCGGTCACACGGCGCTGCCCGGCGGCGTGGCCGCCCCGTCGGCCGCAGCGGCCTTCTCCCGCTGCGCCAGGCGGCTGTGCGAGCGGCCGTAGAGGAAGTAGACGACGAAGCCGATCGCCATCCAGATGGCGAACCGGACCCAGGTCTCGGCGGGCAGGTTGAGCATCAGCCACAAGGAGGCGCAGACCGAGAGGACGGGGACGACCGGCACCCACGGGGTGCGGAAGGCGCGGGGCAGGTCGGGGCGGGTGTTGCGCAGGATGATCACGCTGAGCGCGACGACGACGAAGGCGAAGAGCGTGCCGATGTTCACCAGTTCGGCCAGGACGCTCAGGCTGGTGAAGCCCGCCACGACGGCGATGACGACGCCGAGCAGGATCGTCGGGCGGTAGGGGGTGCGGAAGCGCGGGTGGGTGTGCGAGAAGAAGCGGGGCAGCAGTCCGTCGCGGCTCATCGCGAAGAACACCCGGGCCTGGCCCAGGAGCAGGATCATGCACACCGTGGTCAGGCCGACGGCGGCGCCGAAGCTGATCAGGCCGGCGAACCAGGGGTGGCCGGTGGACTTGAACGCGTCGGCGAGCGGCGCGTCCACGGACAGCAGGTTGTACTTCTGCATGCCGGTCACGACGATCGACACGCCGACGTACAGCGCGGTGCAGATGATCAGGGAGCCGAGGATGCCGCGCGGCACGTCGCGCTGCGGGTTGCGGGTCTCCTCGGCGGCCGTGGCGACGACGTCGAAGCCGATGAAGGCGAAGAAGACGACGGAGGCGGCGGTGAAGATGCCCATGAGGCCGAAGTTCGAGGGCGCCCAGCCGACCATGAGCTGGATGAGCGGGGCCTTGAGGCTGCTGCCGGCGGGCACCGGCTGCGGTTTCGGGACGAACGGGTGGTAGTTGGCGCCCTTGATGAAGAACGCTCCCGCGATGATCACGACGAGCACGACGGCCACCTTGACGGCGACGACCACGGTGGTGACCCGTGCGGAGAGCTTCATGCCGACGACGAGGATGGCGGTGAGGACCAGGACCAGCGCGGCGGCCAGGATGTCGAAGCCGAACCCGGAGGCGCCGTCCCGGCCGCCGAGGTACGCGGGCAGGTGCCAGCCCGCGTTGTCGAGCAGCGAGTGGATGTAGCCGGACCAGCCGACGGACACCACCGCCGTGCCGAGCGCGAGTTCCAGGACCAGGTCCCAGCCGATGATCCAGGCGGGGAACTCGCCGAGCGAGGCGTAGGAGAAGGTGTACGCCGATCCGGCGACCGGCACGGCGGAGGCGAACTCGGCGTAGCAGAGCGCGGCGAGGGCGCAGACCACGCCGGCGACGACGAAGGAGAGCGCCACGGCGGGGCCCGCGGTGTTCCTGGCGGCCGTGCCGGTGAGGACGAAGATGCCGGTGCCGATGATGACGCCGACGCCGAAGACGGTCAGGTCGAGGGCGGACAGGGACTTCCGCAGCGCGTGCTCGGGTTCCTCGGTGTCCTTGATCGACTGCTCGACGTTCTTCGTCCTGAACAGCGAATTGCTCACGGGCCTACCTCCCACGCTTGTCGCCTCGACCTGGCTCGACGTGATCGAGAGGGCTGGGGATGCGTATGCCCCGGCACTGGCAGGTTCACGCAGAAGGACCGGTTCCGCCACCCGTAGGAGGGGGCGGAACCGGTCCTTCTGGGACGTGGTCCCGGGGGCCGGCCGGTTCAGTCGCGCGCGGGCTGCACCGCCGCGTCCACCTCGGCGGCCGTCCGGGAGAAGCGGCCGTCCAGCTCCGAGACGAGGCCGGTCACCTGACGGGCGATGTCGGGCGCGGTCAGGCCGATCTCCGCCATGACCTCGGCGCGTGAGGCGTGGTCGAGGAAGCGCGGCGGGATGCCGAAGTCGCGCAGCGGCACGTCCACGCCGGCGTCGCGCAGCGCCTGGGCGACGGTCGAGCCGACACCGCCGACGCGGGAGTTGTCCTCGACGGTGACGACCACGCGGTGCCGTTCTGCCAGCGGGGCCATGGCCTCGTCGACGGGCTTGACCCAGCGCGGGTCGACCACGGTCGCGGAGATGCCCTGTTTGTCCAGGAGCGCCGCGATCTCCAGGCACATCGGGGCGAGCGCGCCGACGGAGACGAGGAGGACGTCCGGGGTGTCGGTGCCGGGCTCGCGCAGCACGTCCATGCCGCCGACGCGGCCCACGGCCGGTACGGCGGGGCCGACGGCGCCCTTGGAGAAGCGGACCACGGTGGGCGCGTCGTCGACCTGTACGGCCTCGCGCAGCTGGGCGCGGACCTGGTCGGCGTCGCGCGGGGCGGCCAGCCTGAGGCCCGGCACGACCTGGAGGATCGACATGTCCCACATGCCGTTGTGGGAGGCGCCGTCGGTGCCGGTGACACCGGCCCGGTCCAGGACGAAGGTGACACCGCACTTGTGCAGGGCGACGTCCATCAGCACCTGGTCGAAGGCGCGGTTGAGGAAGGTGGCGTACACGGCGAAGACGGGGTGCACGCCGGCGTGGGCGAGGCCGGCCGCGGAGACGGCACCGTGCTGCTCGGCGATGCCGACGTCGTAGACCCGGTCGGGGAAGGCCTTGGCGAACTTGTCCAGGCCGACCGGCTGGAGCATGGCCGCGGTGATGGCGACGATGTCCTCGCGCTCCTTGCCGAGCTTCACCATCTCCTCGCCGAAGACGGAGGTCCAGTCGGCGCCGGAGGCGGCGATCGGCAGCCCGGTGTCCGGGTGGATCTTGCCGACGGCGTGGAAGCGGTCGGCCTCGTCCTGGAGCGCGGGCTGGTAGCCGCGGCCCTTCTCGGTGAGGCAGTGCACGATGACCGGGCCGCCGAAGCGCTTGGCGCGGGTGAGGGCGGACTCCAGTGCCTCGATGTCGTGGCCGTCGATCGGGCCGACGTACTTCAGGCCCAGGTCCTCGAACATGCCCTGCGGGGCGATGAAGTCCTTCAGGCCCTTCTTGGCGCCGTGCAGCGTCTCGTACAGCGGCCTGCCGACGACCGGGGTGCGCTCCAGGACCTCGCGGGTGCGGGCGAGGAAGCGCTCGTAGCCGTCGGTGGTGCGCAGGGTGGCGAGGTGGTTGGCGAGGCCGCCGATGGTGGGCGCGTAGGAGCGCTCGTTGTCGTTGACGACGATGACGAGCGGGCGGTCCTTGGCGGCGGCGATGTTGTTCAGCGCCTCCCAGGCCATGCCGCCGGTCAGCGCGCCGTCGCCGATGACCGCGGCGACCTGGGCGTCGCGCCCCAGGATCTGGTTGCCCTTGGCGATGCCGTCGGCCCAGCCGAGGACGGTGGAGGCGTGGCTGTTCTCGATGACGTCGTGCTCGGACTCGCCCTGCGCGGGGTAGCCGGACAGGCCGCCCTTCATCTTCAGCTTCGAGAAGTCCTGGCGGCCGGTGAGCAGCTTGTGCACGTAGGACTGGTGGCCGGTGTCCCACAGCACCTTGTCCTTGGGCGAGTGGAAGACCCGGTGCAGGGCGATGGTCAGCTCCACCACCCCGAGGTTGGGGCCGAGGTGACCGCCGGTCTTGGACACGGCGTCGACCAGGAAGGTCCGGATCTCCTGCGCCAGCTGGTCCAGCTCCTCCATGCTGAGCCGGTCCAGATCGCGCGGTCCCCTGATGCGGGTCAGCAGCGGCACCCGTGCCTCCTTGCAGTAGAGCTGATCGAGCTGTTGCCGGGCTCGTCGAGTCTAATGTTCCGCCTGAGCGCCCCGTGGCCGGGCGGTGGGTCATAGGTCACGCGAACGGCTGTACCCCGGCGCGGGCCCTTCCATGGCACGGCCGCGACGGCCGTCCCCGAACACCTGCGCCCGGCACCGCGTCGGCGCCGGGCACAGGTGTTCGGGTCGGTCGCGGTCAGGCGCGGCCGGCCGTCTTCTGGGTCTTGCGGGTGACCGAGTCGATGACGACCGTGGCCAGCAGGACCGCCGCGGTGATCATGTACTTCACCGGCTCGGCGATGGACTCCAGCTGGAGGCCGTACTGGATCGAGACGATGACCAGCACACCGAGGAGCGCGTTCCAGGTGCGGCCGCGGCCGCCGAAGAGGGACGTGCCGCCGATGACGGCCGCCGCGATGGCGTTCATCAGCAGGTCACCGGTGCCGGCGCTCTGGTTGGCCGAGGCGATCTTGGAGGCCAGGAAGAGGCCGCCGATGGCCGCGAAGCCGCCCGAGATGCCGAAGACGGAGATCCGGATCGCGGTGACGTTGATGCCCGCGCGGCGGGACGCCTCGACGCTGCCGCCGAGCGCGAAGATCTTGCGGCCGAAGGCGGTGCGGCGCAGCAGGAAGTCGGAGCCGATCAGGAACACCAGGAAGATCACCGTGGCCAGCGGCAGACCCTTGTACTGGTTGTACATGTAGGCGGCGGCGAAGGAGATCACGGCGAGCAGCACGGTGCGCAGGACGGTGTCGCTCAGCGGCCGGGACGGGATGCCCGCGGCCTCGCGGCGCCGGTTGCCCAGGAAGGAGGTGACGAAGAACACCACGACCACGATCAGGGCCAGCCCGTAGGCGGCGGCCACGTCCGCGAAGAAGTACGTGGTCAGCTTGCCGATCAGACCGTCGCTGTCGAGGTTGATGGTGCCGTTCTCGCCCAGGATCTTGAGCATGAAGCCGAGCCAGAACAGCAGGCCGGCCAGGGTGACGGCGAACGCGGGCGCGCCGAGCACCGCGAAGAAGAAGCCGTGGGCCGCGCCGATGGCCGCGCCGGCGGCGACGGCGATGAGCACCGCGGCCCACTCGGGCCAGCCCTGGTTGACGGCGAGCACGGCGGCCAGGGCGCTGCCGGCGCCGCTGACGGAGCCGACGGACAGGTCGATCTCGCCGAGCAGCAGCACGAAGACGATGCCGACGGAGATCATGCCCGTGCCGACCATGGTGACGGTGATGTCGCTCAGGTTCTGCGCGGACAGGAACTGGGAGTTGAGGCTCTGGAAGACGACGCAGATCACGATCAGGCCGAGGATGACCGGGAGCGAGCCCAGTTCACCGGCCTTCATCTTCCGCTTGAACTCGCCGACGTATCCCGCGAGGCCCTGCTCGCGCACCAGCAGGCGCGGGTCGACCGCGGTCACCGCGGCGGCCGCGGCCTCGGGGGCCTCGACGGCCTGCTCGTCCTGCGCGCCGGCGGAGGTCTTGTCGATGCTCACTTGGATACCTCCCCGTTCGCGCGCGCCGCACGGCGGGTCACGGCGTTGTCGGTGGCGCCGGTGATGGCGGAGATGATCTCCTCCTGCGAGGTCGTCCTGACCTCGAAGACGCCGTTGTTGCGGCCCAGGCGCAGGACGGCGACCTTGTCCGCCACGGCCTTCACGTCGGCCATGTTGTGGCTGATGAGGATGACGGCGTGGCCGCGCTCGCGCAGCCGCTCGACCAGGTCGAGCACCTGTGCGGTCTGCTCGACGCCGAGCGCGGCGGTGGGCTCGTCCAGGATGACCAGCTTGGGCTCGCCGAGCATGGACCGGGCGATGGCCACGACCTGGCGCTGGCCGCCGGAGAGCGAGGCGATCGGGATGCGCACGCTCGGGATGCGGATCGACAGGGTGCGCAGCAGTTCCTGGGAGCGGCGCTCCATCTCGACCTCGTCGAGCACGCCGAACCGCTTCAGTTCGCGGCCCAGGTAGAGGTTGCCGACGACGTCGATGTTGTCGCACAGCGCGAGGTCCTGGTAGACGGTCGCGATGCCCAGGCTCTGGGCGTCGTGCGGCTTGTTGATCTGGACGCGCTTGCCGTCCCATTCGATGGCGCCCTCATCGATGGGGTGCACGCCGGCGATCGTCTTGACCAGCGTGGACTTTCCGGCGCCGTTGTCGCCCACCAGGGCGACCACCTCACCGGAGTGGACCTCAAGCTCTACGTCGGTGAGCGCCTGAACGGCACCGAACCGCTTGGAGACCCCGCGCAACGCCAGCACGGGCGTAGCGGACACGTGAACCATCTCCTTCGCCGCCTGACCCGGCGGGAGGTTGTGCAGGAATGCTGGGTGGGTGGGTCGGGAGCGACCCGGGGATGTTCCGTCCGGCGCCCCGCACCGAGCTTGCGGGGCTGAATGGTGCGCGGGGCGCCGGCGGAGCCGTGGGGCGGCCGGGGTCCGGTGCGGGAGGCCTCTGCCGAGGCTGTTCCGTACGCGGGCCGGGGGGTGGGCCGCCGGTGCGCGGAGGGGACCGGGCCGCTGTGCGCGGTCCCGGCCGGGCCGCTTACTTGACGCCGTACTTGTCGCAGTCGGCCTTGTACTTGCCGGTGCAGATCTGGGCGGCGGTGTAGAAGCCCTCCTTGATGACCGTCTGGTTGACGTTGTCCTTGGTCAGGGAGATGACCGGGACCAGCAGCGCCGGGACGTCCTTGGCGCTGTCGCTGTTCACCTTGGTCTTGGCGATGGAGTCCAGGCTGGTGCCCTTGGCGAGGGCGACCGCCATCTCGGCGGCGACGTTCGCCTCCGTCGGGTAGGACTTGAAGATGCTCATGTTCTGCTCACCCGCGAGGATGCGCTGCACACCGGCGAGTTCGGCGTCCTGGCCGGTGACCGGGACGTTGACGCCCGCGGCCTTCAGGGCGGTGATGGCACCGCCGGCCATGCCGTCGTTGGCGGAGTAGACGCCCGCGATGTTCTTGGCGCCGATGGCGGAGATGGCCGCCTCCATCTCGGAGTTGGCGTTGTCCGGCGACCACTCCTTGGTGTCGTACTCCTTGGCGATGGTCACCTTGCCGTCGAGGGCGGAGTGCGCGCCCTTCTTGAACTGGGCGGCGTTCGGGTCGGTCACCGAGCCGTTGATCATGACGATCTTGCTCGACTTGGTGGCCTTGGCGCCCATGGCCTTCAGCAGCGCCTCGCCCTGCGCCCTGCCGACCTCTTCGTTGTCGAAGGTGGTGAAGGCGTCGATCGGGCCCTCGGCCAGGCGGTCGTAGGCGACGACCTTGATGCCCTGGTCCTTGGCCTTCTGGATGGAGTTCTTGATGGCCTTGGCGTCGACCGCGTCCACGATGAGCACGTCCACCTTGTTGGTGATCATCGTGTCGACCTGCTGGCTCTGCAGGTTCGCGTTCTGCTGGGCGTTGTTGTAGAAGACCTTGGCCTTGTTGTTCGTCAGTTCCTTGACCTTCTTCTCGATCAAGGGCTTGTCGAACTGCTCGTACCGCGCGGTCTTGTTCTCCGGCAGCAGGAGACCGACCTTGATGTCGTCGCCCTTATTGGCGGCGGGGGCGGACGACTTGGAGGAGTCGCTGTCCTTGGACTCCTTGGCACTGCCACAGGCGGCGAGCGAGACGGCCATGGCACCAGCGGCAACGGCGAAGGCCGCACGACGCATACGCGTGTTCACTTCCTCAAACCTCCCTGACGAGGCCGCGTCGTTGCGGCCGAGGTGGCTGGAAGTCAACTCGGCCACACGTGCGACGTCAAGAAGTAAATCCTTAACGAGATGACAACGGTGCCATACGTTGTCTAAGTGAAGGCAGGGGCCGCCACCGTCATAGTGCCGTCCAAAAGGGTGGAATCGCCCATCTCGCTGAGCGCGAGGGCGAGCGCCCCCAGCACCTCGGCACGGCCGCCAAGTGCCCCGGGGAGCAGGGAGAGTTGGCGCGCCGCGCTGGGAATGGCGTAGCGGCCCACCGACTCCCGGATGGGACCGAGGACCAGCTCGCCCGCCTCCGCGAGATCACCGCCGAGGACCACCCGGCTCGGGTTGAGGAGGTTGCAGAGATTGGCGACTCCGCTGCCGACGTGCCGGCCCACGTCGGCGATCACCCGCCGGCACCCGGGGTCCCCCTCGCGCGCCAGCCGGACGACGCCCTCCATGGTCAGCTCGGTGCCGTGGCTGGGCCGCAGCAGCGGCAGCACGTACCGTGCGGCGGTGAAGGTCTCCAGGCAGCCGCGGTTGCCGCAGCGGCAGACCGGGCCGGACTCGTCGAGCGTGATGTGCCCGATCTCGCCGGCCGTGCCGCCGGGCCCGCGGTAGATCTTCCCGTCGATCACCAGGCCGGCGCCCACACCGCTGGCGATCTTGATGTACGCCAGGTCGCGCACCCCGCGCCCGCTGCCCCACACCAGCTCGCCCAGGGCGCCGAGGTTGGCGTCGTTGTCCACGTGCACCGGCACGCCGAGGCGCCCCCGCAGCTCCTCGGCGGGCTTGATGCCGCCCCAGCCCGGCAGGATGGCCGTGGAACCCAGCGTGCCCGACTCCACGTCGATGGGGCCCGGGACGCCGAGGCCCACCCCGGCGATCTTCGAGCGGTCCACGCCGGTCGCCACGATCAGGCGGTTGACCAGCTGCTTCGCCCGGTCGAAGCCCTCGCCGGCGGAGGCGTCCACGTCCAGCGGCTCGGACTCCTCGGCGAGCACCTGGTGGGCGAGGTTCCCGATCGCGACCCGCAAATGGGTGTGCCCGAAGTCGACGCCGATCACGATCCCGGCGTCCCCGCTCAGGGAGACGCTGCGCGCCCGGCGGCCCCCCGCGGACGTGGGCGTGACCTGGACCGTCCCGCCGTCCTTCAGCTCCCGCACGATGTTGGAGACCGTCGCCGCGGACAGACCCGTGGTCCGCGCGATCTCCGCCTGGGTGAGGGATCCGGCAAGACGCACGGCACGTACGACCCGCTCCAGGTTGGCTCGGTGCAGTGACGACTGCGACCCTGGAGTCTCCACGACGACCTCCTGAGCGCGGGGCCGCTTCGGCGAGGCCCCGTCCATGTCCAACAAGTGAACTCTAAGATGAGCCGTTCGGGTTGCCTCCCGTCAAGAGGTTGAACCATTTCCGGGTACACGAAACGGCACGGAGACCTGCGGTGACACGCCGGACCCGTCGCCGCCGCGGGGTGCGGGGGCACGCGGAAGCCGCCCCCGGCGGGCCGGGGGCGGCTGGGATCGGCGGGGTCCCGTAGGGCCCGCGCAGGCTATTTCAGGGCGCCCGCCGTCAGGCCCTGCACCACCTGGCGCTGGAAGATGATGTACGCAGCCAGGACCGGCAGCATCGCCATCACCAGGCCGGCGAAGAGTCCGGACCAGTCACCCTTGTAGCCCTGGCTGACGGCCAACTGGACCAGACCCTGCGTGAGCACACGCTTGTCCGGATCAGTGTTGAGCACGGTCGGCAGAATGTACTGGTTCCACTGCCCCAGGAAATTGAAGATCCCGACGCTGATCAGGCCGGGCTTCGCCATCGGCAGCATGATCTGGAAGAAGGTCCGGGTGTGCGAGGCGCCGTCCACGAATGCGGCTTCCGCCACCGAACTGGGCAGCGACCGGAAGAACGCCGTCAGGAAGAAGACCGTGAAAGGCAGCGAGTAGGCGATGTAGACCAGGATCAGCCCGTGGATGGTGTTCAGCAGCCCCATGTTGTTCACGACATAGAACAACGGCACCAGCGCGAGAATGACCGGAAAACTCATTCCGGCGATGAACAGGTAATAGATGAACCGGTTGCCCGGGAACTCGAAGCGGGCCAGTACGTAGGCCGCCATCGAGCCGAGCACGAGGGTGCCGACGAGCGAGCCTCCCACCACCAGGACGGTGTTCAGGAAGTAGTCGCTCATGTGCGCGTCGTTCCACGCCCGCGACCAGTTGCCGAAGTGCAGCTTGTCGGGCAGCGCCCAGGGCGAGCTGAAGATCGCGCCGTCGGACTTGAAGGACGTCATCACCGCCCACACGAGCGGCAGGACGACCATGATCGCCCAGATGATCAGGACCCCGTGCGAGAAGACGTTGAGGACACCGCCCTCCTTCTTCTTCCGGGGCTCCTTTGCGCCCGGGGCGCCGGTCTTGGTGACGGCGACGCCGGACTCGGCCGGCACGGGGGCGGGGGTCTCGGTGGTTTCCATGATCAGAACTCCAGCCGCTCGCGCCGGCCCAGCTTCATCACGACGGCCGAGAAGGCCAGTGTGACGACCAGCAGGGCGACGCCGATCGTGGTGGCGTAGGCGGCCTGACCGTCACGGAACGCCTTCTGGTACACGTACAGGACCATGACGGTGGTCGAGTAGTCGGGGCCGCCGGGGCCGGTCGTCATGATCTGTACGACCGCGAACGACTCCGCGCCGAGCGCGAGGATGCCCATGTAGACCCAGCCGGACTGCACGGTGTCCCACAGCAGCGGCAGGGTGATGCGGAAGAAGGTGGTGAAGCGGCTCGCGCCGTCGAGCAGCGCGGCCTCGTACAGGTCCGCCGGGATGGAGGCCATGGCGGCCGAGAAGAGGACCACGAAGAAGCCGGTGGTCGACCAGACGAGCACGGCCATCACGCACCACAGGGCGAGGTTCGGGTCGCCCAGCCACAGCGGCTGGAGGCTGCCGAGCCCGATCCCGCGCAGCAGGGAGTTGATCGCTCCGCTGTCCGGGTTGTACGCGAAGGCGAACAGCAGGGCGACGATGGCGATCGACAGCACCTGCGGGAAGAAGTAGACGATCTTGTAGAAGGAGGAGCCGCGGACGCCGCTGATGGCCGGGCCGCCCTTCCTGCGCCGACCGCCGACGTTGATCATGAAGGAGAAGAACAGCGCCAGTCCGATCGTCACCACCGGCAGCACCAGGGCGAACAGCAGGCTGTGCTGCAGCGACTTCCAGAAGATCTCGTCGTCGAACATCCTCTTGTAGTTGTCGACGCCGACCATCTTGAAGTCGGGGCTCAGGCCGGTCCAGTCCGTGAACGAGTAGTAGATGGACTGGATGAACGGCCAGATGACGAAGAGCGCGTACAGCCCCAGGGGTACCACCAGGAACCCCACGATGAACCGGTACTTGCCGTGCTGCATTGCTAGCGACCCCGATCTGAAGGGCGGACGGTGCCGCCAGGGTCCGTCCGGCGGCCTGGGCGGCGGCTGCCGGGCGGACCCTGGTGACGAACCCTCACTGGTGCTTGTAGTGCTTGATCGACGTGTCCTTGGCGGCCTCGTCGGCGAAGCCCTGGATCTTCTTGATGGTCTCCGCCGGGGTGGCGCGGCCGGCCATCATCTCGCCCAGACCGGCCACGCCGATCTTCTCCTTCTGCAGCTGCACGTACCAGTCCTGCATGCGCGGGTTCAGCACGTTGGAGCCGGCCTTCTCCAGCGCGGCGACGCCGGACTTCAGACCGGGCGTCAGGTCGATGCCGGTGGTGCCGCCGTTGTACGCGGTCAGCGACTTCACCTTGGCGGTGAAGTTCTTGGAGGACGCCTCGCTGAGCATGATGCGCAGCTGCTCCATGCCGCCCTCGGTGTTCGCGGCCTTGGCCGGGACGATGAAGGGCTCACCGCCGGAGGCCCAGATCGTGCCGAACGGCATCTTGTCGTTGCTGTCGAGGCCGGTGGGCGCGGAGACGGCGAGGTTGAAGTCCGAGGGGATGACGTTCGCGGACTCGTTCTCGACCCAGGAGCCGTTCGGGATGAACAGCGCCTTGCCCTTGGCCCACGCGGTCTGCGACTGGATGTGGTCGAGCCCGGGGGTGCCCTGGAGGATGAAGCCCTTCTTGTACAGCTCGTAGTACGCCTCGAAACAGGCCTTGACGGCCGGGTGCTTCCAGGCGTTCGGCTCCAGGTTGTCGATGGCGTCCAGGACCTCGCGCCCGCCGACCTTGCCGATCATCGGGTACAGCGAGAACGGGAGGTAGTACGGGTACTTGCCCGCGTAGGTCCAGCCGGCCATGCCCTTGGACTTGGCCTTCGTGCAGACCTTGATCATCTCGTCCCAGGTCTCGGGGTACTTCTCGTCCAGCGAGTCCAGCGCCTTCTGGGAGTACCAGACGCCGTAGACCGTGTAGGCGTAGTAGAGGATCCAGACCGGCTTGCCGTCGAACTGGCCCATCTCGACGATGCCCGGCCGCAGCGTGTCGCGGACCTTCTTCTTCGGGTCGTCGAAGGAGGGCGCGTCCAGCAGCGGGGTGAGGTCGGCGAGCTGGCTCTTGCCGACGAGCACGCCCATGTCCATCTGCTCGGCGCCGGAGTTGTCGATGAGGTCCGGCGGGTTGCCCTGGTTGAAGCGGGGCTGGAGCGTGGACTGGATCTTCTGGGTGGTGGTGAACTTGACCTTCGCCTTGGGGAAGTCCTTCTGGTAGATCTGGGTGGCGTCCTTCGCGTACTCCGAGCCGAAGCCGCCGTCGAACAGGACGAATTCCATCTGCGCGGTGTCGTTGACGCCGAGCGGGTTCTTCGCCGTCTTCTTGCCCGCCTTGGCCTTGTCCTGTCCGTCGCCACCGCCGCTGGCGCACGCGGACAGGAAGCTCATCGCGGGTACGGAGACCAGACCGAGGGCCGCGGACCTCTTGATCAGGGAACGGCGGCCGAGGCCCCCGTGGTTCTCGGCGGAAGTGGATCCCATGCGCAAGTCCTCGCCTTCTCCAGGACTCAGGCGGTGAACCGGATCCTCCCCGGCACCGCGGTAGGCCAAGCTGGGTCGTGCAATAAGTACTTCGTGCGTCATCTACCGGGATCGCTGGGAAAACAAGGAGGCCGACGCGTTTCGCACGTCGAACCACCTTTCCGGCTCCCCCCGGGTCCACCGCCGACCGGTCGAACGGCTTCACGGACGCCGACAGGTATAGTCCACTTCAGGCGGACGGAGCAAGATCGAACGCAAGGTTCACTGTCGGTCTTATCCGAGTTGAGACCTCGCGGAAATATGAACCCCCTGTGGGGCCCTTGACGGAAATATCCGGGACTTCACGCCCGAATGCCGCACCCAACGCCCTTGACATCACCGGGCACTTGACTCCCTACTGGTGCTTGCGCCGAATTTGACAACGTTGTCCGGCGCTTGGAGAACCAGGGAGGGCGCCCTCGTATGCAGCGCAGAGTACGGCACAGATGGGGTCCGGCGGTCGTCGTCACGGCCGCCTTCGTGTTGGCCGCAGGTTCCCAGGGCGCGGCGGTCGCCCTGCCCGGCAAGGCCCCGGCGGCCGACCGGGAGTTCGCGTCCTCGTTCGAGTCCGGTGACCCGGCGCCGGACTGGGTGAGCACGGTCGACACCGCGCCGGACGGCGGCAAGCGCGCCTCGGGCGTGGACGGCGGCTACAGCACCGGCATCCCGGGCAACGTGGACGACCACGTCACCGACCTCAGGGCCAGCGCCGAGAACACCGGCTCGGGCGAGGTCAAGGAGAACCTCGTCGACGGTGATCCGGGCACCAAGTGGCTCGCGTTCCAATCCACCGGCTGGGTGGAATTCGATTTCGACAAACCCCAGAAAATCACCCGATACGCCCTCACGTCCGCCAATGACTACGCGGAGCGCGACCCGAAGGACTGGACGCTGAAGGCGTCCGCCGACGGCAAGGACTGGAAGACCGTCGACACCCGCTCCGGCGAATCGTTCGCCCAGCGGTTCCAGACGAAGACGTACGACCTCGCCGCGCCGGCCGAGTACCAGCACTTCCGGCTGGAGATCACGAAGAACAACGGCGGCTCGAACATACTCCAGCTCGCCGATGTGCAGTTCTCCACCGGCGACGAGGGCGGGACCGTACCGCCGGACATGCTCTCCCTCGTCGACCGCGGCCCGAGCGGCTCACCGACCGCCAAGGCCGGCGCGGGCTACACCGGCAAGCGCGCGCTGCGCTACGCCGGCCGGCACACCGCCAAGGGCCGCGCCTACTCGTACAACAAGATCTTCGACGTCGACGTCAAGGTCACCCGGGACACCCAGCTGTCCTACCGGCTCTTCCCGTCGATGGCCGACGGCGACCGCGACTACGACGCCACGAACGTCTCCGTCGACCTCGCCTTCACCGACGGCACGTACCTGAGCCGGCTGGGCGCCACCGACCAGCACGGTTTCGGACTGAGCCCGCAGGCGCAGGGCGCGGCCAAGACGCTCTACGTCAACCAGTGGAACAACGTGGTCTCGCGGATCGGGTCGGTCGCGGCCGGCAAGACCGTCGACCGCGTGCTGCTCGCCTACGACTCCCCCAGCGGCCCGGCGAAGTTCCGCGGCTGGCTGGACGACGTGTCGATCAAGCGGGCCGCGCCCGAGCGCCCCAAGGCCCACCTGGCCGACTACGCGCTGACCACCCGCGGCACCAACTCCAGCGGCAGCTTCTCGCGCGGCAACAACTTCCCCGCGACCGCGATGCCGCACGGCTTCAACTTCTGGACCCCGGTCACCAACGCGGGATCGCAGAGCTGGCTGTACGAATACGCACGTGCGAACAACAGCGACAACCTGCCCACCGTCCAGGCCTTCGCCGCCAGCCACGAGCCGAGCCCCTGGATGGGCGACCGGCAGACGTTCCAGGTGATGCCGTCGGCGGCGTCCGGCACCCCGGACACCGACCGCACCGCCCGCGCGCTGCCCTTCCGGCACGAGAACGAGACCGCGCACCCCTACTACTACGGTGTGCGGTTCGAGAACGGCCTCAAGGCCGAGATGGCCCCGACCGACCACGCGGCGGCGCTGCGCTTCACCTACCCGGGTGACGACGCGAGCGTCCTCTTCGACAACGTCACCGACCAGGGCGGCCTGACCCTGGACAAGGAGCACGGCGTCGTCACCGGCTACTCGGACGTGAAGTCCGGGCTGTCCACCGGCGCCACCCGGCTCTTCGTCTACGGCGTCTTCGACAAGCCCGTCAAGGACGGCTCCTCCTCCGGGGTCAAGGGCTACCTGCGCTTCGACACCGGCAAGGACCACGCCGTCACCCTGCGCCTGGCCACCTCGCTCATCAGCGTCGACCAGGCCGAGGACAACCTGCGCCAGGAGATCCCGGCCGGCACCTCCTTCGACCAGGTCGAGAAGCACGCCCAGCGCGCCTGGGACAAGCTGCTCGGCAAGGTCGAGGTCCAGGGCGCCACGCCGGACCAGCTGACCACGCTGTACTCCAGCATGTACCGGCTGTACCTGTACCCGAACTCGGGCTTCGAGAAGGTCGGCGGCAAGGACCGGTACGCCTCCCCGTTCTCGGCGATGACCAGCGAGGACACGCCGACGCACACGGGCGCGAAGATTGTCGACGGCAAGGTGTACGTCAACAACGGCTTCTGGGACACCTACCGCACCACCTGGCCGGCGTACTCGCTGCTGACGCCCTCGCAGGCCGGTGAGATGGTCGACGGGTTCGTGCAGGGCTACAAGGACGGCGGCTGGACCTCACGCTGGTCCTCCCCCGGCTACGCCGACCTGATGACCGGCACCTCCTCGGACGTCGCCTTCGCCGACGCGTACGTCAAGGGCGTCCCGATGGACGCGAAGGCGGCGTACGAGGCGGCCCTCAAGAACGCCACCGTGGTGCCGCCGTCCTCCGGTGTGGGCCGCAAGGGCATGAGCACCTCGCCCTTCCTCGGCTACACCAGCACCGCCACCGGCGAGGGCCTGTCGTGGGCCATGGAGGGTTACGTCAACGACTACGGCATCGCCAAGATGGGCGAGGCCCTCTACAAGAAGACGGGCCAGAAGCACTACCAGGACGAGGCGCGGTACTTCCTCAACCGCGCCCAGGACTACGTGAAGCTGTTCGACCCCAAGGCCGGCTTCTTCCAGGGCAAGGACGCCAAGGGCGACTGGCGCGTCGACTCCGCGAAGTACGACCCGCGCGTGTGGGGTTACGACTACACGGAGACCGACGGCTGGGGCTACGCCTTCACCGCCCCGCAGGACAGCAAGGGCCTTGCCAACCTGTACGGCGGCCAGAAGGGCCTGGCGGACAAGCTCGACACGTACTTCGCCACCCCGGAGACGGCGACCTCCGAGTTCGCCGGCTCCTACGGCGGGATCATCCACGAGATGACCGAGGCGCGGGACGTGCGGATGGGCCAGTACGGCCACTCCAACCAGGTCGCCCACCACGTCACGTACATGTACGACGCGGCCGGGCAGCCGTGGAAGGCGCAGGAGAAGATCCGCGAGGTGCTCTCCCGGCTCTACGTCGGCAGCGAGATCGGCCAGGGCTACCACGGCGACGAGGACAACGGCGAGCAGTCGGCCTGGTACCTCTTCTCCTCGCTCGGCTTCTACCCGCTGGTCATGGGCAGCGGTGAGTACGCCATAGGCTCCCCGCTGTTCACCAAGGCGACCGTCCACCTGGAGAACGGCCACGACCTGGTCGTGAAGGCGCCCCGCAACAGCGCGAAGAACATCTACGTGCAGGGCGTCCGGTTCAACGGCAAGAAGTGGAACTCCACGAACCTGCCGCACTCCCTGCTCTCCAAGGGCGGCGTCCTGGAGTTCGACATGGGGTCGCGGCCGTCGAAGTGGGGCACGGGCGAGAACGCCGCGCCCGTGTCGATCACGACCGGCGACAAGGCTCCGACGCCGCGCGCGGACGTGCTCAAGGGCGACGGCGCGCTGTTCGACGACACCTCGTCGACGGACGCGACGGTGAGCACGGTGGACCTGCCGGTCACCGGCTCCGCCAAGGCGGTCCAGTACACGCTGACGTCGTCGGGCGACCGCACCAAGGCCCCGACGGGCTGGACGCTCCAGGCGTCCTCGGACGGCACGCACTGGAAGACCGTGGACCGGCGCTCGGGCGAGTCCTTCGCCTGGGACAAGCAGACCCGTCCGTTCACGATCGCCTCGCCGGGCACCTACCAGAAGTACCGGCTGGTGCTCGACGGTTCCGCGACGCTGGCGGAGGTGGAGCTGCTGGCCTGACGCACACGCGGTGTGCGGCAGGGCACAACAGAAGGGGCGGGTCCTTTCGGGCCCGCCCCTTCGTGCTGCCGGTGTACGGCTCAGCCGGTCACTTCACGCGGTCACTTCACCGCGAGGGTGAAGACGTGCAGGTCGGTGTCGGACGGCAGCTGCACCGACCGGATCTGCTTGCCGGCCGGAGCCTGGAAGGCCCGGGTGGCGAACACGTAGGTGGCGACGGGGTCCTTGTCCGCGCCTGCGACGTTGCGGTACGCCGTCTTGGCCACGACCGTGTTGCCGTACTGGACGGAGCCGCCGCCCCCGCCGACGGTCCAGTCGGTGAGGGCGAGGTCGACCGCGGCCGTGGTGCCGTCGGTGTAGGTGACGGTGGCCTTGGCCTGCTGGTTGCCGTTGACCGCGCTGCCGACGAAGGACAGCGCGGACGCGGGGGCGGACAGGGTGATCGTCTGGCCCGCCGCCGACACGTTGTCCGGACGGCCGCTGGGCGAGTCGGGCCAGGTGAAGGCCAGGCCGTCCACCGTGCCCTGCCCGCCCGGGGTGAGGCCGGCCGCGGCGAGGGCCTGCCGGGAGTAGCTCCAGCCGCCGCCGTCGTAGTCGGCCTCGTCGTGGTCGCCCGTGTCGTCGGAGACACCGGTGTTGTTCCGGGCGGCGAGCAGGGTGCCGGGCGCCGCGAGGGTCAGGGCGACGGGCTGCTCGTAGGACTGCTCGCCCGAGGTCACCGTGACCAGCACGTCGTAGAAGCCCTGCGCGGTGTCCTTCCCGGCGCTCAGGGTGATCTCCTGGGATCCGCCGGTCACCGTGCCCTCGGCGGGGCTCGCCGTGACGCCGGCCGGTGCCTGGACCCGGAAGCGCACGTCGGGGCCCTGCCCGCCGTTGAGCGACAGGGCGCGGATGGAGACCTTGGTGCTCTCACCGGGGGCGAGCGTCGCCGTGGTCGGTCCCACGCCGATCTGGTACGGCTGCTCGCCCTGCCGGAAGGACGGCGGCGCCGCGGCCGGGTCGCTGCCCCAGGCGCGGTTCGGGGTCGAGGAGAGGGTGTAGTCCAGGCGTCCGCCGTCGCGGACGAAGGAGGCGGGCAGCCACGGCCGCTCGCTCGTGCGGCCGTTCACCTTCAGGGACTGGACGTACGGCGATCCGGCCGCCGCTCCCCGGGCGCGGATGGAGATGTCGCCTCCGTGCGGGCGGTGGATCTCGGCGCGTTCGAACAGCGGGGAGGCGAGGACGAGTTCGGAGCGGGAGGGGACCTGCGGGTACATGCCGAGGGCGGAGAAGACGTACCAGGACGACATGGCGCCGAGGTCGTCGTTGCCGGGGATGCCACCGGGCTCGGTCGTCCACAGCTGCCGCATGGCGGCACGGACGGTCTCCTGGGCCTTGTAGGGCGCGCCCGCGTAGTCGTACAGGTAGGGGACGTTGATCGACGGCTCGTTGTCCATGGCCGCCTTGTCGCCACCGCCGCCGGTGAACGCCCAGCCGCCGTCCGTCGTGTGGAAGAAGGCGTCGAGCCGGGCGAGGGCCTTGTCCTTGCCGCCCATGGCCGCGAACAGCCCGGCCGGGTTGTGCTGGACCATCCAGGTGTACTGGGCGGCCGTGCCCTCGACGAAGCCGTTTCCGGTGTCCGGGGTGAAGCCGGTGACCCAGCTGCCGTCGGCCTTGCGGTTGGCGATGTAGCCGCCGGTCGGGGTGGCCGCGATGTTGAAGTTGTTCTGCCACCACTGGGCGCGGCCCGCGAAGGCGTCCGCGGTCTTCTTCTGCCCGGCCGCGGCGGCGAGCTGGGAGAGGGAGAAGTCGGCGGTGGACATCTCCAGGGTCTCGGCGGCGCCGCCCCAGGCGTTGGAGACGGACGGCATGTAGTGCAGCTTGAGGTACTTGTCCAGGGACGGCCGCTGACCGGCGGAGAGCACCGGCTTGCCCGCGGCGGACAGGTCCTGCGCGGTCGGTACGGTGGCCGCCTTCACCAGGGACGCCAGCGCGCCCTTGAGGTCGAAGTCGGTGCCGCCGAAGGCGCGGATGCCGGCCAGCGCGGTGGGCGAGGGGTCGCCGTTCATGACGTGGGTGCCGCTCGCGCCGTGCAGCCAGCGGTCCCACGTGCCGCCGTTCTGCCCGGCCAGCTCGTACAGCGACTGGGCGATGTCGGAGCCGGTGCGCGGGCTGAGCAGGGTCAGCAGCTGCACCTGGTCGCGGTAGACGTCCCAGCCGGAGAAGGTGCCGTACTGCGCCTGGTGGCCGCGGCCGACCGTGTGCACCTTGCCGTCGGCGCCCCGGTAGCGGCGGTCGGCGTCGCTGATGACGTTCGGGTGCAGCAGGGCGTGGTAGAGCGCGGTGTAGAAGGTGGTGCGCTCGTCGTCCGTGCCGCCGCCGACCTGGATCGCGCCCAGCCGCTCGCGCCAGGCACGGCGGGCCGCGTCGCGCACGGAGTCGAAGGAGCGCCGGGGCGGGTTCTCGGCCGCGAGGTTCGCGGCGGCGCCGGCCTGGCTGACGTAGGAGATGCCGACCTTGACGCCGACCGGGCCGGTGCCGGGGGCGAACTCGACGTAGCCGCCGGCGCCCTCGCCGGCCACGGGCCGCCCGCCGTGCGAGAAGCCGCCGGTGCCGCCGGTGGCCGAGGTCGCGCCGGGGGTCACCTTGTCGTCCTGCCAGGTACCGGTCGCCTTGAACGGGCGGTCGAACCGGGCGGTGAAGTACAGGGTGTAGTAGGCGCGTTGGCCCTCGGGGTCGAGGTAGCCGCAGAAGTTCCCGGAGGTCACGGAGCCGGAGACGGTCCGGGTGGCCGCATCGATGGTGACCGAGGAGTCGGTCGAGCCGACCTCGGAGTTGGCGGTGCGGATCAGCAGCGAGGCGGGTTTGTCCGCGGGGTAGGTGAAGCGCGCCGAGCCGGTGCGGGCCGTCGCGGTCAGGTCGGCGGTGACACCGGAGGCGAGGCCGACCTTGTAGTGCCCGGGCTCGGCCGTCTCGTCGGTGTGCTGGAAGTCGGAGGCGTAGACGGCGTCCTTGGTGTCGCTCGCCGGTGAGGTGGTGACCTGTCCGGCGTAGGGGAAGAACGGGATGTCGCCGCTGCCGCCCGCGCAGCCGGTGCCGGACATGTGGGTGAGGCTGAAGCCGCGGACGCGGGTGGCGTCGTAGTGGTATCCGCCGGGGGCCGTGGTGCGGGTGGCGTCGCCGCGGGTGTTCTCCGGGCTGAAGGAGAGCATGCCGAAGGGGGTGACGGCGCCCGGGAAGGTGTCACCGCCGTTCTTCGTGCCGATCAGCGGATCGACGTACCGGGTGGGGTCCTTGACCAGGGCGGGGCTGGATCTCCCGGGGGCGGTGGTCGCCGCGAGGGCGGGGGTGGCACCGCCGGCCGCGAGTGCGGCGGCCAGCAGCAGGGACAGGGGACGGAAGCGCATGACGCGGCCCCTCCTCCTTCGGACGGGTCGCGCACCGGGGATCACTCAAGCCGCAGGGACAGTAGCGCGCGCCGGTGGTACAACGGAAGACCGCGTGCTCTCCCGGCGCGCGCCGACACTCACATGGGTGGGCGCGCCCCAAGTTGCTTGACATCGTTGTCGGTTACGACGGTAGAGTCATGTACAGACCATCCAGACAACGTTGTCGCACCATGGTTCACCCAAGCCAGCACCACCCGGGCAGATGTCTTCCCCCCTTCACCTGCCCGGCTCGCGGACCCGGCGGCCACGGCCCACGTGCCGCCGGGTCCGCCCGAGCGTGTTTCCGTGCGGGGTGGAAGACCGTCGTGCTTCCTGTCGTACCGAGGGTTGCACCCCGGGCCGTGTACGGGCGAGGGCCGCACCCCCGGCGCCGGGGGTGCGGCCCTCTGCTGTCCTGCCGTGCCGCCTACTTGCGGATCAGGCTGCGCAGCACGTACTGCATGATGCCGCCGTTGCGGTAGTAGTCCGCCTCGCCGGGGGTGTCGATGCGGACGACCGCGTCGAACTCGACGCCGGTGTCGGTGGTGACCTTCACCGTGCGCGGGACGGTGCCCTCGTTCAGCTCGGTGACGCCGGTGATGGAGAAGGTCTCCTCGCCGGTCAGACCGAGGGAGGACGCGGTGTGGCCCTCGGGGAACTGCAGCGGCAGGACGCCCATGCCGATCAGGTTCGAACGGTGGATGCGCTCGTAGGACTCGGCGACGACGGCCTTGACGCCGAGCAGCGCGGTGCCCTTCGCGGCCCAGTCACGGGACGAGCCGGAGCCGTACTCCTTGCCCGCGAGGACGACGAGCGGGATGTCCTGCTCGATGTAGTTGCGCGAGGCGTCGTAGATGAAGGCGACCGGGCCGCCTTCCTGGGTGAAGTCGCGGGTGTAGCCGCCCTCGGTGCCCGGCGCGATCTGGTTGCGCAGGCGGATGTTGGCGAACGTGCCGCGGATCATCACCTCGTGGTTGCCGCGGCGCGAGCCGTAGGAGTTGAAGTCGCGGCGCTGCACGCCGTGCTCCGTGAGGTACTGGCCCGCCGGGGTGTCGGCCTTGATGGCGCCGGCCGGGGAGATGTGGTCGGTGGTGACCGAGTCGCCCAGCTTGGCGAGCACGCGGGCGCCGGTGATGTCCTCGACCGCCTCCGGCTCCTGGCCCATGCCCTCGAAGTACGGGGGCTTGCGGACGTAGGTGGACTCGGCGTCCCACTCGAAGGTGTTGCCGGTGGGGATCGGCAGCGACTGCCACTGGGCGTCGCCGGCGAACACGTCGGCGTAGGACTTGGAGAACATGTCCTCGCCGATGGCGTTGGCGACGACGTCGTTGACCTCGGCCTCGGAGGGCCAGATGTCCTTCAGGTGGACCGGGTTGCCGTCCTGGTCGACGCCGAGGGCGTCCTCGGTGATGTTCACCTTCATGGAGCCGGCGATGGCGTAGGCGACGACCAGCGGCGGGGACGCCAGGTAGTTCATCTTGACGTCGGGGTTGATCCGGCCCTCGAAGTTGCGGTTGCCGGACAGGACCGAGGTGACGGCCAGGTCGTGGTCGTTGACGGCCTTGGAGACCTCCTCCGGCAGCGGGCCGGAGTTGCCGATGCAGGTGGTGCAGCCGTAACCGACGAGGTTGAAGCCCAGCTTGTCCAGGTACGGGGTCAGGCCGGCCTTGTCGTAGTAGTCCATGACGACCTTGGAGCCGGGCGCCAGGGTGGTCTTCACCCACGGCTTGCGGGTCAGGCCCTTCTCCACCGCCTTCTTGGCCACCAGCGCTGCAGCGACCATGACGTACGGGTTGGAGGTGTTGGTGCAGGAGGTGATGGCGGCGACGGTGACCGCGCCGTGGTCCAGCTCGTAGGTGGTGCCGTCGGGGGCGGTCACCGGGACCGGGTTGGACGGGGCGCCGTTCGGGTGGACGGCCGGGGCGTCGGAGGCCGGGAAGGACTCCACGCCCGCCTCGTCGACGCTGTCGACGTAGTTGCGCACGTCCTGCTTGAACTGCTCGGCGGCGTTCGCCAGGACGATGCGGTCCTGCGGGCGCTTGGGGCCGGCGATGGACGGCACGACGGTGGACAGGTCCAGTTCGAGCTTCTCGGAGTAGTCCGGCTCGGCGGTCGGGTCCAGCCACAGGCCCTGCTGCTTGGCGTACGCCTCGACGAGCGCGAGCTGCTGCTCGGGGCGGCCGGTCAGGCGCATGTAGTTGATGGTCTCGGAGTCGATCGGGAAGATCGCGGCGGTCGAGCCGAACTCCGGCGACATGTTGCCGATGGTGGCGCGGTTGGCGAGGGAGGTCGCGGCCACGCCCTCGCCGTAGAACTCGACGAACTTGCCGACCACACCGTGCTTGCGCAGCATCTCGGTGATGGTGAGCACCAGGTCGGTGGCGGTGGTGCCGGGCTTCAGCTCGCCGGTCAGCTTGAAGCCGACGACGCGCGGGATCAGCATGGAGACCGGCTGGCCGAGCATGGCGGCCTCGGCCTCGATGCCGCCGACGCCCCAGCCGAGGACGCCGAGGCCGTTGACCATGGTGGTGTGCGAGTCGGTGCCGACCAGGGTGTCGGGGTACGCCTTGCCGTCGCGGACCATGACGACGCGGGCCAGGTGCTCGATGTTCACCTGGTGGACGATGCCGGTGCCGGGCGGGACGACCTTGAACTCGTCGAAGGCGGTCTGGCCCCAGCGCAGGAACTGGTAGCGCTCCTTGTTGCGGCCGTACTCCAGCTCGACGTTCTGCTGGAAGGCGTCGTTGGTGCCGAACTTGTCGGCGATGACGGAGTGGTCGATGACCAGCTCGGCCGGGGCCAGCGGGTTGATCTTCGCCGGGTCGCCGCCCAGCTCCTTGACGGCCTCGCGCATGGTCGCGAGGTCCACGACGCAGGGGACACCGGTGAAGTCCTGCATGATCACGCGGGCCGGCGTGAACTGGATCTCCTGCGACGGCTGGGCCTGGGAGTCCCAGTCGCCGAGGGCGCGGATGTGGTCGGCGGTGATGTTCGCGCCGTCCTCGGTGCGGAGCAGGTTCTCCAGCAGGACCTTCAGGCTGTAAGGCAGTCGGGCCGAGCCCTCGACCTTGTCAAGCCGGAAGATCTCGTACGACTCGTCGCCCACCTGCAGCGTGCTGCGGGCGTCGAAGCTGTTCGCCGACACGACAGTCTCCTTCATTGATGTGCGCGTACCACCACGATCCTGCCGCCACACCATCTCGGCCAGTCCACTAAGGTAGGCCTAAGTTAGGTAATCCTTACCAGGGTGGCGGCGGTGGCGCTCCTCGGCAGATATCTCGATGTCGAGATAACTCTAGTACATGGGGGGCGGAAGGTCATGCGCGGCCGGTGGCTGATCTCTCGCAGCCGCCGCGGTCGACACACACGCGGACCGCCACTGCCGTCGGGGCTCCCCACGCCGCTGCCACGCCGTCGGTGGGAGCCGGACCAGCCAGACTCGCCACGCCGAGGTCACGGCATCGAGCGCGTTCGCCCGGGCCAGGCGGTCGCCCGGCGAGTACTGCCGGCATCAGCGCCGGCTCCAGTTCCTCCGGCAACCCCGTCACCGACGGCATCCGGCCCGTCCACGGTCGAGCCGACGCGACCTGCCATCCCTTCCGCCATGCGTTCTTGTGACCGCACGTCCCGCTGCGGGGCGTCTACAGCGTGACCGGTGCCGCACCCGCGCCGAGCGCGACCAGCACCGAGCCGGTCACATTGCCCACGCCATGGGGGCGCACGGGCACCAACGCGGGCCTGCCGACACAGAAGGCGGTCGTCGGGGCGCCCATGGGTACGGTGCCGGGCCCGGGCTCGGCGAGCAGAGCCCCGCCGGTGTCGGTCCGTACCGCCAGGATCGGCCCGGCGCCGCGGCCCGCGCCGGGCAGCAGCGCCAGCGGCCCGAAGCCCGTCTGCCGTACGGCCGACAGGGGCTGCCAGTTCCGGCCGCTCCCGGTCAGCCGCTCGACGAGGATCTGCGCGGTCTCGGGTACCCGGTAGGCGAGCACCAGCGAGCCGTCCGCCGCGGTCGCGGCCGACGGCGCCTCGGCGGGTGGCGCGCTCAGCCGCAGCGGACCGCGGTAGCGCACCGCGGCTTCGGGGGCGGACTGGGCCCACTCGTGGACGGCGCCGCGCCCGGCGGCGAAGACATGGATGCGACCGGTGCCGTCGACGGCGGGGGTGAGCCCCTCCTGCACCTGGCCGCCGGCCAGGTTCTGCCACGGCGACCAGTGCCCCGCCGTGTCCCGGACCCGCGTACTGAGGCCCTTGGACGCGTTCCGCGCGAAGACGTGGACGCGGCCGTCGCGGCCCAGGACCGCCGTCGGCGGCCCGACCCGGCGGCCACGGACCGGGTTGCGCTCGGGGTTGCCGAGGCTGCTCCACGTGTCAGGGAACGGCCCCCCGGCGGACCGCTGCTCGAGGAAGACGACTTCCCGCGTGTTGTCGGCCGACGCGGCGCCGAGCCCGGAGAAGCGAAGCCCGAACAACACATCCCGCCTGCCGGAGATCGTGACGACGCTCAGCGCCGGGGCCAGCGGGCCGCCCCCGAGGTCTTCCGGGGCGCTCCATGCTGTCTTGCCCGCCGTGCTGCGCGTCCAGCGGGCGGCCCGCATGCCGAGCACGCCGTAGACGGTCAGCTCGCCTCCCGGTCCGGCGACGCCCTGCGGTCCGGAGGTGGGGTACCGGTAGTGGGTGCTGCGCACCCAGTTGCGTTTGTCGCGCAGTGAGGCGCCCGATCCGACACTGTAGTCGCCGCAACCGCTGGGATTGCCGCAGTGCCAGTCGGGGCTGCCGCCGTAGTCGTCGAGATAGCGGGCCTTCTGCTGGACGAGGGTGCCGGGCAGGTTGACCGGCCACCGCTGGTTGTAGTAGCCGCGGTACACCTCGGTCAGGAACACCGGGGCCTTGCCCCCGGAGGATGTGCGGTGTCCCACCCACTGGGTCATGGCGGCCCAGGTGAACAGGGCGACCGCGGTGTGGTCCGGGTGGTCCGAGTAACCGCGCTGATCGCTGCCCCTGGGGTGGTGCGCGTCGTGCACCTGCACGTCGGGGTCCGGGTCCAGCGTGCGTATGACCGTGGGCCGGAACCGGTCGAGGAGATGGGTGAGGGTGTCGATCAACTGGTCCCGGCTGTAGTGGCGCAACCCGGTGACCGGAGAACCCGGGACGACCACGGTGGCGATCTGGGCGCTGGAGTCCGCCCAGAGTTGCGTCATACCGACCTGGGTGTGGGGTCCCACCCGGGTGTGCATGTCGATGCTGAGGAACACGAGATCGACACGCCTGCCTTGGTGGGCGAGGCTCTGCACCTCGACCTCACCGCCGTCCGGCACGGTCAGGGTGGACCGGGTCCAGGGCGCGAAGAGGCCGAGCCCGAGCATCGCCGCGTACGCCTGGCGCAGACCCTGCCGGCGGGCCGAGACGTAGGCGGGGACATTGGGCAGGGGCTTGGGCCGGCCGGGGACGGCGTTGACGCCGTACGAACCGCCGCCGGTCACGTACACCGACACCAGGGGGACGGTCTGGTCGAGTCCGCCGAGCGTGTCCGGGTTCATGAAGTGCAGGTCGTCGTCCGGGTGGGCGACCACCTGCATCACCACCGGGCGTCCCGCCGCGCCGAACCCGACCCGGGTGGCAACGGGCGGCGTCAGCGGCTCGGTGCTGTTCGAAGCCGGCTTCGGCTTCCTCGCACCGGAACAGCCGACCAGCGCGGCCGCCATGGCTCCTGCCATGGAGCCCATGACCGTACGTCGCCCGGGCAACGGCCTCACATCTGTCGGACGACTCACTCGTTCGGACCCCGTTCACGCGCGGGACAGCCGTCCCCACCACCCCATTCACGGAAGAAGAGCGGCGGGAAGAATGCCGGGTTTCACGGCGCACGGTGATCCGCAACACATGCGCCGAGTCGCGGGGTGTGCACCGTCGGCCGACGGTGAGAGGCCGTCCGCACGGCTTGCGGACGTCGGGCGTACTCGTCTCGACGCGCCGGCCGACGGATGGCCTGGAAGAAGCCCGGGACCGCCCGGTCGGCGGCGAACTCCCGTCGCCCGGCCATCAGTAGGCCGAGGCGGGGTATCCGGAGAGCACGTGGCAGTGGACGTGCAACGCCTCAGGGCATGGCGGCCAGGAAGGAGGCACCGCATGCCGCCGACGTTCCGCAAGGGTTTTCGAATTCTTCCCGGAGTGCGGCTCAGCACCGACAAGTACTCCTGGTCCGTCGCCGTCGGCGGGAAGAGACGGACCGCGACACACCCACCACAACAGGGGATGTCATACGACATCGGTTGATTTGCCTGACCTGTTCGGGTGACCGCAAACTCTTGTGAGCAGGGAAGACTGACGGCACCTCACCCGAACGGACCCCCCGAGAGGTGCCATCTCATATCTGAGATAACCTCAACCTCATGGCAGACGACTACCTCGTACGCATCGGCAAGCTCATCCGTGACGCCCGGCAGCACCGCGGCTGGACGCAGGCGCAGCTCGCCGAGGCGCTCGGCACCAGCCAGAGCGCCGTCAACCGCATCGAGCGCGGCAACCAGAACATCAGCCTTGAGATGATCGCCCGCATCGGTGAAGCGCTCGACAGCGAAATCGTCTCTCTGGGCTACGCCGGCCCGATGCACCTGCGCGTGGTCGGCGGCCGCCGGCTGTCCGGCGCCATCGACGTGAAGACGAGCAAGAACGCGTGCGTCGCCCTGCTGTGCGCCTCGCTGCTCAACAAGGGCCGCACGGTGCTGCGCCGGGTCGCCCGGATCGAGGAGGTCTACCGCCTCCTGGAGGTGCTGGGCTCCATCGGTGTACGCACCCGGTGGATCAACGACGGCACCGACCTGGAGATCGTGCCCCCGGCCGACCTCGACCTGGACGCCATCGACGCCGAGGCCGCCGTCCGCACCCGCTCCATCATCATGTTCCTCGGCCCGCTGCTGCACCGCCTGGACCACTTCAAGCTGCCCTACGCCGGCGGCTGCGACCTCGGTACGCGCACCATCGAGCCGCACATGATCGCGCTGCGCCGGTTCGGCCTGGACGTGGCCGCCACCGAGGGGCAGTACCACGCCGTGGTGGACCGGTCGGTCCGCCCGGACCGTCCGATCGTGCTGACCGAGCGCGGCGACACGGTGACCGAGAACGCGCTGCTGGCCGCCGCCCGCCACGACGGCGTGACCGTCATCCGCAACGCCTCCTCCAACTACATGGTCCAGGACCTGTGTTTCTTCCTGGAGGCGCTGGGCGTGCGGGTCGAGGGCATCGGCACCACCACGCTCACTGTGCACGGCGTGCCGGTCATCGACGTCGACGTCGACTACTCCCCCTCCGAGGACCCGGTGGAGGCGATGAGCCTGCTGGCCGCCGCCGTCGTCACCGAGTCCGAGCTGACGGTCCGCCGGGTCCCGATCGAATTCCTGGAGATCGAGCTGGCGGTCCTGGAGGAGATGGGCCTCGACCACGACCGCAGCCCCGAGTACGTCGCGGACAACGGCCGCACCCGCCTGGTCGACCTCACGGTGCGCCCCTCCAAGCTGGAGGCGCCGATCGACAAGATCCACCCGATGCCGTTCCCCGGCCTGAACATCGACAACGTCCCCTTCTTCGCGGCCATCGCGGCCACCGCGCAGGGCAAGACCCTGATCCACGACTGGGTCTACGACAACCGCGCCATCTACCTGACGGACCTCAACCGCCTCGGCGGACGCCTGCAGTTGCTCGACCCGCACCGCGTCCTGGTCGAGGGCCCCACCCGCTGGCGCGCCGCCGAGATGATGTGCCCGCCCGCCCTGCGCCCCGCCGTCGTCGTCCTCCTGGCCATGATGGCCGCCGAGGGCACATCGGTGCTGCGCAACGTGTACGTCATCAACCGGGGGTACGAGGACCTGGCGGAGCGGCTGAACTCCGTGGGGGCGCAGATCGAGATCTTCCGGGACATCTGAAAGCCTTCAGGAAAAGCGTCGTCACCCCCCTGTTTGACGTGCATGGATGCAAGGCGGGAAGGGAGGTGGCGGCGCCTTTGGGACGTTCCTGGGACTTTTGACCGGAGCTGGGCTTACCCGGTCTCCGGTGCCCGATCATCGCGTCGACTGGCCCGGATGGCGTCGAGGACACGGGCCTTGCAAGAATTCCGGCCGCTCCCTCCGTCAGGCCGCCGCCCCTGCCAGGGCCCTCGGGTGAGAGGAGTCCTGCGGCGTTGTTTGCCGTACGAGTCGCGCTTTCGGGCAGAAAGCGGCTCGGGCTGCCGCTCCAAGTAACGACGAGCTCATCGCGGGTGTGAGTGGCCGCCACGAACACCAGTGACTTGGCGCGCTCTTCCTCCTGACGAGGCCGGTCGGGCCTGGTGAGCCGGTATCGCTCGATGCGCTGGTGCGGAGATTCGGCCGTCGTTCGCACCCGTGATGAGCACCCACTGGAACCCCAGGGCCCGGCACTCCTTGATCAGGGCGACGAAGGCCCGCATCTCGGTCTGCCAGTCGGGGCCGCCACAGGGTGCCTCGCGCGATGCTGCGGGGTTTCATGGGTCACGCCCACCACGGTGGCGGGCGTGACACGTCACCGACCAGGCAGGACGCGCTGACGAACCGGGCTGTACGAGGTACCGGGGACGTGTACGCGCAGTGCGGAGCCGCGCTTCCCCCTTCCTGCGCTCAGGTGTCCAGGTGGTCCACGAAGATGCCGATGAGTATGCGATCGCCGAGACGGGGCTGGGGCAGGCTGAAGTGGACGCGATTGCGGTGTCGTTCCTTCTTGCCATGCCACTCGCACCGGTAGGTCTCGCCCTCGTGCTCGACGTCCCGCTGCTTCATGACCGAGGGTTTGGACCGGGTGTTGGGACTCTCCGGGGACAGGTCCAGGCCGAAACGGCCCAGCTCCGCCTGCACCTGGTGCGGCTGCCCCGAGTGCAGGGCCAGGGCGTCGGCGAAGTGGTCGTGCACCACGCTCAGGAGCCGTACGACCCAGTCACGCATCTCTGCGTAGGTGCCGTCGAACTTGCGGAAGGAGAGGGAGCCGGCGAAGACCAGCTGCGGGAAGCTCTGGCGGGCGCGGTGGAAGAAGTCCTGCTCCGTGACGTTCTCCCGTTCGAAGAGGGAGCGCCAGAACTCGGACAGCGCGGGCGCCTCGACGAAGTGGAAGACCTCCTCGGTCGCCCCCTCACCCGTAGCTCCGTCGATCGCGGAGACCGGGAGCCAGCCGCGGCGGTCTCCGGCCGGGAAGACCAGACATGCGACGTGGTGCCGCTGCCGCGTCCGCCACCAGGCGTAGCAGAGGGACCAGGCGAGGTCCCGGCCGTCGCCGGCCACTTCGACGTGGTCGGGCAGGCCGGGCACGTCCGTGTCCCAGGTGGGGCAGCGGTCCATGAGACGGATCATTCTCAGCCGCGCGTCCCGTCCGGCACGCGGCGTCTCCCCCTCGTACAGAACGTCGTAGAGCTCACGGTCGTCCGCGCACTCCACCTCCATCCACAACGGCGAGACTGCGACCGCCTGCTGTTCGGATAACTCCTCCAGCGTGTCGCTGAATTCGTCCAGCAGGTCCGTCAACCGCACCTCCGTCAGCCCTCGGAAGTCGAAGGATGACTCGTCCACGACGATCCGGTACTGCTTACCGCCCCCTGCGCCTGGCACGTGCCAGCCTCCCCAGGTCCTGTTCGATCTGGTCGAAGAAGCCCTGCGGCCACTCGGTCAGTTCGCCCTTCGCCGTGAACTCGATGGGTGCGGAACCGGCTTCCTCCTCGCCGAAGTAGTGCACGACCGCGTCCTCGGGCCGCAGGCTCCGCTCCTCCGCCACGGCCAGCCGAGCTCCGTTGAGCACGTGGTCGCTGTGCGTCTCCACGATCACCTGAGCTCCAGCTCCGGCGACCCGGGCCAGGAAGCGGCCCAGCTTGGACTGACCACCGGGATGGAGGTGCGCCTCTGGGTTCTCGACGATCAGCAAGTCTCCGGGACCGGTGAGGAGACCGGCGACGATCACCGGCAGGGCGTAGGAGAATCCGAAGCCCATGTTGGTCGGGCGGATCGGCTCGCTCAGCAGTCCTGGTTCCTGGAAACGGATGGTGCTCGCCGTGATGCCTGGCGGCCACTGCGCCATGATCTTGATGGGACGGATGATGTCGGAGGCCCAGGTCTCCACCTGTGTGCGCAAGGTCGTAACGTTGTGGGTGTTCCGGGTCGTCGGGTGGAGCAGCGGCTCACGCACCGCCCGGGTCTCGTGCAGGGCGAGTAACTGCGCGGTGTACTGCCCTTGCACACCGACTCCGATGCGATCGGGATGCTCAGCGGAGACGCCGAGTTGGTCGCGGGGACCGAGGCGCTCGGCGCACAGATAGGTGAACGCGGCTCCTTGGCCGCGCAGTTCGGCAGGTGGTGGCCCGCTGTTATCGGCCACCCGCAGGTAGAGCGCCTGCTCGTCGGGCACCGTGAAGCGGTGCACACTCGGCACCTGACTGCCGTCGCCGCCGATCTGGATCTCGATGGTGGAGTCTGGGGCATCGGGGTGCAACACCTCGTGTGCCTCGCCCAGGGCGAGTCCGTAGGGTCCGTTGAGCTGTACCACTCGGCCAGCCGATGCGTCAGCGAGCTGGCGGGTCAGCAGCAGGCTCTGGATGGTGGTGCTCTTCCCCGTGCCGTTGAGTCCGGTGAGGACGGTGAGAGGGCGCAAGGCGAAGGACGCGTCAGTGAAGCGTTTGAAGTGCCGGACGCGCAGGGAGGTGATCACTTACCGGCCTCCGCAGCCTGGGCGGTGACGTCGAACCGGAGCATCACCCGGCGGACGTCACCCGTGGAGGAGGTGATGGCTTCCAGGTACTGGTAGTCGTTCGTCATCAGGAAACGCGCGGCATCCACGATCGCCTCGCGGCGCCGTCCGAGGTCTTCGGTCTCGTACTTGGCGAGGGTGATCGACCAGGCCTCGAAGAGTGCCCGGTTGATCGGGTTCCGGCCGGACGAGTCCAGCGGCCATTTACGGAACGCCTGCTCGTCGAAGACCAGACGGGCGTTCACCATGGCCTTGCGGAACGCCCCCAGGAGGTCTTCCACTCTGGCGTCGTTCACGTCCTTCACGTTGTCCAGCATGATGGTGGTGCGCTGGAGGAAAGGGTCCATCGCGGCGTACTTCGCGTAGCCGTCTGTACCCATCAGCCAGAATGCGGCGAAACGCAGGGCCATCTCCCGGTCGTTCATCCGGATGTGGCCCCCCATGTTGTTGGTCGCCGCGTTGAACTCCACGGTGGAGGTCATCACCCGCAGGATGGTCCGGCTGCGCTCCTTGCTCATGCAGTGCCGGATCTCCTGTGCGTTCAGCGGCGTACCGCCCGTGTTGATGCGCTTGAAGATGTCGTACATGACATCCGACGGCGTCGTCGGGTCGATAACGTTGGTGACGATCTGGGTGTTGTAGATGCGCCGCTTCCACGGTGCGGGAAGGTCCTCGAAACGCTTGCCCTCCACCGCGCTCTGGAGGTACTCCAGGCCCTTCAGCTCGAACCCGCGCTCGTCTCCCCCGCGGACGAAGTCGCGGATGGTCGACAGGCGCTGGAGGCCGTCGACCACGCGCATGAGCCCGTCGGTGTCCTCGGCGAAGTAGAAGGCGGGAAGCGGGATCTGCAGGAGCACCGACTCGATGAGCCGGGACTTCTGCACCGGTTTCCATACGATGCCGCGCTGGAAATCCGGGGCCAGCTCCAGGGATCCGTCCTCGATCATGTCCAGGGCGTTACGCAGCGAGAACTGCTTGGTGTTGACCCGGATCTGTTCCGGATTCCACGGCCGCGCAATCGCCGGTGGCGCTTCCTCCACCTCGGTCTCCGCCTCGACTCCGGTACCCGTGTCGAGGAAGTGCTCCTCCGTGATCTTCGGCAGCTCTGGGATGTCCGAGGTCGTCATGGGTTGATCGTAGCCGGGCGACTCCCTCGGACGCGTGGGGAATCAGGGCCCAGCCCATGTCTAGCCCCGTGGAGTCCTTGAGGACCTCGCTCAGTGCTTCAACCTGTCCGCTGCCGTCGAAAAGGGCACGGGGAAGAGGGTCCGAGGCGAGAGGGCCGGTGCCGGGCAGGATGTCGTCGTACGCCGACGCCCAGCAGAAGGTCCGGGCCCTGGTCGAGGCTCACGTGCTCTGCTGGCCATCGGTACTCACCCCCGGCTCACCTGGAAGAGGACCCGAAGGGCTGCCCGAGCCCTTCTCGTGCCGCGGGGGGCATGAGGCGTGATCCATCGGCCGCCGCTGACCGCCCGGCGCTGCGTCACCTGGCGCCAGAGCTCCCTGCCCGGTTCGGGTGGGAGATGTCCTGTTTCCGCCCGACATGCCAGTCCCCAGTGCCACAGTGGCCGCAGCACACCCAGCACCCCTTTTTCGAGGAGCCGACCATGACCCAGAGCACCACCTTCCGCACCAGCACCAAGCAGGACAACCTCGCCGACCACGTTGTGGAGTTCCTCAGCCGGGTCTCCCGCACACTCCGGAACTTGGCCGACTCTGCTGACCACGCGGCGAAGACGGTGCGGAAAGCGGCGCGCCTGTGGGACTTCTCTGGGACTTTCGTCCGGGAACCGAAGGCTTCCGGTCGCCGCGCGATTCCACATGGCGCGTCCCCGGAACGCTTCCGAGGTGACAGAGCTCCGCCTTTCAATGACTCGGTACTCGTCCGATTCTGCGCCCGCCGCGCTTCGAAGCCGCCTCAGAGCAAGCCGGTTCAAGGTCTGTGAGCAGGTCGTCCAGCACCGTTTCCTCCTCGACCCGGACACCGCACTCGGCAAGCGCGACGGCCAGGGCAGGATCCCAGGGCGTCGCGGCGGGCGGGCCCGTCAGGCCCGGGGCTCCGGCTACTGCCGGCACTGCTGCTCGGTAGTCGACGGCCGTGTAGCGCCACGGCCGCCAAGGGACGCTTCTCGCCAGTGCCGCGGCGATGCGTACACCGCCCCAGTCGAAATCGCCGTGGTAGAGCAGGCGGGTGCCACGCGTGGACAGTTCGCGCAGCAAGGTGAGCGCGGCGGCCGACGGTTGCCCCTGGAGGCACACCATGGGCGGGCACGCCGGGCCGAGGGAGTCGGCGGCGGCGGACAGCACGGCCGGGTTCTCGCAGACGTGAACGGTTCCCGTCGTGGGAACGGAGGCTACCGGTGCCCGACCGGCGAGGGAACGGAGCGTCAGCACCGTCGGCTCCCCCGCGTCGGCCATCCAGTCGAGCGGTGGAGTACCGCGCAGGTTGAGGGTGAGGACGGTCGAGGACAGGTCGTCCTTGAGCAAGCCCGCCGAGGCCCACGCCTCCCGCCGCCACTGGGCACCGGAGCCGTCGGGGAAGCCGGTGAGGCAGCGGATGCCGGACAGGACGAGAGTGGCGAGCGGCGTCCCCTCGTCCAGCGCATGGGCGCCCGAGAGGTTCCGTGCCGCGAACGTCGCCCGCGCTGTCGGGGGCGACGCGGGCAACGAACGCAGCGCGCGCACAGCGGCCTTAACCAGCGGGCCCGCGGCCTCCGGCGTACGGGCGAGGCGCCGTACGAGACCGTCACGGCGGATCCGCTCGGCCCAGTGGGCCAGCGCCGCGTCGAGGATGCCCAGCGGGGCGTACGCCTCCTCCCAGGCCTGCTCCTCCCTGTTCCTTGTCTCGGCCTGGAGTACGACCGGGCCGGTGAGGGCGACGACGGCCACCGCCAGTCCGTCGGGGCTGACACCGCAGCGCCGCAGGATCTCGTCCACGGTGGCGAGGCGAATGCCGAGGGAGCCGCTGGATCGTGGTGCCCGTCCCAGCAGGCGTTCGGCAGCGCGCCGTTGGGATGCGTCGGGGTCGGAGAGGGTGACGGAGCCGGTGAGCGGCCGGCCCCGTGCCATGCGCTGCCGCACGCGGTCCACGAACCAGGCAAGCCCGGGATCGCCGAGCAGACGTCCGAGGCGCTCGGTATCCACGTCGGTCTCGGCTTCTGCCGGTGGCGGCCCGGTCGGCACCGCGTCCGCGGTGGCGTCCGGCGGTGTTGTGCGTCCGGCCGCCGCCAGGCATCCGTCGCGGTCAGGCAGGGTCTCCGAATGCTTCACGTCCACAGGGGCCCCTGCCCGTCGGTGCCGTCGACGACGGCGGTCCACCCTGGCTCACCGAAGGGACGCACCGGCCTGTCGGCCCTCTCGCCGGAGTCGGCGGTGCCGACAGACGCCCCGAGCGCGTCCGGTCGGGCACCGGGCTCCGTGCCGCGCCGCCGTTCGCTGCCGTCCCATTCCCACCGCGTCACCAGCACGGCGTCGATGTCGTCGACGCGGGCGAGCTGGGCGATGGCGATGCCCGGCACCTGGGGGTAGCAGGCCCACTCGCGTTCGCTGGTCATCACGACGTCGAGGTCGAAGGCGCGCAGCAGCCCGAGGCACTTGGCGCGCGAGTCGTCGTCGACGCCGGCGAACGCCTCGTCCAGGGTGACCAGGCGCGGGGCGTGCGCGCCGCGCGCGCTCGCGTAGTGGGAGGACGCGGCGGCGAACAGGGGCACGGACGCGGCCAGTACCCGTTCCCCGCCCGAGGCGGGGCCGGTGGCAGGCACCCACTTGCCGTGCTGGTGGCGTTCGACGCCGAACTCGTGCCAGGACCGGTAGTCGAGGGCGGCGGTGAGGTCCTCCAGCCAGCTGCCGGCGCTGTCGTCGGCCTGCCGGCGGGCGATCTGCTCCTGGAGGAACGCGCCGACCGCGGCCCGGTCCTCGGGCGACCACGCGTCGGCGGACTGGCGCAGCCGTTCGCGGGCCTGGGCCAGTCCTTGCGGGGCTCGGCGGGACGCTCGCCACACCAGCCGCAGCTTCATACCTGTGGAGGTCGGGCGCTCCTCCAGCTCCCGATTCATGGCGGCCACCTGCCGTTCGGCCGCCCCGATCAGTTCCTGCAGCGTCCCGGCGACCTCGGTGATCAGATGGGTCTGGAGGATCTCGCGCTCGCGTGCGGACAGGATGCGGGTCAGTTCCGCGACCTCGACGGCCAGGGCCTCGGCGAGTTCGGGCACGGCCCGTTCCCGGCCCTGGTAGACGATGTCGACCCGCATGCCGTCCTCGCTCGGGCGGGCGGTGGCGGTGTGGCCGTGCCGCGACAGCGCGTCCTGGAGCCTGCCGAACTCCTCGCTCAGCCGCTTCTGCACGCGTTCCCAGGCCGCGTCGGTGTCATCGACAGAGGAGAGGTGGGACTCCACGGCCCGCGCGAGGGCGATGGCGGGGGTCGCCGCCCACGTTCCCGCGCCGTCGTCCGGTACGGCGAGATCGGGCAGCGCGACGGCGAGCAGTCCCGTCGCGGCGAACCGCTGGAGCGCCGCGACGGCTTCCTCGCGCGCGGCGATCGCTTCGGTGACCTCCTCGGCGAGCCGCTCGATGCGTCCCTCGGCGCGGCCGGCCCGCCGGTCGGCGTCACCGAACGCCGCCCGGGCCTGCCGCTGTTCCTGCTCGCATGCCCGGGCTGCCTCGGCCGTCTCCTCCAACTGCCGCTGAAGCTCGGCGACGGCCGCTCCGACGGTGGAGCGGAGCGTCGTGAGGTGTTCGTCCGCCGCGGCAGCCGTCCGGGCCGCCTGCGCAGCGCGCTCCGCCAGCTCGGACACGAGGAGTTCGGCCCGCTGGGTCTCCTCCCGCTCACCGGTCACCGCGCGCTCGGCCTCCGCTCGTTCGCGCAGTGCCGGCCACAGAGCTGCGAGGAGGGCGGTGTGGTCGGCGAGCGCCTGGCGCACGGCGCCCAGTGCCGTGGGCTCGGTGGGGAGGTTCAGGGCGGCTGCGGTGTCGGCGAGTTCGGCCGTCGCGCGGTCGGCCCGCTGTGCCGCCGGAGCCAGTTCCGCGGCCCGTTCGTCCCGCCGGGCGCGGGCGCGGCGGACCGCTTCGGTCGCGGCGGTGACGCGTGCGTGGGCGTGCCGCAGGTCGTCGTCGCCCGGCAGTGCGGCGAGCTCGGCGTCCAGCACGGCACGGCTTCCGGCCACGACGCGGGACTCCTCGGCCAGTTGCTCGCGCTCCGCCGCCAAGCCGTCGATCTCGGCGCGCAGTTCTCCGATGCGGACGCGACGCGCCTGCTCCCGCGCTCCTTCCCCCACGTACTGGGCGCTGTCCTTGACCCAGCTACCGATGAGCGCTCCGACGCGGAAGCGCCCGTCCGCGCAGATCCAGGTGTCGTGGCCGCTGCCTTCCCAAGGGGCTTCGCCGGGGGCGTGCTGCACGCCGCCCGCGGCCAGTCCGATCGAGGAGAGCAGGCGTGCGACCGTCTCCTCCCCCACGGCGGCGGCACCCGCGTCCGCGGGGTCGACCGCCGGGCACAGGGCGCGGTCGAGGCCGGTTCCGCCGAGCAGTCCGACCGGGTCGAGCAGCACGTCGTGGCCGTCCGCGGCGACCGCGGAGCCGTCCGGCCGCACCCAGGCGTCGAGGAGTCCCGAGGCCTCCAGCGCGGCTTCCAGTCCCGCACGGTCGGCCTCGGTGACGTGCGGACGGAAGTCGACCAAGCGCCACAGCGGTGCGCCGGGGCCCCGGTCCCGCACACCGGGTGCGCGGGTGTGGGGGGCCGACGGGCCGCGCTCCCCGCCCGTTTCGAGGTCGGTCAGTTCCTGCTCCGCCTGCCGCTGCCGCTCCGCCGTCACCGTCTCACGGTGGGCCAGTCCGGCTGCCCGGTCGGCCAGGTGGGAGGCCGCGGCGCGATGCGCTTCGGTCGCCGCCGTGCGGGCCGGCAGCGGGCCGTCCAGAGAGCGGGCCCAGTCCTGTACGGCGTCCAGGACTCCCGGCAGCCCGGGCACCCGCAGCTCCACGCATCCGGAGAGGTGCTCCCGCACGGCCGCGGTCAGTGCCCGTGCCTCCCGGGCGACGCTCTCCTCCGCCTCGGCCAGCCGCTCCTGTGCGTGCACGGCCTCCTCGTCGGCCTCGTCGGCACGCAGCCGCGCGGCCCGCTGCTGTTCTTCCGCCTTCTCGGCCTGCGTGGCGAGTTCCGTCACGTGCTCGACGGCGCGCCGCCTGCTCGCCGTCGCCTCGTCCGCTTCCCGTCGCAGGACGGCGTCGGGGGCTCCCTCCGTCCTGGGGGCGTCGAGCCGGGCGGCCGTGGCGCTCTCGGCCGCCCGGCCCCGGATGCCGTCCAGCAGCTCCCGGGCGGCCGTGAGCCGGTTGTCCGCGGTGGCGAGCCGGCCCAGGGCCCGGGTGTGTGCCTCGGCGGCCGTACGCCGGTCCGCCTCGGCCCGTTTCAGCTCTCCGGCCGTGCGGGCGGCGTCGTCCGCCGCCTGGTCGAGCGCGCGGGCGTCGCGCATCTCGGGCCGGGCCCGCAGCGTGGCGTCCTGGGCGGCCAGCCGCGCGGCCCGCTCGCCGAGGGCGGTGTCCCTCGCCCGGGCCTCCTCGCGGTCCGCCACGGCCCGGTCCCGGTCGGCCTGTGCCCTGGCGAGTTCCCGTTGCAGGTTCTCGTACCGGGCGTGTTCGCGGCGGGGCAGGCGGGCGCGGCGCCGGGAGGCGAGGCGGGCGTAGCGGCGGTAGTGGTCGAGGAAGGCCGAGGACGCCTGTTCGGCCTCGCGGGCCGCCCGCAGTTCCTCCTTCTCCTCGTCCAGCGACCGGAACGCCTCCGCCGCGTCGGCGACGACCGCCTGGTCCATCGGCGGCAGCGCCTCGGTCAGCGCCCGGGACAGGGCGGCCTCGCTGGGGCGCTTGGACAGCTGGGGCTGGCGCAGCTGGATCAGGAGGTCGACGAGGGCGCCGTAGCGCCGCTCCCCGAGTCCGAAGAGCGCTTCGTCGACCGCCCTGCGGTAGGCCTTCGCCGTGTCGTACACCATGCCGTGGCCGCCTACGGCCTCGGCGAGCCGGTCCCGGGAGAGTGCCGTCCCGGTCGCGTCCAGCAGGTCGAGGCCGGCGCCGATGCGCTGGTCGGTGACCGCGAACCAGTGGCGGGCGATGCCGCGTCCGGCGACCGCCTTCAGCCCGCACAGCAGCGTGCGGAAGTACGCCTCGCCGGTGGCGCCGTCGAGGCGTCCGAACTCGATCCAGGTGTAACCGAGCCGTTCGGGGTGCGGGTGCGCGCCGCCCAGGAGCAGGTTCCACTCCATGCGCTTACCCGGGTCGCCGTCGGGTTCGACGCGGCGGGCGGAGAGGTCGCCGTCCAGGAGGAACGGCAGGGTGAGGGCGAGCACCTTGGACTTGCCGGTGCCGTTGTTGCCGCGCAGCAGCAGCCGGCCGTCGCGGAACCAGAACTCCTCGACGTCGTAGTGGAAGAGGTCGACGAGTCCGATGCGCAGGGGTCGCCACCGGCCGGGCGCGGGAGCGGGGAACGCGGGCCCGGAGTACTGGGGGCCGGGGAGCGCGGTCACGGAGCGGTTCACCTTTCGTCCTGCACGGGCTGCACGGGCTGCACTGACTGCATGGGCCGCACTGGCTGCGAGGTCGTGGCGGCGGGCCGGCGTGGCCGTCCGGGTTCCCTGACGACGGGCTCGCCGACCGCGTACCGCGCGAGGGCCGGCCGCGGTACGACGCCCCGTTCGGTGCGTTCGGCGAGTCCCAGCGCCACCAGCTTGGTCAGCGCCTGCTCGACGAGTTCGGGTTCCGCACCCGGTTCCCGCGCCGACTTGGACCAGAATCCGCCGTGCTCAACGGCCAGTTCCCGTACGCGGGCCGCCAGCTCTGCCGGTTCGACGGGCCCGGTCGCCCGGGCCAGGTGCCCTGCCAGCAGCAAGGTGATGTGGCCGTGGGTGCCCTGTTCCGGCATGCGCGCGTCCGTGAGGTCGTCCATCGGGTCGACCATGGCGATGCCCTCGGCCCGCACCTCCGGGACGAGTCCGGTCAGTTCGTGGATGCGGGCGGTGATGAAGCCGCGCTGCCGGGTGAGGTAGACCAGTTCGTCGTCGGTCAGGTCGTCGTAGTACAGCACCGGTTCGTCCAGGAGGATGCGGGTCAGCTTCCAGCGGACCGCCCGGAACCTGAGTTCGTCGCTGTCGAGCGCGGTCCACGCGGTCATCTCCACCAGGCGCTCCTCGAAGCCCTCGGCCTCGACCATGGAGGGGCCCCGCAGGGACGCGGGCATCCCGGCGAGCACGCGCCGCCGCACGTCGTACAGCACGTCGCCCGATCCGCTGACGTAGGCGTCCTCGTCGCCGGCCACCCGCCGCAGCACCCCGAGCCGCAGCAGCAGGCGGACGACGGCCGCGAGGTCGAGGCGCTCGTCGCGCCGCTCCAGGCTGAACGTGATCCCGGCGGCGACGAGTTCGGGATCGGCGGCGGCCAGGACGACCTGCTCGGCTAGGCGTCCGAGCGCCACCTGCGCCTCGCCCCGTTCCAGCGCGGCCAGGGCCAGGCAGAGAAGGACATAACGCCGCCGGGTGAAGGGCAGGGCGCGGCGGGCGGCCTCGCGCGCCGGGTGTGTGGCGTCGGTGAGGGTGCCCGGCGTCTTGCGCAGCCGTGCGGCGTCGGCGTCCGTGCGCAGCGCCCAGCCGACGTTGCGTTCGAACCACTCCCGCAGTTCGGCGGTGTGCCGGCGCACCAGCCGGAACTCGTCGGCGTACGGCCCGTCGGCGGTGAGCAGCGGCTCCTTCAGCAGGGCGCGTGCGGCCTTCTGGAGGTCGGCCTGCCGCTGGCCGTCGAGGACCTCGGCGAGAGGGCCGCTCATCGGTCCTCCGCGAGCCGGGGAGCGGTGTCCCGCCGGGGGACGGGTGCCGATGCCGGTACGGTCCGGTCGCCGGGCCCCACCGTGAGGTCGACGATGTCGATCAGGTGGTCGGGGCCGCTGAACACCCCCTCGCAGGTGTGTACTTCGGCGGTCGATCCGTCGTCGAGGACGGTCAGCCTGATCTCCATCGAACCGTCCCCGCTGGTGGCCGCGGTGGTGGTCGTACCCGGCCGCCAGGAGGCGAGCGCGTCACCGAGCAGCCGCAGGAACAACTGGAAGGCGAGCGGGTCGAGCTCGCCGAGCCGGGACAGCCGCACCGGCCCGCCCGTCACGAGGCGGTCCCGGGCCCTCCTGGTCTCCTCCGTCTGCCGGGCGGCGATCTCGGCGAGCCGGCGCTTCGCCTCGCCACGATCGGCCACCCGGCGCGGCCGGCCGCGCCGCTCGTAGCTGCCGGTGCGGCGCAACTGGGGGCTGATTCTGAGCGGTCGCGCCTCGCTCCACGGGGTGGAGGCCGGCTCCGGGGAGGCCGCCCGTTCGGTGAGGGTGTCGGCGTCGACGGTGAGGTGCCGTGAGGAGTGCAGCCCGAACGCCACCCGCCACAGCCGGTGCCGCACCTCGTCGTCCGGCGCCTGGGCGAACCAGCGCGCCAGGGTACGGAAGTCGGCCGAACGGTCGGAGCGTCCGGCCCGCCGCTCGTTGAGCTGCCGTACGACCGCCAGGAGCTGCGGGATCGAGCCCAGCGCCCGCCCGCGCAGCAGCCTGGCCTGCGAGTCCCGTCCCTCCCCCGACACGAACCACTCGGCGAGCCCCGACCACCGGGCCGCCCACCGCTCGTACGCCACCGCCTCCGCGCGCCCGGCGTCCTCGGGAGCGGCGTCGGCGGCCTCGCGGGCGGCGGCGAGCCGCAGCAGCGGGCCGACCCGCTCCTGCTCCTCCAACTCGCCGATCAGCAGGGCGATCCGGCCGCCGAGGGTGATGAGGTCCTGGATGAAGCGCTCCAGGTACTGGATCAACCGGTCCTTGTACGCGAGGAACGCCTCGACCTCGGTGTCGTGCAGGTCGATGGTGCGCTGGAGCGAGCCCATGAAGGCGCGGGCGTTGTCGGCGAGGTCGGTGAACCGCGCCGTCAGCACGGACAGGGCGACGTACGTCTTGGCCGGGTCGGGCTCGTCCTCCGCGGCGATCACCAGCAGCGCCCTCAGCTGCGTGACGATGTCGTGCAACGCGACCGCCTGGAGTTCGCCGCGCCGCCCCAGCACCTCGTCGTACGTCCCCAGCGCCGCCTCGGCCGCCTCACCGGCCCGGGTGAGCTGGTAGATGAACCGCCTGCGGTAGAAGTCCTCGACCGCCGTCACCCGCGCGTGGTCGGGGTCGGCCCGCAGGTTGCCCCACTCCACGAGCTTGTCCAGCGCCTGCGTCACCGCTTCCAGGTCGGCGGGCCGGCTCCCCGCGTCCAGCGCGGCGTACACGTCCTCCGGCCGCAGGTGCACCGCGAACCGCTCCTTGGCGGCGAGGAACGCCCGCATCACCTGACGGTAGAGAGGGGCGTTGGGGGTGGTGAGGTGAGCGAACGGGGTGTAGTCGCTGGAGGTCATCCCGGCCCATTCTTCCACCCCGGTAACGGGCTCATGCGGGAGTTGCGAACACGCACTCCGCCCACACGGTCTTGCCCGGGCCTTCGGGCCGGAGGTGCCAGCCCCAGCGGGTGGCGAGCGCCCCGACGAGAAGCAGCCCTCGGCCGCCGGTGTCCTCGGAGTCGGGGGCGAGCAGCGCTTCCGGTTCGGGCGGCGTGCGTTCGGCACGGGTGTCGGTGACCTCGATCCTGATCGTGCGGGCGGGCGCGATCACGTGCAGGAACAGATGGAAGTCCCGACCGGAGACGTGTCCGTGCCGTACGGCGTTGGCGGCCAGCTCGGCGAGGACGAGCACGATCTCTTCGTGCGGGCCGGTGCCGTACGGGATGCCCCAGGTGTCCAGCCGATGTGCGGCCAGTCGGCGGGCGAGGCGGGCCCCGCGCGGGGTGGAGGTGAAGCGCATCTCGAAAGTGCGGCCCAAGTCGTCGCCGAGGCCGCCGGACCGGGGGGCGCTGACGGGGTTGGGGAGTTGGCTCGTCATGCCGACAACGGTGTCCTCGGTCGCGTAGCGTGACCAGTGGTGACGCACCGACGCGGACTGTTGTACGTGTGGTGGCGGCGCGAGTACGACACGCGCGGCGTGACGAGACCGCCGGGGCGGCGTTGGGCCAGGGAGGCGGTAGTGATGACCGAGGGTACGGGCGAGAGGGCCGAGGCCGTGGTGGCGGACGACGCGGGGCAGGCGACGGCGGACACGTCCGGCCAGGCCGTGGTCATCGCGTTCGGGCAGACGTTGAAGACGCTGCGGGTGCGGGCGGGCCTGGAGCGCGAGGAGTTCGGGCGGCGGATCGGATACTCGGCGTCCACGGTCGCGTCGTACGAGCAGGGGCGGCGGATCCCGTCGCCCAGGACCATCGAGCGGGCGGACGAGGTCCTGGACGCGGGCGGGTTGCTGACGGTGTGGAAGGAGCAGGTGGAGCGGGCTCAGTATCCGGTGTTCTTCCAGGGGATGGCCACGCTGGAGAAGGAGGCCATCGAGTTGCTCTCCTACGACACGCTGGTGGTCAAGGGCCTGCTTCAGACCGAGGAGTACATGAGGGCGGTACTGGCTATGCGGCGCCCCCCTCTGGACCAGGAGACCATCGAGCAGCGCGTGGCCGCTCGGTTGGCCAGGCAGGACATCTTCGACCGGCATCCCGCCCCACTTCTCAGCTTCGTGATGGACGAGTCGGTAGTGCGGCGTCGGCTCGGTGGAAGGGAGGTGCTTCGAGGGCAGTTGGAGCATCTGCTGCTCGTCGGCCAGAAACGGAACGTCGAGATCCAGGTCATGCCGCTCGACTGTGAGGAAAGCGCCGGCGTGGACGGAGCGTTCACGGTCGTCACGCGTGACGACGGCAAGAAGTTCGCGTACACCGAGGCGCAGGGATCCAGCACCCTTCAGACCGACCCTCAGCAAGCAGCGCTCGCCGCCGCCCGTTATGGGATCATCCGATCGCAGGCTCTCACTCCGCGAGAGTCTCTGGAGTTCATCGAGAGGTTGCTGGGAGAGCTATGAACACCGCTGAGTCCTCGGCCGTCGCGACCAGCCTCGCCTGGTTCAAGAGCAGCTACAGCGGAGCGGAGGGCGGCGACTGCGTCGAGGTCGCGGCCGACACGGGAGTCGTACACGTCCGGGACTCCAAGGCCGTCACCGGACCCGTCATCCGTGTGTCACGTGAGGCGTGGGCCGGGTTCGTCGGGGAGGCCTGACGGGCGTACGTCATGCGTGAGCCCAGCCGCTCCCTGAAGGACGGCAGGGCTCATGCGTCACCTCCACCTGGACAGGCACGGGCTCGGGTCCGTGTCGCGGCAGCGCTGGACGACGGACGCGCGGGGGACGACGCCGTCGCGGGCACCGACGACGGCGAGCCTCCGGTATCCGAGGCCTTTGAAGCGCGACGGCCCTTGGCGCGGCTCCGTCCGCCTCTCCGGTGGCCTCGACCGGAACGCCTGCCCCGGTCACGTCCGGCGGCTCGCCCGGCGCTGCACGCGTGCCCGTGCGGCCGAGACCGGCGTGCGCAGCCGCAAGGGCCGAGCGCGCGGAGCGCCAGGGACACGGTCCATCACAAGTTGCCTACGTCATGGGCGAGTTCGCGCAAAATCTGATCAGCCGTCATTCCACTCCCGTACGCTTCACACCGCACGGAGCGTCACGCGGGGGGTGACTGGCAGTGGCCGGTGACAGATCGAACGCCGAGTGGGACGAGCCCGGGGAACCCATGAGGGAACCGGGGCTGGACGGCCGTACGGGCGACGGGGGCCGCGTCTATCAGGCTGCGCGCGACATCAACAGCAGCACGTCCACCCACGTCCGTGTGAGCGGGTGGGCCGTCCTCGCCGCCGTGGTCGCCGTCGCCGCCGGAGCGGTGGGTGTGTACGGGCTCACCGCCGAGCGCTCGGAGCGGGGGTCGGGGCCCATCACGCCGCTTTCGTCCGTGAGTCCGTCGGCCCAGGACACGGCGGCGGGCGGCGCCTTCGGGCAACCGGGCATCACGGCGGATCCGGGCGTCCCGAGCAGCGCCGGCACACCGACGGGGTCCCCGGGCGGAGCAGCGCGGGAAGCGTCCTCCGGGTCCGCCGAGCAGTGGCAGGGCACCTTGGCGGTCAGCGCGGAGGGCGGCAAGGAGCTGGACGGTGGCCACCCCGTGCAGAGCTCAGCCTCGTCCCTGGCCGGGCCCGACATCTCCGTCGGAACGCTGGGAGACGGCATGAGGGCTTTCACGGGAAGCGGGGCCATCGAACTGTGGAAGGGCTCCGGCGGGGAACCCGGCGAGGCCGCCTGCGCCGAAACGGCTGACGCCGGCGGTGAACCCTACGGGGTGAAACTGCGGCAGGGCACCGTGCTGTGCCTGCGCACCGACGAAGGACGCGTCGCCCGGCTGAAGGTGACCCGTCTCCCGCAGGACTTCATGTCCGCGGTGGAGTTCGAGGCCGTCGTGTGGAAGGCCGCCGACGGCCAGGGCGGTTGAGCTGAAGGGGAGGGGAACATGGACCCACTGGTGATGAGCGCCGCGAGCGCTCTGGTCGGTTCGATGGCGACCGATGCCTGGCAGCAGGCGCGCTCGGCGGTACTGGTGCTCTGGCAACGGACCCGCCCCGACCGGGTCACGTCCGTGGCGGGCCGTCTGGCAGAGGTACGCGAGGACGTGCGAGCGGCCAGGGAAGCCGACGACAGGCAGACCGAGGAGGCGCTGGCACAGGAGTGGGCTCCGCAGCTGCAGCAGTTGCTGAACGCCGACCCCGCTCTGCGGCAGGAGCTCCAGCGGGTTCTGGACGAGGTGCTGACCCCCCTCCTGCCGGCGAGCGGGGCCGCTCGCCGCGACGGGACCACGATGCAGGCGCGGACCGGGGACTACTCCCGCGTCTACCAGGCGAACGGCGACATGACTTTCAACGGCGGCTGAGGCCCCCGGCGAAGGGAGGGCCCGGCGCAGGCGGCGAGGAGGCCGGGCAGGGCAGGGCTCTCGGATGGCGCCCCTGCCCCGCCCGGCCGTCCTTCGGCCAGGTGCCCGGCTCAGGCCGGCGCACCTCGCGTCGGCGCCGGTCAGGCAGCACGCCGGCGAGGCCGAGGAGAAGGCCCAGGGTCGGAAGGGGCGACGGTGGGACGAGCGGCGTCCCCCCTCGGCGCGTCCCGTGCAGATTGCTGCTTCGGCCGGGTGGGACCATTCGCTGCTGCGAAAAGCCGTGCCGGCCGGCCGGCCTCGCTCCCGACAGCTCAGGTCACGAACTCGCGGGCCAGCGTGATCATCGCGCGGGCCGCTGTGCCGGGGCGGTGGGCGCTCGGGACGGCCAGGGACAGGGGCCAGTCCAGGTCGGCGTCGCGGACCGTCAGGACGGCGACGCCCTCGGCCGACCGGAGGACGAAGCGGGGCAGGAGCGCCACGCCCAGGCCGTGCCGTACGTAGTCCACGCCGGTGGCCACGTCGGGGTTCTCCACGGTGACGCGGCGGGGCACGGACGCGGCGGCGAAGGCGCGGTCGGCCACCGTCCGGTTGCCGTACCCCAGCGGGGAGTCGACGAAGTCGAGTCCGGCCAGTTCGGCGATCGACACACTGCCGCGCCCGGCCAGGGGATGGCCCGCCGGTACCACGAGGTCGAGGACCGAGCTGGTGAGGTCCGTCAGCGCGATCCCGGCGGGGCAGGGGCCGGGCAGCGAGACGAAGGCCGCGTCGAGGCGGTGTTCGAGAAGGGCCGCCACCAGGCCCCGCGAGCCGGAGGGGTCCGCGCTGGTCTGGAGCAGCACGCCGGGATGTCGGCGGTGGAACTCGCCGAGCAGCGCCGGGAGGTCGAGCAGCCGGACCGAGGTCAGTGTGCCCAGACGCAGGGTGCCGCGCAGTCCGCCGCGGACCTCGGCGACGGCGTCCGCGGCCTCCTGCGCGGCGTGGAGGGCGGCGCGTGCGCGCGGGAGCAGCGCCACCCCGGCGTCGGTGAGGAGCACCCGCTTGGAGTTGCGGTCGAGCAGTTGCGCGCCCAGCTCGCGTTCGAGGCTCTTGATCGTGCTGGAGACCGCGGACTGGACGATGTGCAGCCGGGCGGCGGCGCGGGTGAAGTTCGCCTCGTCGGCCACGGCGACGAAGCAGGCGAGCTGGCGCAGTTCCATCCGCCAAGTATGCGCCAAGCATCTGCTTCCGAGATGGTCGCGGTCTATTTCTTTCGTTGGACGAGATGGTTTCCGCGCCGCATCCTGTGTGGTGTTCCGCTCACCGCTCGTCCCAGATCCGGAGATGTTCCCCATGGCGCAGTCGACCTCCGCAGCCCGCCCGCGCACGGGCGCGTCCGCAGGCACGCACGGTGCCGCCCGGCGCCGCGCCGGTGCCGGGCGCCACGGCGTCGGGTTCGCGCTCATCGCGTTCGCGTTCCTGACGGCGATGGCGTTCTCGACCGTTCCCACGCCGCTGTACCCGCTCTACATGGCGAAGGACGGGTTCTCCACGTTCATGGTCACCGTCGTCTTCGCCACCTACGCGGTGGGCGTCGTGATCAGTCTGGTCCTGGCCGGGCACATATCGGACTGGGCCGGCCGCAAGAAGATCCTCATGCCCGCCATCGGCCTGGAACTGATCGCCGCCCTGCTCTTCCTGGCGAGCACCTCGCTGCCCGTCCTCCTGGTGGCCCGGCTCCTCACGGGCCTCGGCGTCGGCATGGTCACCGCCACCGCGACGGCCCACCTGCACGAGCTGCACACCGCGCACCGGCCCGGTGCCTCCACTCAGCGCTTCGAACTGGTGTCGACCGCGGCCAACATCGGCGGCCTCGGCGTCGGCCCGCTCGTCGCCGGCGTCCTGGCCCAGTGGGTCACCGGCCCGCTGCGCACCCCCTACATCGTGTTCGCCGTGCTGCTGCCGGCGAGCATCGTCGCGATCGCGCTGGCCCCCGAGACCGTCGAGGAACGGCTCGTCAGGCCCGCCTACCGGCCCCAGCGGATCTCGGCCGACCACGGCGACCGGGCCGGATACGTCGCCGCCGCGGCGGCCGGGTTCGCGTCCTTCGCCGTCTTCGGCCTGTTCACCTCCGTCGCCCCAGGCTTCGTCGCCGGCACCCTGCACCACCCCTCCCGGGCGCTCGCCGGGCTGATCGTCTTCGCCGTCTTCGGTGCCGCTGCCGCCGCGCAGAGCCTCACCACCCGGCTGTCCACCGCCGCCAAGCGCTCACTGGGGCTGGCGGCCCAGGCGGTCGGCGTCGCGACGCTCGTCGTCGGTATGCGCACCGCCGGCCTGACCACCTTCCTCGTGGGCGGGATCGTCGCCGGGATCGGTGCGGGCGTGCTGTTCAAGGCCTCCCTCGGCACGGTCGCCGCGATGGCCGCGCCCGCCGAGCGCGGCGAGGCCCTCGCCGGGCTGTTCCTGATCGCCTACCTCGGCCTGACCGTTCCCGTCGTCGCCATCGGGGTGGCCGCCCGCTCCTTGCCCGTGCCGACCGTGATGACCTGGTTCGCGGGCGTGCTGCTGGTCCTGCTGGGCGCGGTCGCCGTCCTGGCCCGGCGGCGCCCGGCCACCGCCTGACGACGGCTCGGGAAGGTGCGGCGCTCACGCGGGCAGCGGGGCCGCCGGGGGCTCCTGCGCGTCCCCGGCGGGGGGCTGGGCCAGGAACTCCAGCACCGCGAGGAGCGCCAGCAGGCACAGGGCGAGTCCCACGACGACCCAGCCGGTGGGGTGCGGCCACAGCAGGAAGGCCAGCAGGACGGCGGCCACCAGCACCCCGGTGATCCAGGTGCGGTGGCGGCGGGCGAAGGGGCCGACCGGGCCGGTGCGCAGGCCCGCCCGGTCCGCTGTGGTGCGTACCGCCCCGATGCCGGAGGTCCACAGGCGCCGTCCGAGTCCCGCGCGGCGGCCGGGGCCGCTGAGCCAGGCGGCCAGTGCGAGGACGACCCCGACGGCGACGACCATGCGCACGGTGGTCTGGAGGAAGTGGGTGAGCGCGTCGTAGACCGCGCCCGCCGCCGGCCGCGAGACGTCGGGCGGCAGCCGGTCGAGGTAGATCGCCCGGAAGACGCGCAGGCCGATGCCGAGAACGCCCGTGGTCACGGCCGCGCCGAGGCAGCCCGCGACCAGGGCCCGGCGGCGGCGCACCGCGAGGAGGACGCCCGCGGCGATCAGGACGGCGGCGAGCACCGGCAGCCAGTCGCCGGCCAGTTGCAGCACACGGACGTACGTCTTGACCCTGCCGACGTCGTCGGACCTCACGAGGGTGAAGTCGGTGTGGATCTGCGGGATGTGCCCGGCGACGGTCATGCCCGCGTCGACGAGGCGCGTCTTGACCCGTTCGACGACGGGGGCGAGGTCGAGGGTGACGGTGTCGTCGTTCAGCTGGACCGCGCCGCCGCCGCTGCCGGTCAGCGCCTTGTCCAGGGAGGCGTGGATCCGGCGGTTGGCGTCGGTCCAGACGGTCTCGAAGGCGTGGGAGGCGACGACCGTCTTCGCCTGGTCGTGGACGAAGCCGCGGACCGCGCCTTCCAGGGTGCCGCCGAGGGCACCCAGCGCCTTCTCCAGTCGGGGCCGGTCGGCGGGGGCCGCGTCGGCGAGCAGGGTGGGCAGGTCGAGGCGGGTCATGAGCGCGTCGGTGACCCGGCCGGCCACGGCGTCCTGCACGTCGGGGTCCGCCGCGAGCGGAGCGACCGTGGCGACGTAGCGGTCGGTGTGGCCCACCTCGTCGGACGCCCAGGAGGCCACGACCGCGAGCGGGGCGAGGAGGCAGCCGAGGACGAGGAGGACCGCGGCGAGGAAGGAGCGCCCGTGGTGGCGCGCGGGCCGCGCCCGCTCGCTCTCGAGGGCCGCGACCCGTGCCCTCAGCGCATCGAGTTCGGGCTCGTGCGAGCCCTCGGCATCGCCGGCCGCGAACGCTCCGTCGTCCTTCACCACGCCTCCGACTCCGTCGAGGCCAGGGACGTCCGCTCCGTGCGGCCGCCGCCCGCGCGCAACCGGGCATCTCGCTCTCCTCGCGGGCGACCGGCCGGGGCGCGGCGGGACCGGCTCCGCCTCTGCCACCCTCCCCGGCCCCCGCCTCCGGCACGAGCGGTCGTACGCCGTTGGAGGGAGAACCGGGCGGATCAGCCACCTTGCGTGCGGCCGTGGGCAGGGGCCCGGCGCGTCACACGGGCGGCGCACGACGGCTCGCCGGGCCGCCCGGCCCGGCCGACGCTGGAAGTCCCCTTCCGGGGACCGGCGACGGAGGGAGGCCCGTGATCAGGCACCGGGGGGACGGCCGTGACGGCGGGACCGGCATGACGTGGACGTCACGGGTGGCACGGCTGCGGAGCGCCGCCGAGCAGCGCTTCCCCGTGCTGACCGAGCTGACGGACCGGCTGCTGTCCGCGAATCTCCTGGACGCCGGCACCCGGCTGGCCGCCCAGGCGTTCCTGGCCTCGGTCCCCCTGCTCTTCGCCGTCGCCGCCTTCGCCCCGCGCGGCGTGCGCGACCAGCTCTGCGAGTCGCTGCTCGCCATGTTCGGCCTGACCGGCGACTCCGCCGAGCAGCTCCGGCAGGTCCTCACCGACCCCGGCGGGAAGAGCCTGCGCCAGACGACCGGGATCATCGGCCTGGTGATCGCGTTGCTCTCCGCGACCAGCTTCAGCCGTGCCATGGCCCGGGTCTGCGAGCGGGCCTGGCGCCTGCCCAGGGCGGGCACGCGGGTGGCGGCCTGGCGCTGGGTGGTCTGGCTGCTGTCACTGGTCGTCGTGGTCATCCTGCAGGGCCCGGTCCGGGACGGCTTCGGTGCCGGTCTCTGGCTCGGTACGCCGCTGCTGTTCCTGGTGGCCACGGGGGTGTGGCTGTGGACCCAGCACCTGCTGCTCGCCGCCCGCGTCCCCTGGGCGCGGCTGCTGCCGGGGGCGCTGCTGGCCGCGGCGGCCACGACCGCGCTCGGCCTGACCGCCCGTCTCTACATGCCCGCCGCCCTCAACCGCACGCTGGCCGAGTACGGTTCGCTCGGCCTCGTCCTGTCCCTGCTGTCGTGGCTGATCGTCCTGTGCGGGGCCGTCACGTTCGCGGTGACGATCGGAGCGGTGCTCGCGGAGGAACCGCCGCTGGACCGCCTGCTGCGGCGGCCCGGGACAGCGCCAGCGCCGCCAGGGCCTCGGGCGCGCCGGGCTGGTCGCGGGCGCCGGGGAAGGCGTTGACGTCGACGATCAGGGGGGACCCGTCGCCGCGGTCGATGAGGTCGACGCCGTAGACGTCCAGGGCGAAGACCGCGCCGACGCGGTGCGCGAGGGCGGCCCAGCCGGGCGGCAGGGCGTCCTGGGCGAGGGGCACGGTGGGGCCCCTCCCCTCGGGGGAGAGTTCGGAGCGGCGCAGCGCGGCGAAGAGCCGGCCCCCTATGACCCACAGCTTGTGGTCCCAGCCGCTGTTGGGGACGAAGTCCTGGACGACGACCGGTTCGCCGGGGTGGGCGGCGGCGAGCCGGGCCAGGTGGGCGGCGCCGTCCACGCGGGCCACCACGTCGTTCCGCCTGCTGTGACGGCTCTTGACCACCAGGGGGGCGGTCGGCGGTGGTCCGGCGGCCAGTTCGGCGAGCGTGCCGAAAGCGCGGGTGGCAGCGAAGGGCAGGCCGGCCCGCCGGGCGCGTTCGGCCATCGCCGTGCGGTCCTGGCACAGCGCGGTCGCGGCGGCGGAGTTCACCACGGGGGCGCCCCGGCGCTCCAGGGCACCGGCGAGGGCGAGGGCGCGGGGCGTGCGGGCCTTGAGGAGGTAGACGTCGGCAAGGCGTCCGGGGACGGCCGCCGGTCCGGGGGCGTCCGCCAGGGTTCCCGGGTCCAGTGTCTCGACCTGGTGCTCGGGGGTGAGGAGCGCGGTCGCGGCGGCCAGCAGCGGATGGCCGGGTTCGGGGGTGATCAGGCCTATTCTCATGCTTCTCACCCGTTCTTGCCCGCGGTCACGGGCACCTGTTCCGGGTGCGGGGGCAGGGGCAGGGACAGCGGGGTCCTGTCCTGCGCGTCCGGCAGGTCCGCCGGCGGGGCGAGGCCCGGGCCGCCGGCGGGGCCCGGCCGGGCCGCGAGTTCCAGCACGGCCCGGGCCACCCGGGCCACGCCGTCGGGCACCTGGCGGAAGCTCGGGAAGTCGTTCACGTCGACGACCACGGGGCCGTCGGGTCCGAGCACCACGTCCACGCCGTACAGGTCGAGGCCGTAGACCACACCGACCTGGGCGGCGATCGCGGCCACCTCGGCCGACAGCGGTACGCGGCGTTCCCGTACGGCGTGGTCGGGGTGGAGCGGGGAGCGGCGCTCGGTCGCGTAGAGGTCGCCGCCGACGCTGTACACCTTGACGTCGGTGCCCGGGTTGGGCACGTACGGCTGGGCGATGAGCAGGCCCTCCCCCGCCAGTTCGGGCAGCAGCGCGGCGAGGTGGTCCGGTGAGGGGACCAGGTGCACCGCCCGGCCCGAGCTGCCGTCGGCGGGCTTGACGACGAGCGGGTACTCCGACGGCGGTATCTCGGCGAGCAGTTCGGGGCGGGCCGCCGCGTAGGTGGGCGGCAGCGGCAGCCCGCGGCTGCGGCCGATCGCCGCGGCGAGCGCCTTGTCCCGTACGCCCCGTATCGACCGGGCGTCGTTGACGGTCCTCGTCCCGGCGGCGGCGGCGGCTTCGAGCAGGGTGAGCCCGGGGCCGCCGGAGACCGTCTTGAGCACCCAGGCGTCGTGGGCGCCCGACCGCACCGCCTGCGTCATGTCCAGCAGGGAGCCGCCGGGCCGCACGACGTCCACCTGGTGTCCCCAGGACGTCAGCCGGCGGATCACCTCGACCGGCATGCCGTCGTGGCGGTACTGCTCCTCCACCAGAAAGCAGAGCTTCATCGATCTTCCCCGTAACCGCCGGGCGCCCGCCCTCGTCGTCCGGCACCCTGTGACGTCCTGTGGCGTCACAGGATGTCATGGACCGTCAGCCATTCGGAGGGTGGCTGCCCCGCCGACGGTGGCGGGCGGCGCGGGCGGGGACGACCGGTCCGGTCCGGGTGCCTGAACGGGCCTCAGGCCCGGGTCAGGCTGACGTCCTGCTCGGCCACGGCGTGGAAGCGGGGCATCAGCGGCAGGCCGCCCTGCGTGGTGAGTTCCATGACGGTGGCCTGGACGTGGGCCGCGCCCGGCTCCAGGGCGTCGGCGGGCGTGCCCGTGTTGGCCCAGGTGTGCACGGCGCCGTCGCACACCGCGCGGGTGCCGCCGATGCCGTAGCGGGTGATCGGGTTCCGGCGGCTGAGGGCCGAGCTGACGAAGACCGGACCGCTCGCGCCGGTGCAGCGGTAGGTGCCGGAGAGGGTGACGGTGCCGTCGGCCGCGAGCCGGGCCGTCGGGTCGACGGTGACGGTCTCGTCGGCGGCCGTCGCCGCGGAAGTGGCCGGTGCGCCCAGGAGCAGCGCGGCGGCGGCCAGGCCGAGGGCGCCGAGTGCGGATCGTACGGAGGTGAGGGGCGGGGTGAGGGACATCGGGGCCTCCCGGTACGGGTGACGTGACTGGTGAGTGGAATAGGGGCCTCCACTCGTACCCGGCGCCCGTGCCTTCCGCCGTGACCCTCACCCCTTCGGTGGCGAGTCCGGGGGGCGGTCGGTGGCGTGCGGCCCCGTGCCGTCAGGCGAGGACCGCCAGGCCGTCCAGCTCCACCATGGCCTCCTCGTCCCACAGGCGTACGACCTGGACGACCGCCATCGCCGGGTAGTCGCGGCCCGCCAGTTCGCGCCAGCTGCGGCCGAGTTCGGGCGCGTGGGCGCGGTAGGCGGCGATGTCGGTGGCGTAGACGGTGACGCGGGTGAGGTCGGCCGGGGTGCCGCCGGCGGCGCGCAGGGCCGCGAGGAGGTTGGTGAGGGCCCGGGTGAACTGTTCGGGCAGGGTGTCCCCGGCCACCTTGCCGTCCTGGTCGAGCGCCGTCTGGCCGGCCAGGAACACGACCCGGGAGCCGGCGGCGACGACGGCGTGCGAGAAGCCGGTGGGCGGCGAGAGTTCGGGCGGGTTGACGCGCTGGACGGTCACGGGGCCTCCCCGGTCGACTGCTGCTGGGCGTACAACTCCTTGGCGATGATGGCCCGTTGGACCTCGCTGGCGCCCTCGTAGATGCGGGGCGCCCGCACCTCGCGGTACAGGTGTTCGAGGAGGTGGCCGCGGCACAGGGCGCGGGCGCCGTGCAGCTGGACGGCGGCGTCGACGACGTACTGCGCGGTCTCGGTGGCCAGGAGTTTGGCCATGGCGGAGCGCCGGGGCACGTCCGGGGCGCCGGAGTCGTACGCGCTCGCCGCCGCGTGCACCATCAGGCGGGCCGCCTCCGTGCGCAGGGCCATCTCGGCCACCTGGTGGGCGACGGCCTGGAGGTCGCTCAGCGTGCCCCCGAAGGCGTCGCGGTGCGCGGTGTGGGCGACGGTCGCGTCCAGCGCCGCCTGGGCCATGCCGACCGCGAACGCGCCGACGCTGGGGCGGAACAGGTTGAGGGTGCCCATCGCGACCCGGAACCCGCGGTCCACCTCGCCGAGCACGTCGTCCTCGGTGACGGGCACGCCGTCGAAGTCCAGGGTGCCGATGGGGTGCGGGGAGAGCATCTCCAGGGCGCCGCCGGTGAGGCCGGGGCGGTCGGCGGGGACCAGGAACGCGGTCACGCCCCGGGCGCCTGCGCCGGGGGTGGTGCGCGCGAAGACGGTGTACACGTCCGCCTCGGGGGCGTTGGAGATCCAGGACTTGCCGCCGGTGAGCCGCCAGCGCCGAGGGCCGTCGGGGCGGGCGGTGAGAGGGCCGCCCGGCGCGGGGGCGGGCGGGGCGGCGGGGGCGGGCGGCACCCCGGGACCGGCCGGCTGCCGGGCGCCGGCGTGCGGGCTGCGCGGCTTTCCCGGACGCGGGGTGTCGAGGTCGCCGGCGCGGGGCGCGGGCTCGCGGGCCGCACCGCCCTGGTGGGCACTTGCCGCGGGAGCGGGGGCGCCAGGGGGACTCGCTGCGGGAGCCGGGGCGCCGTGCGCCGTCGCGGGAGCCGGGGCGCCGCCGTGTCCCGTCGCGGGAGCCGGGGCGCCGACCGTGGAGGCGGGACGGGCGCGCGCCTCGGGCGGGCCGTCGCCCTCCGGTTCGGCCCGCAGCGCCAGTGCCGCCGCGTCCGAGCCCGCGCCCGGCTCGCTCAGGGCGAACGCCGCCACCGCGCTGCCGTCCGCCACCGCCGGCAGCCAGCGGGCGCGCTGGGCGGGGGTGCCGTGGGCGTGGACAGGGTGGGCGCCCAGGCCCTGGAGAGCGAGGGCGGTCTCGGCCTCCGTGCAGGCGTAGGCCAGGGACTCCCGCATCAGGCAGAGGTCCAGGGCACCGGAGGTGAACAGCCGTTCCAGGAGGCCGAGCCGGCCGAGGTCGGCGAGGAGCGGACGGTTGACGCGGCCGGGCTCGCCCTTCTCGGCGAGCGGGCGCAGCCGGTCGGCGGCCAGCGAGCGCAGCTCGGCACACCAGGCGACCTGGGCCGGTTCGAGCGAGAATGCGGGCATTCGCCGGTCCTCCCTCCCCCGGGGCGACCGGGGTCCATGAGCCACCGTATCGCGCCCCGTTGACTGTCGTCATCAACACGATACGCTCCCTGTGCGAGCCCACCACGACAAGGGGGCGAACCGCTATGAACCCGACGGACCCCGGCAGGGACGACGCCAGGGCGGACACGGAGAGGGCCGGAGCCGGCTCCCGGGACGCCGTCCGGCCGCCGGCCTTCTCGGCCCACGTCGACACCTTCGCGCGCGACCACCTCCCGCCCCCGGACCAGTGGCCGCGGCTGCGTTTCGAGCTGCCGGAACTGCGCTACCCCGACCGGCTGAACTGCGCCTCCGTACTCCTCGACCAGCCCCGGGCCGCCGCGCGCCCGGTGTTCCGCACACCCGGCGGAGCGACCTGGAGCTACGCCGACCTGGGGGCCCGCGTCGACCGCATCGCGCACGTCCTCACCGCCGACCTCGGGGTCGTGCCCGGCAACCGCGTCCTGCTGCGCGGCCCGACCACGCCCTGGCTGGCCGCCTGCTGGCTCGCGGTGCTCAAGGCCGGGGCGGTCGCCGTCACGGTACTGGCCCAGCAGCGCGCGCACGAGCTGGGCACGATCTGCGAGATCGCCCGGATCCGGCACGCGCTGTGTGACGTGCGGGCCGTCGACGACCTGGTCAAGGCGGAGGTGCCGGGGCTCGCGATCACCACCTACGGCGGCGACGGACCCGACGACCTGCTGCACCGCTACGTGCCCGAGGTTCCCTTCCGGGCCGTGGACACCGCCGCCGACGACGTGGCGCTCATCGCGTTCACGTCCGGCACCACGGGGCGCCCCAAGGGGTGTGTGCACTTCCACCGGGACGTCCTGGCGATCGCGGACACCTTCTCCCGGCATGTGCTCCGACCGCGTGCCGACGACGTCTTCGCGGGCAGTCCGCCGCTCGGGTTCACCTTCGGCCTGGGCGGTCTGGTCGTCTTCCCGATGCGGGCGGGGGCCAGCGCACTGCTGCTCGAAGACGCCCACCCCGGGCAGTTGCTGGAGGCGGTCGCCGAGCACCGCGTCTCCGTGCTGTTCACCGCCCCCACCGCCTACCGCGCGATGCTCGACCGGCTGGGCACCCACGACGTCTCCTCGCTCAGACGCTGCGTGTCGGCCGGCGAGAACCTGCCCGCGACCACCTGGCACGCCTGGCACGAGCGCACCGGCCTGCGCATCATCAACGGCATCGGGGCCACCGAGCTGCTGCACATCTTCGTCTCGGCGGCGGACGAGGACATCCGGCCGGGCACGACCGGCGTGCCGGTACCGGGGTGGCACGCGCGCGTGCAGGACGAGTACGGACGGCCCGTGCCCGACGGCGAGCCCGGCCTGCTCGCCGTCCAGGGGCCCGTCGGCTGCCGCTACCTGGCCGACCCGCGGCAGCACGCGTACGTGCGCGACGGCTGGAACATCACCGGGGACACCTACGTCCGCGACTCCGACGGCTACTTCCGCTACGTCGCCCGCGCCGACGACATGATCATCTCGGCCGGGTACAACATCGCCGGACCGGAGGTCGAGGACGCGCTGCTGCGGCACCCGGACGTGGCCGAGGCGGCGGTCGTGGGGCGGCCCGACGACGCGCGCGGCCAGGTCGTGGTGGCCTACGCCGTCCTGCGCCAGGGCGCCGCGCGGGACGCGGAGGCGCTGCGGGCGTTCGTGAAGTCCGAGCTGGCGCCGTACAAGTGCCCGCGCGAGATCGTGTTCCTGGACGCCCTGCCGCGCACGGCCACCGGCAAGCTCCAGCGCTTCCGCCTGCGGTGACCGCCAGGGACACCGACGACCTGGGACGACCTGGGACGACCTAAAATGATCAACGTGTCCGAGCAGCCCGTACCGCACGCCCCCAGGTCCCTCATCGTCACGCTCTACGGGGCGTACGGCCGCTTCGCACCCGGCCCGGTGCCCGTCGCCGAGCTGATCCGGCTGCTGGCGGCGGTCGGCGTGGACGCGCCGTCGGTGCGTTCCTCGGTGTCCCGGCTCAAGCGGCGCGGGCTGCTGCTCCCGGCCCGGACCGCCCAGGGCGCCGCCGGCTACGAACTCTCCATCGAGGCACGGCAGTTGCTGGAGGACGGCGACCGCCGCATCTACGCGGGCGCGCCGCCCGGCGACGAGGGCTGGGTGCTGGCCGTGTTCTCCGTGCCGGAGTCGGAGCGGCAGAAGCGGCACGTGCTGCGCTCCCGGCTGGCCGGACTCGGATTCGGCACGGCGGCGCCGGGGGTGTGGATCGCCCCGGCCCGGCTGTACGAGGAGACCCGGCACACGCTGCGGCGGCTGCGTCTTGACGCGTACGTGGACTTCTTCCGGGGCGAGCACCTGGGGTACACGCCGACCGCCGAGGCGGTGGGCCGCTGGTGGGACCTGGCGGCGGTCGCCAAGGAGCACGAGGCGTTCCTCGACCGGCACGCGCGCGTGCTGGAGGCCTGGGAGGGGCGTGCGGACACGCCGCCCGAGGAGGCGTACCGCGACTATCTGCTCGCCCTGGACTCCTGGCGCCACCTGCCGTACACCGACCCCGGGCTGCCCGCCCGCCTGCTGCCCGCCGGCTGGCCCGGGGTCCGCTCGGCCGCCGTCTTCCGGAGCCTGCACGAGCGGCTGCGGGACGCGGGCGCGCAGTTCGCGGGCCTGACACAGGGGCCCTGACCCGCACTCAGGTCGCCAGGCCGAGGCGGGGTTTGGGCGCGTCCGTGCGGCCGGTCTGCGGCGGCCTGCTGCCCGCGCGGTAGGGGGCGGGCCACACGGCGCCGGGGCCCTGGTACCCCTGTTCGGCGGCGGCGTGCAGCGTCCAGTGCGGGTCGTACAGATGGGGGCGGGCGAGCGCGCACAGGTCGGCGCGCCCGGCCAGGATCAGGGAGTTGACGTCGTCCCAGGAGGAGATCGCGCCGACGGCGACCACCGGGACACCGGTCGCGTGCCGGATCCGGTCGGCGAACGGCGTCTGGTACGACCGCCCGAACTCCGGCCGCTCCTCGGCGACCACCTGCCCGGTGGAGACGTCGATGGCGTCGGCGCCGTGCGCGGCGAAGGCGCGGGCGATCTCCACGGCGTCCTCGGCCGCCGTCCCGCCCTCGGCCCAGTCGGTGGCGGAGATGCGGACGGTCATGGGCCGCTCCGCTGGCCACACCGCGCGCACGGCGTCGAAGACCTCCAGCGGGAAGCGCAGCCGCTTCTCGAGGGAGCCGCCGTAGGCGTCGGTGCGGTGGTTGGTCAGCGGAGAGAGGAATCCGGAGAGCAGGTAGCCGTGGGCGCAGTGCAGTTCGAGGAGGTCGAACCCGGCGCGGGCGGCCCGCAGGGCAGCCGAGGTGAACTGTTCGCGTATGTCGGTGAGTTGCGCGCGGGTGAGCTGGCGCGGGACCTGGCCGCCCGGCTTGTACGGCAGCGGGGAGGCGGCCACCAGTGGCCAGTTGCCCTCGGGCAGCGGCTCGTCCATGCCCTCCCACATCAGCCTGGTGGAGCCCTTGCGCCCGCTGTGCCCGAGCTGCACGCCGATCGCGGTGCCCGGCGCCTGCCGGTGCACGAAGTCGGTGATCCGGCGCCAGGACTCCGCCTGCCGTCCGTTCCACAGACCGGTGCAGCCCGGGGTGATCCGCCCCTCGGGACTCACGCACACCATCTCGGTCATCACCAGGCCGGCGCCGCCGAGGGCCCGCGCGCCGAGGTGCACGAGGTGGAGGTCGCCGGGGACGCCGTCGACGGCCGAGTACATGTCCATGGGCGAGACGACGACCCGGTTGCGCAGGGTCAGGCCGCGCAGTCTGAACGGGGTGAACATGGGCGGGGTGCCGGGCGGGCAGCCGAACTCGCGCTCCACGGCATCGGTGAAGCGGGCGTCGCGCAGGGCCAGGTTGTAGTGGGTGACGCGGCGGCTGCGGGTGAGCAGGTTGAAGGCGAACTGGCGGGGCGGCTGGTCGAGGTGGAGGCCGAGGTTCTCGAACCACTCCAGGCTGGCGCGGGCGGCCCGCTGGGTGGAGGCGACGACCGGCTTGCGCTCCTCCTCGTACGCCGTCAACGCCTCGCTCAGGCAGGGCTGTTCGTCCAGGCAGGCGGCGAGCGCGAGAGCGTCCTCGACGGCGAGTTTGGTGCCGGAGCCGATGGAGAAGTGGGCGGTGTGCGCGGCGTCGCCGAGGAGCACCAGGTTGCCGTGCGACCAGCGCTCGTTGACCACCGTGCGGAAGGTGGTCCAGGCCGAGTTGTGGGAGCGCAGCGGGCGTCCGCCGAGCGCGTCCGCGAAGATCTTGGCGCAGCGCTCGACGGACTCCCGTTCGTCCAGTTCCCCGAACCCGGCGGCCCGCCAGACCTCTTCGCGCATCTCGACGATGACCGTGGAGGCGTCGTCCGAGTAGGGGTAGCCGTGCAGTTGCATCACGCCGTGCTCGGTCTCGGCGATCTCGAAGCGGAAGGCGTCGAAGGCGAAGTCGGCGGCGAGCCAGATGTAGCGGCAGCGGTGGGCGGTGATCCGGGGCCGGAACACGTCGGCGTACGCCTCGCGGGTGGCGCTGTGCACGCCGTCGGCGGCGACGACCAGGTCGCAGGCCTCCCGCAGCCGGGCGGGGTCCGGTGCCTCGCTGCGAAAGCGCAGGTCGACGCCGAGGGAGCGGCAGCGGGTGTGCAGGATCTGCAGGAGCCTTCGCCTGCCGAGGGCGGCGAAGCCGTGGCCGCCGGAGGTCTGCCGGGTGCCCCGGTGGACGATGTCGATGTCGTCCCAGCGCACGAAGTCCCGCTGGAGCGCCTGGTGGACCACCGGGTCGGCGTGTTCGATGCCGCCCAGGGTCTCGTCGGAGAGGACGACGCCGAAGCCGAAGGTGTCGTCGGGCGCGTTGCGCTCCCAGACGGTGACCTCGCGGGCGGGGTCGAGCCGTTTCAGCAGGGCCGCCGCGTACAGGCCGCCGGGCCCGCCGCCGATGACCGCGACCCGCAGGGCGTCCGTCATCGCCGACTCACCTCCCCTGCCACTTGGGCGGGCGCTTCTCGGTGAAGGCGGCGTGGAACTCGGCGTAGTCCTCGCCGTTCATGAGCAGGGCCTGGGTGGCTGCGTCCATCTCGACGGCTGCGGACAGGGGCATGTCCAGTTCGGCGGTGAGCAGGGCCTTGGTCTGCGCGTGGGCGAGGGCGGGGCCGTCGGCGAGGCGGTGGGCGAGTGCCTGGGCGGCCTCGTCGGCGTGGCCCTCGTCGGTGAGCTGGCTGATCAGGCCGATCCGCTCGGCCTCGGGCGCCCGGACCGGCTCGCCCAGCATCAGCAGCCGCGTGGCGTGGCCGAGGCCGACCACGCGGGGCAGCAGGTAGGCGGCGCCCATGTCGCCGCCGGAGAGGCCGACGCGGGTGAACAGGAAGGCGAAGCGGGCGCTCGGGTCGGCGATCCGGAAGTCGGCGGCCAGCGCCAGCACGGCTCCGGCGCCCGCCGCGACGCCGTGCACCGCCGCGATCACCGGGAAGGGGCACTCGCGCACGGCCCGTACGACCTGGCCGGTCATCCGGTTGAAATCCAGCAGTTCGGCGGTGTCCATGGACAGGGTGGCGCCGATGATCTCGTCGACGTCGCCGCCCGAGCAGAAGCCGCGGCCCTCGCCGGCCAGCACCAGGGCGCGCACGGCCCGCTCCCGGGACAGCTCGGCGAGCAGGTCGCGCAGGTCGGCGTAGGCGCCGAAGGTGAGGGCGTTGAGCTTGTCGGGGCGGGCGAGGGTGACCGTGGCCACCCCGCCGTCCAGCTCGACGCGCAGGTGCCGCCACGCGGAGGTGCGGGTGACGGAGCCGGTGAAGGGACTCATGACGTACGGCCTCCTCGGCGGACTGCCCGTGTCGTCCGGCGCCGGCGGTGCCGCGCGCGGCTCTCCCTGTCGAAGTTATCACCTGTCTGTGACTGCCGTCACGAGTGCGCGATAGAGCGCGGTTCCGGGAGGGGGTCTGCGGGAGGAGGGCTGTGACAATGTGGCCGGCGTCCGTCGCTTCGTCACAGGTGGTCGATGGCGCGGTAACGACGGGAGGGGCCGGGGGAGGACGGGCGTTCGCAGGGGTAGTCCGTCCGTGCCGGGGCCCGCGCCCCGGACGGAGGGCACCGAGAGCCGCCGCCGACGGCCCCCGTACCATTCCCTCGTCGAAAGCAGGCAGCCCGATGGTGACGACCGGTGCGCCGCCCTGCGTCATGAACGGACACACGTTGCAGGAACCCCCCGCCTCCGCCTGGCGCATCGCGCTGCCGCACTCGGTCGCCGCCGTGCCGGTGGCCCGCGCCCTGGTCCGTACGGCGCTGGCCGAGCGGGAGCACACCGCCGACAGCGACACCGCGGAACTGCTCACGGCCGAACTGGTGGCCAACGCCGTGGAGCACACGGCGGGCAGCGGTCCGATAGAGCTCCTGGTGGAGCTGGAGCCGGGCGGCTGCCACGTCGAGGTGCGCGATCCGGACCCGGCGCCGCCGGGCGGCCTCACCCGGCCCGGCCTGACCCCGCCCGACCCCTGGCGCGAGGACGGGCGCGGCCTGCTGCTGATCCGCGCGCTCAGCTCGTCCTGCGGGCACCGCCCGACGGCGTCGGGCAAGGCGGTCTGGTTCAGGCTGTCCGCGCCGCCCGTGGGACCGGGCGGCGCCTGAGCAGCTCGAACTAACCCCGCGCCAGCGTGGCGACCAGGATCGCCTTGATGGTGTGCAGCCGGTTCTCGGCCTCGTCGAAGACGACCGAGTGGGCGGACTCGAAGACCTCGTCGGTCACTTCCAGCGACCGCAGGCCGTACTGCTCGTGGATCTCCCGGGCGACCTTGGTGCCGAGGTCGTGGAAGGCCGGCAGGCAGTGCAGGAACTTGACGTCCGGGTTGCCGGTGGCGCGCAGGACGTCCATGGTCACCGCGTACGGGGCCAGGGACCGGATCCGCTCGTCCCAGACCTCCTTGGGCTCCCCCATGGAGACCCACACGTCGGTGGCGACGAAGTCGGCGCCGCGCACACCCTCCTCCAGGGACTCGGTGAGGGTGAGGCGCGCGCCGCTCGTGGCGGCCAGCTCCTGGGCCCGGTCGACGATCTCCTGGGCGGGCCAGTAGGTCTTGGGGGCGACGAGCCGTACGTCCATGCCGAGCAGGGCGCCGGTGATCAGGTAGGAGTTGCCCATGTTGAAGCGGGCGTCGCCGAGGTAGGCGAAGGCGATCTCGCGCAGCGGCTTGCCGCTGTGCTCGGTCATCGTGAGCACGTCGGCGAGCATCTGGGTGGGGTGCCAGTCGTCGGTGAGCCCGTTGTAGACGGGGACGCCGGCGTGGGCGGCCAGCTCTTCGACGGCCGCCTGGCTGTCTCCCCGGAACTCGATCGCGTCGAACATCCGTCCGAGGACCCGGGCGGTGTCCTTCGTGGACTCCTTGTGCCCGATCTGCGAGCCGGACGGGTCGAGGTACGTGGTCGAGGCGCCCTGGTCGGCGGCGGCGACCTCGAACGCGCAGCGGGTGCGCGTCGAGGTCTTCTCGAAGACCAGCGCGATGTTCTTCCCGCTCAGGTACCGCGTCTCGGTCCCGGCCTTCTTCGCGGCCTTCAGTTCGGCGGCCAGTTCGATCAGGCCGCGGAACTCCTCCTCGGTGAAGTCCAGCTCCTTGAGGAAGTGGCGGCCTGCGAGGGCGGTCGGGACTGTCGCCATGGGGGCGCTCCAACGGATGAGGGACAGGGACGACTGGAATTCTATACGATTCCCAGAATTTCTATGCGGACGGGCCGGTGACCGGGTCCCGCTCCACCGGGCAGCTCATGCAGCGCGGGCCGCCCCTGCCCCGGCCCAGCTCGCTGCCCGGGATCTCGATCACCTCGATGCCCTGCTTGCGCAGGTGGGTGTTGGTGGTGGAGTTGCGTTCGTAGGCGACGACGACGCCCGGCTCGACCGCGAGGACGTTGCAGCCGTCGTCCCACTGCTCGCGCTCGGCCGCGTGGACGTCCTGCGTGGCGGTCAGCACCCGGATCTCGCTCAGCCCGAGGGCGGCGGCGATCGCGCGGTGCATGTGCTCCGGCGGATGGTCGGTGACCTTCAGCTCCTTGTCGCCCGAGCCCGGCTCGATGGTGTACGAGCGGAGCATGCCGAGCCCCGCGTACTGGGTGAACGTGTCCCCGTCGACCATCGTCATCACCGTGTCCAGGTGCATGAACGCACGCCGCTTGGGCATGTCGAGCGCCACGATCGTCCGGGCCGAACCGGCGGCGAACAGCTTGTGCGCGAGCATCTCGACGGCCTGCGGGGTGGTCCGCTCGCTCATCCCGATGAGCACGGCGCCGTTGCCGATGACCAGCACGTCCCCGCCCTCGATGGTGGACGGGTAGTCGGCCTGCCCCTCGGACCACACGTGGAAGGTGTCGCCGCGGAAGAGCGGGTGGTAGCGGTAGATCGCCTCGAAGTGCACGGTCTCGCGCTGCCGGGCGGGCCAGCGCATCGCGTTGATGGAGACGCCGTCGTAGATCCAGGCGGAGGTGTCCCGGGTGAAGAGGTGGTTGGGCAGCGGGCCGAGCAGGAAGTCGTCCACGTCCATGACGTGGAACCGCACGGAGGCCGGCTCGGCGTGCGCCCGCAGGAACTCCCGCTTGGTCATCCCGCCGACCAGCGCCTCCGCCAGCTCCTGCGCGTCCAGCGTCTCGAACGCGGCCCGGAGGTGGTCGGTGGCCAGCGGACCGTACTCCTTCTCGTCGAAGACGCGGTCCAGGACGAGCGACCGGGCCGACGGGATCTCCAACGTCTCGGTCAGCAGATCACCGAAGAGGTGCACGGCGACCCCGCGGTCGCGCAGCACGTCGGCGAACCCGTCGTGCTCGGCGCGCGCCCGGCGCACCCACAGCACGTCGTCGAAGAGGAGGGCGTCCTTGTTGCTGGGGGTGAGCCTCTTGAGCTCCAGATCCGGCCGGTGCAGGATGACGCGGCGCAGCCGCCCGGCCTCGGAGTCGACATGGAATCCCATGTCTCCATCCTGACCACCGACGGGCGACTTCACCCGCTGCTCGCGGGTTTCCGTACGGCCCCGCGTTCCCGTGCGCCGCACCGCCGCACCCCCCGAGCCGCCGCCCCGGCCTGCCGCGCGGGGCGCGGGGCCGGGACGGCTGCGGGGCCCCGCGCGACAGCGGGGCCGGGGCGTCGCCGGGGTGGATCGGCTACGACAGCTGCGACTGCACCTGGGAGGAGATCAGCTCCAGGTGGTCCAGATCGGACAGGTCGAGGATCTGGAGGTAGATGCGGCTGGAGCCGGTCGCGGCGTAGCGGCCGATCTTGTCGACCACCTCGGCCGGGGAGCCCGCCAGGCCGTTGGCCTTCAGCTCGTCGACCTCGCGGCCGATCGCGGCGGCGCGGCGGGCGACCTCCTGGTCGTCCCGGCCGACGCAGGCGACCAGGGCGTTGGAGTAGACGATGTCGTCCGCGTCACGGCCGGCCGTCCGCGCGGCGGCGCGTACCCGGCCGAACTGCCGCTCGCTGTCCTCGATCGAGGCGAAGGGGACGTTGAACTCGTCGGCGTACTGGGCGGCCAGCCGCGGGGTGCGACTCGCGCCGAGGCCGCCGATGAGCACCGGGATCTTCGTCTGCGCGGGCTTGGGCAGCGCGGGCGACTCGCTCAGCCGGTAGTGCTCGCCCTGGAAGTCGAAGGTCTTGCCGGTCTCGGTCGCCCACAGGCCGGTGACGATGGCCAGCTGCTCCTCCAGGCGGGCGAACTTCTCCTTGGGGAAGGGGATGCCGTACGCCTTGTGCTCCTCCTCGTACCAGCCCGCGCCCAGGCCCAGCTCGACCCGGCCGCCGGACATCCGGTCGACCTGCGCGACCTGGATGGCGAGGACGCCGGGGAGGCGGAAGGTGGCGGCGGTCATCAGGGTGCCGAGACGGATGCGCTTGGTCTCGCGGGCGAGTCCGGCGAGGGTGATCCAGGCGTCGGTGGGGCCGGGCAGGCCGTCCCCGTCGCCCATGCGCAGGTAGTGGTCGGAGCGGAAGAACGCGTCGAAGCCCAGGTCCTCGGTGGCCTTGGCGACGGTGAGCAGGGTGTCGTACGAGGCCCCCTGCTGGGGCTCGGTGAAGATGCGGAGATCCATGCCTCCATCCTGCACGCCGCCACCCCGCCGTCCCCGCCGACCCCACCGGGCCCGACGACGACCCCGGCTGCCGGACGGGTGAACCGTCCGAGCCGCGGTGGGATGGGCGCGGTCAGCCCGCCTCGCGCTCCGGGAGGACCGCTTCCTCGCGGGCCGCCAGTTTGCGGAGCAGCTCGCGGACGCGGTCCCTGGACTCGTCGGCCGCGTCGATCGCCTCCATGCACTGCCAGTACGTACGTTCGTCGGCGGCCGAGCTGGCGATGCCGACGAGGGCGATCCCGACCTCGCCCAGCAGCCCACCGAGGCACAGCAACGCCCGGTGCGCGTCGGCGAGTTCGGTGAGCTGGGCGGCGCGCAAGGCGCCGGGGTCCAGGTCCGGGGCGTCCAGGACGCCGCAGCCGCGGCCCGCCAGTTCGGTCAGGCCCAGGGCCTCGCCGCGCAGCTCGGGCGGCCCCGAGACCGCGAGGCGGCTGCCGATGGCCTGGGCCAGGGCCTGGGCCTGCCACACCTCCGCCAGGACGGCCGGGGTCTCGGCGCTGCCCGCCAGGGCACGCCTGCTCGCCAGGATGAGCCGCACCGCGTCCATGCGCTGCCCCCGTCATCTTCCGACGTACGTGTCGCACGTCTGCCCGAACTCCCTTGTCCACTACCCAGAGTGAGGGTGCTCGGGACAAAAAGCCAGAGGAAGACGGAAATCTCTGGACAACGAATCGATTTCGACCGAGTGCATGACTCCGGAGAGTGATAGCGGAGCTGTCAGTTCCCCTCGGTGGTGTCCGCCTCCCCGGCCACTCCCCGCACCGGGAACCGCCGTTCGTTCCGGTCGATCTTCGCGGCCAGCGCCGCCAGCGGATCGACGCCGAGCACCTCGCAGAGTTGCAGCAGGTACGCGAGGACGTCGGCGACCTCGTCCCGCACGCGGTACGCCGACTCGGGGTCGGCCATGACGCGCGCCGACTCCTCCGGGGTCAGCCACTGGAAGATCTCGACCAGTTCGGACGCCTCGACGCTGAGGGCAGCCACCAGGTTCTTCGGGGTGTGGTACGGCTGCCAGTCGCGCGCGGCGGCGAACTCGGCGAGGCGGCGCTGCAACCCGGCCAGGTCGAGGTCGCGACCCTCCCCGGGGGCCGAGGGCGAGGCGGTGCCCGGAGGCTCGGGGTGCTCAGGGGACTCGGCGTGGTCGGTCACGGGATCAGGTCTATCACCCGTGACCTCCCGTCCCTTCCGGAGCCGCCGCCCCGCCCAGCTCCACCACCCGCGCCGCCGCCCCGCCCAGCTCCACCACCCGCGCCGCCGCCCGCGTCTCTCCCGCCCATGACGCGTCGCTCACGGTGCCGGTGACGCGGATGTGCCCGCGTTCGCACATCCGCTCGGCCAGCCGCAGCAGCGCGGCGCGCTGGCGCGGGTCGAGCGACCGGTCGAAGCCGTCGGCGAGGACCGTGAGGGACTGGAGCGCCGCGGGCACCTCGCCCGCCGGGTCGACGTCCAGCACGCCCGGACCGGTGAGCAGCACCGACGCCAGCGCCGCGTACCGCAGTTCGCCGTCCCCCAGCCGCTCGAAGCCGGTGCGCGTGCCGTCCCCTCGGTCCAGCACCGCCCGTACCCGTCCGGCGCCCGCCGGCTCGGCGAGCACGTCGGCCACGGGCCCGGCGCAGCCGGCGCGCACCGCCTCCACCAGCAGTGCGTGCCGACGGGCGCACTCGGCGCGGGTGCGCCACAGCACGGCGGCGAGGTTGTCGCACCCGCGCAGCAGCCGCCCGGCCCCGACGGGCGCGGGCGCACGCATCCGTCCGGGCAGCGGATCGCACGCGAACACCGACCGCAGGGCGACCACCATCTGCTCGGCCGCGGCCAGGACCCTGCGCTGCCCGTCGTTCTTCCCGGCGACCCGCAGCGGCAGCAGGGCGGTGCCGAGCCGGTCGTCGGGCAGGGACGAGCGGTGCGGCGGCTGTCCGGGGCCGCCCGTGCACCACGACGCCTCGACGGCCCGCCGCCCGGGATCGCGCAAGGACGTCTCCAGCAGGACCTGCCCGCCCGCGGTCAGCCGCTCCCCCACCACGCGCAGTCCGGGTTCGGCCTGGACGGCGACGTCGAGGCGGACCGCGCCCTGCGGGCCGTCCGCCGTGCAGCCGATGCGGAAGCCGCGGCGGCGGCGGTGGTCCGGGCGGGTGTCCTCGGGTACGCAGGCGGCCGGGTCCGGGAAGACCTCGCCCAGTGCGGCCCCGCCGCCGAGCCGGGCCAGCGCCTCGTACGCCCTGGCCGCGCTGGTCTTGCCGCACCCGCTGGGCCCGGCCACAAGCGTCAGCGGCCCGAGCGGGAGGCGGACACGGCGGTGTGCCGCGAACGCCGTCAGCCGCAGCTCGGTGATGCACGGCCGGGCCGGCGGGACCGCGCGGGCGGCCGGAGCGGCGGATCCGGACGGGTACGGCACCGGCGTGGACGCGGACGGCACGGACGACACGGACGGCACGGACGGCACGGACGGCACGGACGATGAGGGTGCCGTCGATGAGGGCGCGGACGGGGGCGCGGGTGGGAACGCGGTCATACCGGGACCGTAGAGGGCTGTGACCAGGGCGAACCGTTCCGCCCTGAGCGCCTTCCCACGATCGGGGGACACCGCCCCGGGCGGCCCGCCCCGGCCGTCTCACATGCCGGGAACCGCCGCGCCCTGCATCAGCCCGCTGACCTCGGTGCCGGGCGGCGTGAGGAGGAACACGTTCCGGTCGACCCGGTGCATCCCGCTGGCCAGGCCGAAGACGACGCCGGTACTGAAGTCCAGGACCCGCTTGGCCACCTCGGTCTCGGCGCCGGTGAGGTCCAGCAGGACCGGCACCCCCGCCATCAGCGTCTCGGCCACGTCGCGGGCGTCCGCGAAGATGTTGACCCTGAGGACGACGAAGCGGCGGCGCATCTCCGTGTCCGCGTCCGGGAGGGAGCGGTGGTGCACCGCGGACGGCCAGGAGTCGCGTCCGCGCAAAGGAACGACCTGGGCGAGCCCCTCCCACTGTTCATCGGTGACGTCGTGGCTGTTCACCGGCTCCCCCCGACCTGACTCGCACTCATCGCCTGCACCAGCCAATTCTTACGCCATGTCACCTGTTCGGCCCAACTGCGACACGGTCGGCGACGGAGATACGGCGGTCTCAGGAGCTGGTGAGGACGACGAGTTGCCGGGTCGCCCTGGTCATCGCGACGTAGCGGTCGACCGCTCCCTCGATGCCCGTTCCGTACTCCTGCGGGTCGACCAGGACGACCAGATCGAACTCCAGTCCCTTGGACAGCTCCGGGGTCAGTGACCGGATGCGCGGGCTCTCGGGGAACGAGGGGGCGCCGATCACGCAGGCGGTTCCCTCGGCATGCGCCGCCGCCCAGGTGGCGAGGACCGAGTCGAGGTCGGCGACGCGGCCGTGGACGACGGGGACGCCGTTGCTGCGGATGGAGACGGGCACGTTGACGTCGGGGAGCACGGCCCGGATGACCGGCTCGGCCTCCGTCATGATCTCCTGCGGAGTCCGGTAGTTGACGGTGAGGGAGGCCAGGGTGATCCGGCCGAACCCGACCCGTTCCAGCCGTTCGCGCCACGACTCGGTGAAGCCGTGCCGGGCCTGCGCGCGGTCCCCGACGACGGTGAAGCTGCGGGACGGGCAGCGCAGCAGCAGCATCTGCCACTGCGCGTCGGTCAGTTCCTGCGCCTCGTCCACGACGACGTGCGCGAACGGTCCGGCGAGCCGGTCCGCTTCGATGCGTGGCGCCGCGTCCTCGTCGACGAGGGCGTCCCGCAGGTCCCGTCCGTGCAGCATCGTCACCGCGCCCTCGCCGTCGTCGGCCGCGAGGACGTTGTCGATGACCGCGGCCATCCGCTCGCGTTCGGCGGCGAGGGACGCCTCGCGGCGGCGCTCGTGCCGGGCGGCCTCGGGGTCGCCGAGCCGCTGCCGGGCCGCGTCCAGGAGCGGCAGGTCGGACACGGTCCAGGCCTTGGCGTCCGCGCGCTGCAGCCGCCGTACGTCCGCGGGCGCGAGCCAGGGCGCGCACAGGCGCAGGTAGGCGGGTACCGACCACAGGTCCGAGACGAGGTCGGCCGCCTCCAGCAGGGGCCAGGCACGGCGGAAGGCCGTGAGCAGGTCCCGGTTTCGCGCCAGCGACCGGCGGAGCAGGTCGGGCGGGGCGTCGCCGTCCTGCTTGTCCGTCAGGACGGTGAGCAGTTCCTCCCAGACCTGGGCGCGTGCCTGGTTGTGGGGGGTGCCGGGTTCCGCCGCCTCGAACGCCGCGGCCCAGTCGTCGGGGTCCAGCCGGATGTCGGACCAGTGGGTGGTGAGGGTCATCCCTTCCGTCGGCGGCTCCTCGTAGAACCTGACGGCCTTCTCGATCGCCTTCACCAGGTCCGCGGACGACTTCAGGCGGGCCACCTCCGGGTCGGCCTCGGCCCCGGCCGCGGCGCCCTCGGCGACGAGGTCCCGCAGCGTGCAGGTCTGTACGCCCTCCTCGCCGAGGCTGGGCAGCACGTCGGAGACGTAGCCGAGGTAGGGCTCGTGCGGGCCGACGAACAGGACACCGCCGCGGCGGTGTCCGAGGCGGGGGTCGCTGTAGAGGAGGTAGGCGGAGCGGTGCAGGGCGACGACGGTCTTGCCCGTGCCCGGCCCGCCGTCGACGACGAGGGCGCCGCGGGAGCCCGCGCGGATGACGGCGTCCTGGTCGGCCTGGATGGTGCCGAGGACGTCCCGCATCCGCGGCGACCGGTTGCCGCCGAGGCTGGCGATGAAGGCGGACTGGTCGTCGAGTGCGGCGTGCCCGGCGGAGGCGTCCGCGGTGAACACCTCGTCCCAGTAGTCGCTGATCCGGCCGCCTCTCCAGCGGTACCTGCGGCGGCTCGCCAGGCCCATCGGGTCGGCGTGGGTGGCCCCGAAGAACGGCTCGGCCGCGGGCGAGCGCCAGTCGAGCAGCAGCCGGCGCCCGGTGCTGTCGGTGAGGCCGAGCCGTCCGACGTACAGGGGCTCGGTGCCGTCCGCGCCGACCATGCGGCCCAGGCACAGGTCGAGCCCGAAGCGGCGCAGGGTGCGCAGGCGGGTGGAGAGCCGGTGGACCTCCGCGTCCCGGTCCATGGCCTGCCGGCCGACCCCGCCTGGCGCCCTGCGCTCGGCGTCGAGCCGGACGGACAACTCGGCGACCGACTGCTCCAGACACTCCGCGACGGCCGCGAAGTGCCGCTCGTCGTCGGCGATCAACTCCGGTCCGGCCTTGGCGGCCAGCCGCTCGGGGAGGTCGAAAACACTGGTGGACAGGGGATTCACGTCCGTGATGCTCCGCATCTGTGGGGTGGGGTGGGGTACGGGGCGCCGGGGTGGGGCGGGGTGGCGCAGGGGCTCGTGCTTCATGGGGGGGCGGATGGAGCTGGTGGGGCGGGCCGCTCCCATCACCGGGCGGACGGGGGGACTTGGCGGGGGCGGGCGGATTCGGCCGGTGGGGCGGGTGGCTCCGCCCCACCGTCGCAGCCCTCGGCCGCCGCGGTGACCGCCTCGAACTGGGCGGCGATCAGTTCCGCGGCCCGTCCGGGCAACGACGACGGTGCCGGTGCCGCGGTCGTCAGCGCGCGCGCCGACCGGCCGACCGGCACCAGCGGCACGCCGACACCGGCCGGCCGCCGCGCGAAGTCCTCGTCCGGCGGCGCGCACACCCGCACCTCCGCGCCGATTTCACGCAGCCGCGCCGCGAGGGCGGCGAGCGGTTCCACGTCCGCGCGCGACCCATACGTCGACACCACCACACGCACTTCGCGACTCCCGTTTCCGCAGGTCTCTGGCTTCGGCCGGTCATTGTGCGGGACGACGGGGGCCTTGCCGCAAGCCCCCCGGTGCGCTATACGTTGAGAGTGGAAAGGAGCGGGTCGTCTCCTTTCCCTCTTTTTTGCCCGCTTGTTTTTTGCCCGCCTGCCCCGGGCTCCTCGGGGTCATCGGCGGCATCGGGTTCGCAGGCCCGACCGCGCGGGGGCGACGCGGGGGCAAGGGATAATCCGCGGATGACTCCCCCGCGAAACCGCGTCCGCCGTCCGTCCTGGGCCGGGCGCAACTACACGCTGCTGACCGCTGCCGCCGTCGTGTCCGGGCTGGGCAGTTCCGGGGCACTGGTCGCGGGGGCGTTCGCGGTGCTCGCGGTCGGCGGCTCGGCGACCGACGTGGGACTGGTCGCGGCGGCACGGACGGTGCCGCTGGTGGTGTTCGTGCTGATCGGCGGGGCGCTGGCGGACCGGCTGCCCCGGCACCGGGTGATGGTCGCGGCGAACGCGCTCAACTGCGTCTCGCAGGGCCTGTTCGCCGCCTTGGTGCTGACCGGCACCGCGCGGGTGTGGCAGATGGCCCTGCTGGCCGCGCTGGGCGGGACGGGGCAGGCGTTCTTCTCCCCGGCCGCCGAGGGAATGGTGCTGGCCACGGTCTCCGGCAGCGACTCCGGGCGCGCCTTCGCCGTCTTCCGTACGGGGGTGAACGGCGCCGGCATCCTGGGCACCGGGCTCGGCGGCGCGCTGGTGGCGGCGGCCGGGCCGGGGTGGGTGCTGGCGGTCGACGCGGTGGCCTTCGCGGTCGCGGGGGCGCTGCGCGCCTTCCTGGACGTGCGTGACGTCCCCGGGCGGCGGGGCGGCACCAACCTCCTGGCGGACCTGCGGGAGGGCTGGCGCGAGGTGGCGGGCCGGCCCTGGCTGTGGTCGATCGTGGTGCAGTTCGCGGTCGTGAACGCGGTGGTCGCGGCCGCCGAGACGGTCTACGGACCGCTGGTGGCGCGGGAACGGCTGGGCGGGCCGCAGCCTTGGGGACTGGCGCTGGCCGCCTTCGGCGTGGGCACGGTTCTCGGCGGGTTGCTGATGACGCGGTGGGCGCCGCGCCGGCTGCTGCTGGTGGGCGTCCTCGGCGTGCTGCCGCTCGCCTTGCCCTCCGCGGCACTGGCCGTGCCGGTGCCGACGCCCGCGCTGGTGGCGGTGATGTTCGCGACCGGGGTGAGCGTCGAGGTGTTCGCCGTGGCGTGGATGTCCGCGCTGCACCAGGAGATACCGGAGGAGAAGTTCTCGCGGGTGTCGTCGTACGACTGGCTCGGCTCGCTGGCGCTGGTGCCGGTGGCCACGGCGGTGGCCGGCCCGGTGCAGGACGCGGTGGGCCGGCCGGCGGCGCTGTGGGGGTGCTCGGCACTGGTGCTGGCGCTGACCCTGGCGGTGCTGTGCGTACCGGACGTCCGCCGGCTGACCCGCAGGCCGAAGCCGGCCACCGGGCCGGCCGGGGAGCGCCCGGTGGCCGGGCCGGCTCGGGACCGGGGTGCTCCGGAGGACGCGGGGGCCGTTCGGCCCGACGGCGCCGGTGGGGCCGGGGCCCGTTCGGAGCCGTGATCGCAGGGCCGGGAACCGGGCGCGTCGACGACGGCGGCGTGGAAGCCGCAGCCGGTCACGCGATCGGCGCCGGGGGCCGGTGACCGGAGAACTCCGTCGATACAGCGTTCAGGGGCCTCTCCTGCCCGGGCGGCGTCACGGGCGACCGCGAGCCACAGGCCCGCGCGTCATGCCGTCCGGACCCTTGGACCGGCCACCTCGTTGGACCGGCCACGCCCGTGGACCGATCACGCACCGCGCACGACGAGCGGGAGATCACCGGGCTGCGCGTCAGCGTCGTGAGGTGAGATGAGTGTCAGGGCACCGCGGGGCCCTTGAGGTAGTTCCCCTTGGAGTCGTAGGGCCAGGCGTTGGCGACGCACCCGTGGAGTCCGTCGATCTGCTGCATCATCGCGGGGGCGGGCCGCCCCGGCCCGGGGCACGTCTCGTGGCCGTGACCGATGCGGTGGCCGACCTCGTGGTTGATGATCAGGGCGCGGTACTCGTGGATGGGTCCGGAGAACTGGGGCGAACCCTGGTTCCAGCGCTTGAGGTTGACGACCACCTGGCTGCCGACGTCGCAGTTGACCTCACCGTGGGTGTGCAGTCCGGCCGCACCGCAGATGCGGTCCACGGTGGCGGGCGTGGCGATCTTCACCACGAAGTCCACGGGCCCCTGGGAGACGAGCTGGAAGGCGTCATGGCCGTCGGCGGTCCAGCTGCGCCGGTCGGCGAGGATGCCCTGGATCTCGTGGGCCGCCTCGTCGGGCGTGACACCCGTCCCCTCCTCGACCTGGACCTCGTAGCGCCGCACCGTCCCGGTGCCCGCCACCTGCCCGGAGGCCCGCGCGGTGTGGAAGATCCCGTTCCCGGCCTTGCCGGTGCCCGTCCCCGCCGCCGGCTTCCCGTCCTTGCCCCCGCCCTTCCCCGAGTCCTTCTTCGTGTCCTTCCCCGACGTCTTCCCGGACGCCTGCGTCGTCGGCGTGGACCCGCCCTCCGCGTGCCGCAAGGAGTCCCCCGCCCGCGTCGGCCCCCGCCCGCCCGTAGCGGCCGGCGCGGCGGCGGACCCGCCGCCCGGCTCCCCTCCCGCGCCCACGAACAGGACCGCCGCGCCGACCGCGCCGGCGGCGGCCAGAGCGCTGAGGACGTAGACGTGGCGACGGCGGCGTGCGCGGCGGCGGGAGGCGCGACGGGTGGTGGCGGTGCGGCGGCTCGGAATGCCGTCCGCGCCGGGGCCCGCGTCCGAGCGGAGTCTGGTTCCTGGCATGGCGCCCAGGCTGGTGACCGTATGTGATGTCCTCTGGACCGAAAGGTCACAGGACTGCAACAGTGCTCTTCCGGGGCTTGAGCATCACGTCGATATGATCCTTCCGTAACAGTTCCCCGAGAGGCCGGGCCCCGGCAGCCGCCGCCGGTCGCGGGCCGCACATACTGATCGACATGCCCCGGATCCTGCTCATCGAAGACGACGCCGCCGTGCGCCAGGGAGTCGTGCTCGCCCTGCGCCACCAGGGGCACGACGTCTGCGCCGCCGCCACCGGCGAGGAGGGACTGGAGCAGCTCGGCGCCTTCCGCCCGGACGTGGTGATCCTGGACCTCATGCTGCCCGGCCTGCCCGGCCTCGACGTGTGCCGCCGGATCAGGGGGCGCGAGCAGGTCGGGATCATCATGATGACCGCCAAGGGCGACAGCGTCGACATGATCGTCGGCCTGGAGGCGGGGGCCGACGACTACGTGGTCAAACCCGTGCAGGCCCGGGTCCTCGACGCCCGTATCCGCGCCCTGCTGCGCCGCCTCGACGCACCGGCTGCGGGCACCACCCGGCCCCGCGCCGAGACGCACGGCGACCTCGGCATCGACCGCGCCGGACTGCGCGTCACCCACCGGGGGCAGCAGGTCGACCTCGCCCCCTCCGAACTGCGGCTGCTGCTCGCGCTGTCCGCCTCACCGGGCCAGGTCCTCAGCCGCCAGCAGCTCCTCGAAGCGGTCTGGGAGCACAGCTACCACGGGGACATACGCCTGGTGGACGCCTGCGTGAAACGCCTGCGCGGCAAACTCGGCGAGCTGGGCGGCACCCCGCGCTACGTCCACACCGTGCGCGGTTTCGGCTACTGCTTCCGGGCGCCGTGAGCCCCCGCCGCCCCGCCCCGCGGACCGTGCGCCGCCCCTCCCTGCGTGGCGGGCTGCGGCTCCGCCTCGTCGCGGGGTTCACCGTCGTCGCCGTCGTCAGCTGCCTGAGCACCGGCGTCCTCACCTTCCGCGAGGCGCGCACCGGGGTGCTCCAGCAGAGCCAGGACGCGGTGGTGCGGCAGTTCCGCGACAGTGTCGACGCGCGGGCGCCCGGCTTCCCGGACGCGCCCAGCCGGTCCGACCTGAACGCCATGGTCGCCGACCTCGCCTACACGCACCGCTCGCAGCAGTGGCGTTTCCTCGCCACCTACGGCGACGAGCGCGCCGTCTACGGACCGCAGGACAGCTTCGACGTCCTCACCCCCGAACTGCTGCGTTCCGTACGGACCCGGGCCGCCGCGGTCTTCCAGCGCGTGCACCACGACGGCCGGTCCTTCCTCGTCGTCGGGCTGCCCGTCACCTACGCCTCCTCGGCCGATGTGTCCACCGCCGCGACGGGCCTGGCGCTCTACCTGGTGGTCCCCCAGGAGACCGAACAGCTCTACGTGCGGGCGCTGATCACCGCCATCGAACGGGCCACCCTGCCCGCGCTCGGCCTCGCCGTCCTCATCGCGCTGCTCGTCGCCCGCGGGGTGCTGCGCCCCGTACGGGCCCTCGGGCGGGCCACCCGGCGGATGGCCGCCGGACACCTCGACACCCGGCTGACGGTCGACGGCTCCGACGAACTGGCCGAGCTGTCCCGGACGTTCAACGACACCGCGGCCGCGCTGGAGCAGTCGGTGGCGGAGCTGCGCCGCATGGAGGCGCGGGCCCGGCGGTTCGCCGCGGACGTCTCGCACGAACTGCGCACCCCGCTCGCCGCGATGACGGCCGTCACCGACGTGCTCGACGAGCAGTCGTCCGGCCTGGACCAGGTCACGGGCGAGGCGGTACGGCTGGTCAGTGAGGAGACGGCACGGCTGGCCCGGCTGGTCGACGACCTGATGGAGATCTCCCGCTTCGACGCGGGCGCGGCCGAACTGGGCGCCGACGACATCGACTTGGCCGAGTCGGTCCGGCGCACCCTCGCCGCCCGCGGCTGGCTGGACCGGGTGAACACGGACCTGCCGGCCGGCGGGGCGCTGCGGGCCCGCGTCGATCCGCGCCGGGTGGACGTGGTGGTGGCCAACCTTGTCGGCAACGCGCTGCGGCACGGGGCACCGCCGGTGACCCTGCGCCTGACCGCCGCGGACGGGTGGGCGGTGATCACGGTCACCGACCGGGGGCCCGGCATCCCCGAGGCGGACCTGCCGCACATCTTCGAACGGTTCTACAAGGCGAGCCGGGCCCGGACCCGCAGTGAGAGCAGCGGACTGGGGCTGGCCATCACCGCCGAGAACGTACGCCTGCACGGCGGACGCGTCCGGGCGGGCAACGATCCCGGCGGCGGCGCGGTCTTCACCGTCGAACTGCCGCTGCGGCCCCGGCCGGCGGCGGACACCTCCCCCGGGGAGGAAGGGAAGGAGAGCACATGAGACGCGTCCCGCGCGCCGCCGCCGCGGCGGCCGTCGCCGGCGCCCTGCTCACGGCGGCGGGCTGCGGGGTGCCCACGTCGGGCGTCATCGACGCCGGTGCCCCGGCGGTCGGGGTCCCCGCGCAGGTCACGGTCTACTTCGTGGCGGACGGAGTACTGCGCCCCGCGCCCCGGCAGATGCCCGCCGGGGCCGCCGACCCGGTCGGGGCGGCCGTACGGCTCCTGCTGGCCGGACCGAACCCGGGCGAGGCCCGGCAGCTGACCACGTCCCTGCCCGCCCTGCCGGGCCCGGTCGGCGTCACCGTCGAGCAGGACGTCGTCTCCGTCCGCTTCCCGGCCGGGGTGGGACGTCCCGGCACCCTGGCGATGGAGCAGCTCACCTGTACCGCGGCGAGGGCGCTGCGCCGGTCCGGGGACCGCGAGGGCCTCGCGGTCCCCACGTACGCCGCCACACCCCCCGCTCCCGAAGGCGCGAGCACGGCGACGCCGGAGCCGCACATCAGCGTCCGCGCCACGGGGTACGGCTGGGCCACGGCCCGCTCGGACGCCGTCTGCCCCGCCGGCTGACGCCTCGTCCGCGCAGCGGCCGCGTCCGGAACCCGGGTGCGCCTGCGTGTCCGGCGCCCCTCCGTCTCGTGCCACGCCGTCGAAGAGGTGTGATCAGCCGGTCCGCGAGCGCGGTGTCCAAGCGCTGGGCCGGCATCAGCAGCCGCCGGCGGCAGGCGCCCCGGAGCAGCCACGAGATCGTCCTCGACGACTTCCTCCGGCTCGCCGCCGCGCACGCCGACGTTTTCGCCTTCGTCCGCGGCCGTCCCGGCGGACCGGCGGGCGCCTGAGACTCCCTACGGACGCGCCGTTGCCGCCGTCACCGGCGTACGGCCTGTTCCGGACCGCACGACGGGTCGGCCGTCGGGTCGCCCGTCGGAGCGCCGGGCACGGTGCCCGTACCGGCGGCCGGCTGGCCCGGACCGTCCGCGGAGGCGCTCGCCGAGGGCGACGGGCAGGCCGAGGGGGACGTCGAGCCGCCCGGGTCCGGGGTCGCCGAGCCGCTGGGCTGCGTCGTCGGTGACGGGTCCGCGGTGGAGGACCCCGAGGGATCGGGCGTGGGCGAGCCGGGCTGCGACGGATCCCCGGTGGGCGTGGGCGCCGGGGTGGACGGCCCGGTCGGCGGCGCCGGGTGGGGGCGCGAGGGGGTGGGAGTGCCCGGCCCCGAGGGGCCGCCGTGGTCCGGACCGACGAGGATCCCGCCGCCGGTGTTCCCTCCGTCCTCTCTGTCCACGGGTTTCGTCGCCGGGGTGCCGCCGCCCGCCCCGGGGGACCTCGGGATGACGCCCTGGCCGTCGGGCACGCTGTGCACGCCCCGGCGGTAGAAGTCCAGCCAGTAGCGGACCAGGTCCAGGTAGGCGCGCGAGTTGTTGTAGCCGAGGACGGCCCGGTCCAGGTCCGCGGCCCGGCTCAGGTCCCGGTCCCCCGCGCACAGGTAATGCCCGGCCGCGAGGGCCGCGTCGAAGACGTTGTTCGGGTCGGCGCGGCCGTCCCCGTTGCCGTCGGCGCCCCACCCGGTCCACGTCGACGGCAGGAACTGCATCGGCCCCACAGCGCGGTCGTAGACCGGGTCGCCGTCGTAGACGCCGCCGTCGGTGTCCCGGACCAGCGCGAAGCCCCTGCCGTCGAGCGCCGGACCGGTGATACGGCCCAGCGTCGTGCCCTGCCGGTCGACCGCGCCGCCGCGCGCCTGGCCCGACTCCACCTTGCCGATCGCGGCGAGCAGTTGCCAGGGCAGCCGGCAGCCGGGGTCGGTACGGGCGATGGACCGCGCGGCCGCCCGGTAGGCGCGCAGCACGGTGCCCGGGATCCCGGACTCGGCCCGCACCTCGCTCACCTGATGCGGCGTCAGGGGGGCACCGGTGGTGATCAGGGGCGGGAGTTCGGTGTGGTACGACCCGTCGCCGGGCGCGTCGGGCGCCGCGTACGGGACGCCCGCGGCCGGCGCGCGCTCCTCGTCGGCCGCCGGACGGCCGGGGCCGTTCCCGGCCGCCCCGGCCGCTCCGGGCGCGCCGGGTGCCTGCGAGGCGGTGAGGGCCGCCACGGCGGCCACGGCGATGGCGGTGGCGCGCAGGCCCTGTCGGGTACGGGCGCGCAGACGTCGTACGCGGCGTGCGGGCATGGCTGTCACTCCCTGTCGGTGGGTCCTCGGCGCGGTGGGCGGGGGCTCGTCCTCAGCGGCCGAAGGTGTCGATGCCGGAGACGAGCCAGTGCCCGTCCCGCAGGACGACGTCGACGGCGAACATGGCCCCGGCGTAGGTCCCTTGGTCCTGTGCTCCCTGCTTGCCCTGTGCTCCCTGCTTGTTCTTCGCGCCCGGGGCGGCCTTGGTCCCGGCGGTGCTGACGCTGCTCTGGTCGGCGTAGACCAGTACTCGGGCGCGGTCGCCGTCGATGCGCTCGACCGCGCTGTCCGTGACGGTGGTGGTGATGACCGCCTTCTGCTGGTCGGCGCGGGTGCGCACGCCGTCGAGCAGGGCTCGGTGCTGGGCTACCGCCTTGCCCGTGAGCAGCGTCTTCACCGCCTTCTCGTACGCGCCGGGGGCGGCGTGGTCGTAGGAGAAGAGCGCGGCGACCGCCTTCTCCGTCTCACCCTTGATCTCGCTCGTGCGGGCGGCGTCGGTGAGGGCGGTGTTGCGCACGGCCGGGTCGTCCCGCAGGCTCTGGGCGCGCGCGTGCGCCCACCCGGCGAAGCCGCCGAGGGCCAGGGTCAGCAGGCACAGCAGGCACAGCGCCAGGGACCGGCGGGACGGACGTCCGCGGGGTGGGCGGCTCGTCGTGCGCGAGTCCGTGGCCGGGTCCGGGTCCGTGGCCGCGTCCGGGTGCGTTATCGGGTCCGGGTCGTCCGTGGCCGTGTCCCGGTCCGTGGCCGCATCCGGGTCCGGGCCCGGTGTCGCCTCCGGGGTCCGGCGCGGGGAAGTGGTGGAGGAGGCGCGGGCGGGCAGTACGGCGACGCCGGTACGGGGCCGTCCGGGCCCGCGCCCGTCCGCTCCCGGGTCCTTTGCCGGTGCGGCCGCCGTCTCCGCCGGGGCGGCCGGCACCGCCGGCGGCTCGGGCCTCGGTTCGCGCGCCTGGCGGCGTCGCTGGCGGTTGATGTGGTGCCGGGTCGTCGGCATCGGGTGTCGTCCTCTCGTGCGGGCCGGCCGTCGCTGCGGTGCCGGACCGGGTCAGCCGGCTGAGGTGCCGCCCACGGGTGCCTGGCCCAGGGCGCTCAGCTTCCATCCGCCGCCGGTGCGGGTGAGCTCGCCGAGCATGCGGCTGTCCTTGTCGGTGCTCTCACCGCCGGGCGCCTTCACCGTCACCCGCAGTGCGACGAGCACCCGGGCCCGTCCGGCCCGGTCGTCGAGTTCGGTGACGGCACCGGAGAGCACCCGGGCCGTGGTGACGGTCTTCGCCGTCTGTACCTGTTCGGTGAACTCCTTGCGCCCGCTCACCAGTTGGCTGTGCAGGTCGCCGGTCGTCGAGGACTCCCACAGGTCGAGGCCGCGGCCGACGCTGCGGTGGTCGAGGGTGTTGAGGTTCTCGACGGCCTGTTCACCGGCGGCGAGCGCCTTGTCGCGCTGGACCGCGTACGCCGCCGAGTCGTCGTGCGCCGCGCCGTACCAGTCCCAGCCCGCCCACGCCGCGAACCCGCCCGCGAGGAGGGTGAGGGCGAGGGCCACGGCGGGCAGGGCGCGGGGTCCGGCCGACAGCGTGCGGACCGTGCGTTTCATGGGGTGCTCCCGTCTCCCGTGCGCCGTCAGCGGGTCTGGATGTCGACGATCCGCCACTGGTCGTCCTCCCGTTGGGCGGTGACCGTGAGCTGGGCCGCCGCGGCCGCCGCCTTGCCCTTGTCCCGGCGGGAGACCTGGTCGAGGAAGACCAGCAACCGCGCCTCGTCCCCGTGGAGTTCGATCACCCCGACGCGTACGGCCTGGGTGCTCAGGGTCACGCGCTGCTTGGCGACGTCCGCGCGGATCCGGCCGACGAGTTCGGTGTACTGGCGGGCCGCCTTCCCGGTGAGGACGGAGCGCGCGGAACGTTCGGTGGCGTCCAGGCCGTCCGGTGTGTAGGAGAAGACGCGGGCGAGGTCGTTGCCGACGTCGCCGGCGACCCGGGTGGTGGCCGCGACGTCGCTCAGTGCGGTGTTCTCTGCGGAGGGTGCGGAGCGCAGCTGGTGGGCGCCGTGGAAGAAGCCGCCGCCTGCGAGGACGAGTACGGCCGCGCCCGCCGCGAGGGCGGCCCTGCGCAGCGACCTGCTCCGGGGGCCGCGCGCGGGCGCCTCGTCGGCGTCGGGCTCCTCGGTGCCGGACGCGTCGCTCTCGGGGGACGCGTCACTCCCCTTTGACGCGTCACTCCCCGCTGACGCGTCACTCTCCGCCGGCGCGTCACTCCCCGCTGACGCGTCACTCCCTTCGGCCGTCCCGTCCGCCCTCTGCGCCGCCTCGGCCGGGTCCGCCCCGTCCTTCGGTCCGGCGGGCTCGGACTCGGGCTCGCGTGCCCGTTCCGGGCGTTCCTTGCGCAGCAGCCGTGTCATCGGGCGTCGTCCTCCCCCGCCGTCCGGGCCGGCAGTACCGCGTCCAGTGCCTTGACCTTCCATTCGTCGTCCCCGGTGCGGACCAGGACCGCTTCCAGGCGCTTGCGGTCCGTGGTCGGTGTCTTCGGTGTATTCGGTGTCTTCGAAGCGGCGGGTGTGACGTCCACGCGCACGGTCGCGATGAGCTTGGCCGTGCCCGCCCGCGTGTCCAGTGCCGTGACCGCGGCCTCGGTGACGGTGCCGCGCGCCGAGGCGCCCGTCTTGGGTGCGGTGCGGCCCAGTTCGTCCTGGAGCGGGCCGGTCGAGGCGTCGCGCCAGGCCTTGATGCCCGCCTGCGCCTGCTGCCGGGACGACGCGTCGAGGGTGGTCAGGACGGCGATCGCCCGGCGTCCGTCGGCGAGCGCCGCGTCGCGCTCGCGGCCGTAGGCGAGCGAGTCGTCGCCGCGGGCCTGCGCGTACGTCCACGCGCCCGTGCCGCAGAAGGCCAGCGCCAGTGCCAGCCCGGCGCCGGTCAGGACGCGCGCCCGCCTCACCGCTCACCCCCGGTGGCCGGGGCGAGCAGGCCCGCCAGTCCGGCCGGGGTGCCGTCGCCGACGCCCGGCAGGGCGAGCGCGCCCGGCAGCGGCGCGGAACCGGTGCCTCCGGCGCCCGGGCCGCCGTCCGCCGACGTCGCGCCGCTGCCGGAGGGCAGGGAGGCCGGCTTGGCGGGATCGGGCACCTGGCCGCCCTCGGGGGCGTGGGCCGAGCCCCTCACGTCGATGCCGCTGGAGGCGGGCACGGTGCAGGAGGCGCCGGTGTTGAGCGCGGGGGCGGTGCCGAGGTCGAGGCCGTTGCGGTAGCGGGTGGCACCGTAACCGGCGGTGCAGGGCAGGGGTTTGAAGAAGGTGACGGCCATGCCGAGGTTCAGTTTCCCTCCGTCGACGGCGGTGGCACCGGCGGCGACGGCCGCCGGGTACTTCACGAGCAGCTCTTCCATGCCGTGCTGCCGGGTGACGGCGACCTCGGAGGTGGTGAGCAGGTTGGCGAGGACCACGCCCAGGCTGGGGTCGAGGTCGCGCAGGACGCCGCTGATCTGGGTGGCCGCGTCGGGGGCGACGGTGAGCAGGCGGCGCAGGTCGGCGTCGGAGCCCTTGAGGGTGCTCGCGAGTTCCTTGGCGCCGGTGGCGAAGTCCCGTACGGCGCGGCCCTCTTCGGCCTGGGTGCGCAGGACGGTCTCGCCGTCGGTGAGCAGCCGGGTGGTGGAGGGCAGGTTGCGGTCTGCGGCCCGGACGAACTCGCTGCCGTTGTCGAGGAGGACCTGGAGGTCGTCGCCGTGGCCCTCGAAGGTCTTGCCGAACTCGTCGACGACGGTGCGCAGGTCGTCCAGCGGTACCGACTCGGTGAGGTCGTTCACGCTGGTGAGGACGTCGGTGACGGGGGCGGGCACCTGGGTGTCGGGCTGTTCGATGCGGGCGCCGTCGGCGAGGTAGGGGCCGCTGTCGCCGCGGGGCCGCAGGTCGATGTACTGCTCGCCGACGGCGGACAGCGAGGCCACGACGGCCTGGCTGTCGGCGGGGATGTGCGGAGCGGACTTCTTGATGCGCAGTTCCGCGACGACGCCGTCCCCGGTGAGGTCGATCGGGCCGACCCGGCCCACCGACACTCCGCGGTAGGTGACGTCCGAGTGGGTGAACAGACCTCCCGTGCGCGGTAGTTGTACGTCGACGGTGTAGTAGTCGGCGACGCCGAGGTAGCGGCCGAGGTCGGCGTAGCGGATGCCGACGAAGCCGAGGACGAGGACGGCGATGACCAGGAAGGCGAGGTTCTTCAGGCGTACGGCGAGGGTGATCACCTCGGCTGGCCTCCGTCCTGGGCGGGGGTGGGGACGGACGGCAGCGGCAGCGGTGCCGGGGGCGAGGTCTGCGGGGTGGCCGGCCCGGTCCCGGCGGCGCTCTTCCCCGTCCCTCCGCCCCTCCCGGACTCCCCGTTCTTCCCGGACCGCCCCGTCTGCCCGGTCCTTCCGGTGCTCCCCGTCTTCCCGGCGGCCGGTGTGCCGCCGCTCCCTCCGCGTGCGGCGGCCGGCGCCGGGGCGGAGGGCGAGGGCGAGGAGGTGGACTGCGGTACCAGGGGCGGGATGATCCGGGTCCCGGGCAGGGCGGTCATGTTCAGGTACACGTTGAGGTAGTCGCCCTTGACGCCGCGCAGCACCTCGTCGGTGAACGGGTAGGTCAGCAGGGCCTGGAGCGAGTCGGGCAGGCCGGTGCCCGCGTCGGCGAGGGCCTTCAGGGTGGGGGCGAGGGCCTTGAGGTCGGCGACCATGTCGTCCTTGCTGGCGTTGACGGTGGAGACGGCGACGCCGGACAGCGTGTCGAGTGAGCGGAGCATGGTCAGCAGGGCGCCGCGCTGCTCGTCCAGGGTCTTCAGGCCGGGTGAGAGGCCGGTGAGGACGGTCTGTACGTCGGTCTTGCGGTGGGCGAGGGTGGCGGCGAGCCGGTTGACGCTGTCGAGGGCGTCGGTGATGTCGCCGCGGTGCTGGTCGAGGTCGGTGACGAGGGTGTCGACGCGCTGGAGCATGGAGCGGACCTCGGGTTCGCGTCCGCCGATGGCCGTGTTCAGTTCCCTGGTGATGGTCTTGAGCTGGTTGACGCCGCCGCCGTTGAGGAGCAGGGACAGCGCGCCGAACACCTCCTCGACCTCGGTGTTGCGGCCGGTGCGGGTGATCGGGATCTCGCTGCCGTCGGTGAGGTGCCCGGCGGAGGTGTCCTTGGCGGGGGCGACGAGCTGGACGTACTTCTCGCCGAGCAGGCTGGACTGTTCCAGGCGGGCGCCGGCGTCGGAGGGCAGCCGCACGTCGCCGTTGATCTTCATGGTGACGCGGGCCTTCCAGCCGTCGAGGCGGATGGCGGTGACCCGGCCGACGGCGACGTCGTCCACCTTGACCGCGGCCTGCGGGACGAGGCTGAGGACGTCGTCGAGTTCGGCGGTGACGGTGTAGGGGTGGGGGCCGAGGTCGGCGCCGCCGGGCAGCGGCAGGTCCTCGATGCCGTCGAAGTGCGGGGCGTCGACGGAGAACGCGCCGAAGGCCAGCGTGAACCCGAGGGCCAGGGCGAGGAGTCCGCCCAGTCCGGCTCCCACGGCCGCGCCGCCGGTGAGCAAGGAGCGCTTCACCTCTCCCCCTTCCCCGGGGTGCGGTCCGTGGACGAGGTGGGGCCGCTGGCCGGCAGTGGCAGCAGCGGTCCGCCCATGCTGATCTCGTTGAGGTCGGCGCGGCCGTCGATGGTGCGGTGGTCGGTGTCGTAGGCGTTCACGAGGTTGTCCGCGGCCAGCGGTGCGACGTCCAGTGCCTCGGCGAGGGAGGCCCGCTGGCGCACCAGGGTCTGGGTGATGGGCACCAGCTTGTCGACGTTCTTCTTCAGTTCGCCCCGGTTGTCCTGGATGAACTGCTTGACCTGCCCGAGGGCCTTGCCGAGTTCGGCGAGCGCGCCCGCGAGGTCGTCCTTGTTGTCGGCGAAGAAGCCGACGACCGTGTCGAGCCGTTCCTGGGCGGTGCGGACGTCGGCGTCCTTGTCCTTCAGCATGGTGGTGAAGGTCTGGAGCCTGCTGAGGGTGGCGAACAGGTCGCTGCTGGAGCCGTTGAGCGTCTTGGCGGCCTTGCCGAACTGCTCGATGCTGTCGCCGATGGCCCTGCCGTTGCCGTCGAGGTTGGCGGCGCCGGTCTTCAGCAGGTCGGACAGGGCGCCGGTGGAGTTGGCGCCGTCGGGGCCGAGTGCCTTGCCGAGGTCGGTGAGGGAGGCGTAGAGCTGGTCGATCTCGACCGGGGTGCGGTTGCCGGAGGCGGGCAGTGCGGCACCGTCCGGGAGGGCGGGTCCCGACCGGTAGGTGGGGGTGAGCTGCACGAAGCGGTCGGCGACGACGCTCGGTGCGACGATGACGGCGTGCGCGCCCCGCGGGACCTCGATGCCGTCGTCGAGCCGGAGTTCCACGCGCACCTGGGTGCCCTCGGGCCGCACGGAGGTCACCTCTCCGGCCCGTACGCCGAGGATGCGCAGGTCGGAGCCGGCGTAGATGCCGACCGCGCGGTCGAAGTAGGCGGTCAGCCGGGTGCCGCCGGAGTCCAGGACGCGGGCGACGGCGAGGCCGGCGGCGACGACCACCAGGGCGACGGCCGCGGCGAGGAGTTTCCTGCGTCTGCTCATCACTCTCCGCTCCCCAGGGTCCGCGCGGACTGCTTGGGCGGTATGCATCCGGTCTTGGGCGGGGACTGCGCGGGCAGGTAGTCACGGGGGACGACTCCGCACAGGTAGCTGTCGAACCAGCGCCCGTTGCCCAGGCTGTTGCCGACCAGGCGGTAGTACGGGCCGACCAGGGCCAGGGTCTTGTCGAGCTGGGTGTTGTTCTTCGCCAGGACGTCGGTGACGCGACCCAGTGCCCTGAGGGTGGGGCCGAGCTGCTTGTCGTTGTCCTGGACCAGGCCGGTGAGCTGGGTGGCGAGCGCCCTGCTGCCGGTGAGCAGGGCGCGGATGGCGTCGCGGCGGTCCTTGAGTTCGCCGAGCAGGGAGCCGCCGTCCTCGATGAGCGTCTCGAAGCTGGACTTCTTGTTCTGCAGGGTCTGGGTGAAGCGGGCGCTGCCCTGGAGGAGTTCGGAGAGTTCGGCGTCACGCTTGGAGACGGACCTGGACAGGGCGGACAGTCCGGTGGCGGCGTTGCGCACGGCGGGCGGCGAGTCCTTGAAGGTCTGCGAGATGGTCTCGAAGCTCTTGGCGAGCTGCCGGGTGTCGATCTGGTCGACGGTGGAGCTGAGGTCCTGGAAGGCCTGGGTGACGTCGTACGGCGAGGTGGTGCGGGTCAGCGGGATGCGGTTGCCGGGGTCCTGGCGGGCGCTGCCGAGCGGGTCGAGCGCCAGGTACTTGTCGCCGAGGAGGGTCTTGATGGCGATGGCGGCGGTGGTGCGGTCGCCGATCCAGGCACCCTTGGTCTCGAAGGTGACCTTGACCCTGCCGCGGTCCAGGGAGACCCCGGTGACCTTGCCGACCTTGACGCCGGCGATGCGCACCTCGTCGCCCTTCTCGAGCCCGGCGGCCTCGCTGAAGTCGGCGCTGTAGGTGGTGCCGCCGCCGATCAGGGGGAGCCGGTCCGCGTTGTAGGCGAAGACGGTGAGCAGGGCCAGCAGGAGCAGGCCGACGAGGGCGACGGCGATCGGATTGCGTTCCTTGACGGGCTTGATGCGGGGGCGGCGGGCGCGGCGGGGTTCGACGGGCGGCTCGTCGGGGCGGGGCCGTTGCAGGAGGGTCATGCGCCGCACCTCTGTTCCGTGACCGCGATGCCGGTGGGCGGCTCGGAGCCGTCGGAGGTGCTGACTCCGCTCACGCGCGCCTCGCAGAGGTAGAGGTTGAACCAGGAGCCGTAGGAGGACAGCCGGGCCAGGGCGGTCATCTTGTCGGGGCTCTTGGCCAGGAAGTTCTCGATCTGGCCGGTGGCGTCGCCGAGGTTTCCGGAGAGCCGGCCCAGTTCGCGGATGTCCTGCTTGAGGGGGGCGCGGCCGTCCTGGAGGAGGCCGGCGGTGACGGTGGTCAGGTCGCCCATGGCGGCGACCGCCCGGCCCAGCGGTTTGCGGTCGGCGTTGAACCCGCTGACGAGGCGGCGGAGCGTGTCCACGAGGTCGTCGAAGCCGGCCTCGCGTTCGTTGAGGGTGGTCAGGACGGTGTTGAGGTTCTTCACCACCGCGCCGATGACCTGGTCCTTGGCGGCGACGGTGGTGCTGAGCGAGCCGATGTGCCGGATCAGGCTGTCGACGGTGCCGCCCTCGCCCTGGAGCACCTGCACGATCGATCCGGCGAGTTCGTTGACGTCCTTCGGGGAGAGCCCCTCGAACAGCGGTTTGAAGCCGTTGAAGAGCAGCGTCAGGTCGAGGGCGGGTGCGGTGCGGTCGAGCGGGATGGTGCCGCCGGAGGCGAGGGTGCCGCCGACGTCCCCGCTGCCCCGGTCGAGGGCGATGTAGCGCTGGCCGACCATGTTCAGGTACTTCACGGCGGCGGTCGTCGAGCGGGGCAGGGTGCGGTCGTCGCGGACACTGAAGGTGACCTGGGCGGTGCGCCGGTTCACGACGCGTACGTCGGTGACCTCGCCGACCTTCACTCCGGAGACGCGCACGCTGTCGCCGTCGACGAGTCCGGTGACGTCGGTGAACAGGGCCTTGTAGGAGCGGGTGCCGTCGCCGACGCCCCGGTTGGCGACGCTCAGTGCGAGCACGGTCGTGGCCAGCGCGGTGACGATGACGAACACGAGGGACTTCAGCAGGGGGCCGGTCAGCGGGCGGCGGCGGGTGTGCGTGCCGCGCGGGGAGGTCATCGCAGGGTCACCTCCGTGCCGCGCAGGACGGGTCCGGCCAGCAGGCTGCTCCACTTGGGCAGGTCGCCGGGCTGCTTGCCGGCCGCCGGTGCGAGGAGTTCGTTGACGAGGTCGTTCTCCTGCGGGGAGTTGGCGGGCCCGAGGTCCCCTCTCGCGGCGGCCGGGACCTGCGCGGCGGGCTGGACGGGTACGCCGAGGTAGGGCACCGGGTAGCAGTGCGGGCCGCCGGAGGCGTCGTAGGAGGGGGTGTCCCGGCCGGGGACGTAGGCGCCGCGCGAGCGCACGGTGGTGACGTCGACGTGCAGTCCCGGCTGGTCGGTGCCCTTGCCGAGGACCTTGTCCATCCGGGGCACGAAGTCGGCGAGGGTGCGCAGCGTGCACGGGAAGGCGGAGGAGTACTCGGACAGCAGCCGCAGGGTGGGTTTCGAGGTGGCGCTGAGCCGGATGATGTCGTCCTTGTTCTGCCGCAGGAAGGAGGTCAGGTCCTCGGCGGTGCGGGTGGTGGCGCCGAAGGTGGCGGCCAGGTGGCTGTCCTTCTCGGCCAGGGTGCCGGTGGTGGTGGTGAAGTCGGTGAGCGCGGTGACGATGTCGGGCGCGGCGTCGGCGTAGACCTGGCTGACCTTCACGAGTTCTTTCAGGTCCTGGTTGAGGGTGGGCAGCTCGGGGTTGAACTTCCGCAGGTGGGCGTCGAGTCGGGTGAGGGTGTCCCCGAGCTTCGCGCCGCGTCCCTCCAGTGCCCGGGAGACGGCGGAGAGGGTGGCGGAGAGTTTCTGCGGCTGTACGGCGGTGAGCATGGGCAGCACGTTGTCGAGCACCTGCTGGAGTTCGACGGCGTTCGCGGAACGGTCCTGCGGGATGGTGTCCCCGGCCTGCAGCGGTGTGCCGGAGGGGTGCGGGGGCGGGACGAGGGCGACGAACCGGGCGCCGAACAGGGTGGTCGGCAGCATCTGCGCGCGCACGTCGGAGGGGATGTGGGCCAGTGCTCCGGGCCGCAGGGCGAGGGTGAGGCGGGCGCCGTGGTCGGTGGCGTCGATGGAGCGGACCTCGCCGACGACGACGCCGCGCAGCTTCACCTCGGCGCCCAGGTGCATCTCGTTGCCGACGCTGCCGGTCTCCACGACCACCGGGTCGGAGTCGGTGAACTGCTTGTCGTAGACGGCGACGGCGAGCCAGATCAGCAGCGCGGGCACCACCAGGAACACCACGCCGGCCAGTCTGCGGCGCACCGGTTCGCCTGTGTGTCCGCTCATCTCACCCCGCCACCTTCACGGTCGTGGTGGCGCCCCACAGGGCGAGCGAGAGGAAGAAGTCGGTGAGGCCGATCAGCACGATGGCGTTGCGCACCGAGCGGCCCACGGCGACACCGACCCCGGCGGGGCCGCCGGTGGCGCGGTAGCCGTAGTAGCAGTGGGCGACGATCACCATCACGCTGAAGATGAGCACCTTCAGTACGGAGAGCAGGACGTCCGTGGGCGACAGGAACAGGCCGAAGTAGTGGTCGTAGGTGCCCCGGGACTGGCCCTTGAACAGGACGGTGACGTAGCGGGAGGCCAGGTAGGAGGAGAGCAGCCCGATCGCGTAGAGCGGGATGATCGCGACGACCCCGGCGATGATGCGGGTGGTGACCAGGTACGGCAGGGAGCGGATGCCCATGCCTTCCAGGGCGTCCACCTCCTCGTTGATGCGCATGGCGCCGAGCTGGGCGGTGAACCCGGCGCCGACGGTCGCCGACAGGGCGAGTCCGGCGACCAGCGGGGCGATCTCGCGGGTGTTGAAGTAGGCGGAGACGAACCCGGTGAACGCGGCGGTGCCGATCTGGTCGAGGGCCGCGTACCCCTGGAGTCCGACGACGGTCCCGGTGAACAGGGTCATCGCGATCATCACGCCGATGGTGCCGCCGATGACGCCGAGGCCGCCGGTGCCGAAGACGACCTCGGCGAGCAGCCGCTGCACCTCCTTGAGGTAGCGGCGCAGGGTGCGCGGGACCCACAGCAGGGAGCGCAGGTAGAACAGGAGCTGGTCGCCGGAGCGGTCGAGCCAGACGAGCGGGGAGGCCACGGCCTCAGCCTCCCTTCGGCGGGACGATCTGGAGGTAGACGCCCGTCATCACCATGTTGACGAAGAAGAGCAGGAGGAAGGTGATGACGACGGACTGGTTGACCGCGTCGCCCACGCCCTTGGGACCGCCGCGCGGGTTGAGTCCGCGGTAGGCGGCCACGATGCCCGCGATGAACCCGAAGACGAGCGCCTTGAGTTCGCTGACATACAGGTCGGGCAGCTGGGCGAGGGAGGAGAAGCTGGACAGGTAGGCGCCGGGGGTGCCGTCCTGGAGGTACACGTTGAAGAAGTAACCGCCGAGGATGCCGACCACGGAGACCAGCCCGTTGAGCAGGACGGCCACGCCCATGGCGGCCAGGACCCGCGGGACGACCAGGCGCTGCACCGGGGAGACCCCCATGACCTCCATGGCGTCCAGTTCCTCGCGGATGGTGCGCGAGCCGAGGTCGGCGCAGATCGCGGAGCCGCCGGCGCCGGAGATCAGCAGGGCGACGATGAGCGGGCTGGCCTGCTGGACGACGGCGAGCACACTGGCCCCGCCGGTGAACGACTGGGCGCCGAGCTGCTGGGTGAGCGAGCCGACCTGGAGGGCGATCACGGCGCCGAAGGGGATGGAGACGAGCGCGGCGGGCAGGATGGTGACGCTGGCCAGGAACCAGAACTGCTCGACGAACTCCCGGAACTGGAAGGGCCGTCGGAAGATGGCCCGGCCGACCTCCGCGCCCAGTGCGAAGAGCCGGCCGGTCTGCCGCAGGGCGCCGGTGATCACTGGCCGCTCCCGCGCGTGGGCAGCGTCAGCGTGGGCGCGCCGGGGGCGGCGTGGGTGCGCTCGATGGCCGAGCGCGCGGCGGGCGGCAGCCGGTCGAGCATGCCCATGACCCGCTCGCGGCGCCGGTCGACGGCGCGGCGCGGCGGCAGGCCCGGGGACGGCTCCAGTTGCGGGACGATCTCGCGGGGTCCGGACGGCACGGGCACGGCCTCGGCGGCGAGGGTGGCGGCGTCCTTCTCCTCCGACATGCCGATGGGTCCCTCGCGCCGGGCGGCGAGGAACTGGGCCACGACGGGTTCGTCGCTGGTGAGCAGCACCTCGCGCGGCCCGAAGGTGACCAGTTCGCGGCGGAAGAGCATGCCGATGTTGTCGGGGACCGTGGCCGCGATGTCGAGGTTGTGGGTGACGATCAGCATCGTCGCGTCGATCTGCGCGTTCAGGTCGATCAGCAGCTGGGAGATGTAGGCGGTGCGGACCGGGTCGAGTCCGGAGTCCGGTTCGTCGCACAGGATGATCTGCGGGTCGAGCACGAGGGCGCGGGCCAGGCCGGCCCGTTTGCGCATGCCGCCGCTGATCTCGCCGGGCAGCTTCCCCTCGGCGCCCAGCAGGCCGACGACCTCGATCCGCTCCATGACGATGCGGCGGATCTCGGACTCCTTCTTGCGGGTGTGCTCGCGCAGCGGAAAGGCGATGTTGTCGAAAAGGGACATGGAGCCGAAGAGGGCACCGTCCTGGAACATGAGACCGAAGAGTTTCCGGGTCTCGTAGATGTCGCGTTCCGGGCCGTTCACCATGTCCACCCCATTGATGAGGACACGGCCGCGCTCCGCCTTCAGGAGCCCGATGAGCGACTTGAGGAACACGGTCTTACCGGTCCCGGACGGGCCCAGCATCACACTGACTTCTCCGGCCGGAAGGGTGAGGGTGACATCCTGCCAGATGTTCTGCTTGCCGAAGGACTTGGTCAGGCCCTCGACCACCACTTCGATTCCCATATCACCTCCGACAAGGATGGGTCAGGTGTGCACCGAGGAGCGCACGTTAAGTCGGTGCACGGCCCACTGACAATAGGCGGGGCGCCGGGTTCCTGGCGCGCTTTCCGTCTTTGTCACCGCGCAGACAAAAAGCGGTCCGGCACTTGTCTCCGCGAGACAGGGCAGGGCCGCGCGCCTCCGGGGGGAGTGGATCCGCGGGCCCTGCCTGCGGACGACCGGCCCCGAAGGAGGGCAAGGGCCGGAAATCGCCCGTCGCGTCTCCGGCCGGTGGGGGGCCACCGACCTGGAGATCAGCGCCGTACCCGGCACGTTACGGCTGAGTAACCTCGGCGGGCAAGAGCAGGTCCGCAGTTTTCGACAACATTCCCTTCGGCCATCCTCCGCCTGTCAGAGTGAATACAAAAGGGTGCCTCGAATTTGTCATCGCGCTGCGTGTCGAACACCCCGGAAGACGATCCGGGCAGCACATTCCGGACTTCTCGCCCGCACCGGCGGGAGCAGTCCGGGCCGATCCGGCCTTAGCAGCGGATGACTAAGCCGGCGCGACGAGTGCTCACCGGCTGGACAGACGGCCGGCCTTTTCAAAGAATCATGGTCGGCGGCATTGTTCGGCCAAGTTTCCCGCAAGTAACGTCGGTGCTCGCGATCGAGGTATTCCGATCCCCCGGGCCGCACGACTCCCGCTCCATCCGTTCTGTGGCGGTCCGCCTCTGCCGGTCAATCCCCAAGGAGAGTCCCAGAGCCATGAAGAAGTCCATCAGAAGGATCGCCGTCGTGGCGGGAGCGGGCGCGGCAGCGTTCGGCATCGCCGTCGCCCCCGCCTCCGCGAACGCCTCCACCATCTGGACCGTGAACCCGACGCCGGCCAACTTCACGGCGACCAACAGCGGGAACATCGTGCTGACCGCCAACATCCCGATGACGTGTACGACTTCGGGGGCGTCCGGCACCATGGCGAGCGCCACCGGCAACCCCGCGTCGGTCGCCGACATCACCGCCATCAACTTCGGCACCACCAGCTCCCCGTGCACCAGCATCCTGGGTGCCGTCACGGCCACCCCGGTCGGGACCTGGCATGTCGTCGCGCAGGACTACACCGCGGGTGTCACCAAGGGCTACGTCGGAAGCGTCAAGGCGAACGTGGCCGCGGGTGCCTGCCACTTCACCGTGGAGGGCAAGGCCTCCGCCACGTACACCAACTCCACCGGCATCCTGGCGGTCAACAGCGTCGCCGGTGACCTGGCCGTCACCGCCGCCAGCGGCTGCGGCACGGTCGTCACCACGTCCACCAAGCCCACCTTCAAGGGCAACTACGCCGTGAAGGTCAAGGGCACCAGCACCATCCCGACGATCGTCGGCTCGAACCCGTAAGACACCCTCCGCTCGCAACCGCCCGCCCGGGACAGCCCCGGCCGGGCGGTTGCGGCCGGTCGGAGGTGTGCAGCTCAAGGCGGTCCGCGGCGCCGGCGTCCGCACGCTCACCGGCGAAACGCCGGTGGGGTCGGTGTGCCGCGGCTGCGGCACGCGCGTCACCACCGCCACGGACCCCCCGTGCCCGAACGAAACACCCCGGAGCAGTAGATGACAGGCCCCCACGCAACCCACCGTGGGACCCGCCGGTCCCGCGCCAGGAGCGCGGCGACCGCCGCGCTGGTCGTGCTCGCCGCCATGGTCCCGGCCGCCGTCGCCACCGCCGACGCGCAGCAGGTCGACACCGCGCTCCCCTACGCGTGCGCCTTCCCCTCCGGCCGGCAGCAGGCGACGGTACGCGTCTCGGCGAGCCTCCCGGACCGGGTGGAGCCCCGTGAGGCGATCCGGCCCACGCGGGTCACCACCACGGTGGAACTGCCGGCCGCGGCAGCGGTCGACCTGGGCGTGCCGAAGGGCGGCGAGGTGAGCGCCGCGACCCGTCTGACCGTGGCGGTCGCCCAGAACAAGGCCACGGCCGAGGCGACCTGGCGCGGCACGGTGCAACCCGTCACCGTCCCGGAGTCCGGCCCGCTCACCCTGACCGCGACCGGTGACGTCCCCTCGGTGACCGCACGCAGCACCGGCGACCTGACGCTCTCCGCCGGCGACCTGGAGATCGACCTGGCCGTGAGTGCGCCGGACGGCTCCGCCGCCGCGACGGGCACCCCCACCGCCGCCGCCACCGGCCCCGCCCCGACCACGGTGCGGTGCACCCTGGACAAGGACGCTCCCGGCAACGGACTGCTGGCCACCGTGCCGGTCGGGTCGGTGACGTCCGGGCCGGGCGGTTCGCCGTCCGCCTCACCGACCGGCACGGGTCCGGGCACCCCGTCGGCGTCGTCCTCGGCGTCCGGGCGACCGCAGCCGCATCCCGGCAGCCCGCAGAGCGGACGGGCCCCGAAGATCGCAGGGACCGCACCCGGCTCCACCACCGACCGCAGCGGCGTCCCGCCGTGCCGCTACGACGCCCAGCACCCCTCGGACGAGATGTCGTTGAACTCGTACATCACCGGTTACGCGAACGTACGCAAGCAGAAGGGCGCGTCGCTGATCCCGGTGTCGTGCGCGCTGATCGAGCAGGGCCAGCCGGACTTCCAGTTCCCGCCGGACGGCAACGGCCCGGCCGTCATCACCCAGCACTCCGAGGGCCAGCTCTCCTATCAGGGGCGGGCGCAGACCGCCCCGTTCAAGGCCACCTTCCTGACCTTCGGTTTCGTCCCGGCGACGGCCACCATGGTGCTGGAGCAGACGGCACCGCTGACCATCGACTCCCTCGGCCACATGGACACGTCGACCTACTACACCACGATGGACACCTACATCCGCGTCCCTCTGGTCCTGCGGGTCACCTCGCTGACCGTCAACGGCACCCCCCTGGACGTCGGAAGCTCCTGTCGGACCCGCACGTCGCTCAGCTCCGCCGACCCCGAGCCCGCGAAGCACCCGGAGGACCACCTGGTGCTGCACGGCAAGGGCGAGTACGCCTTGGGCGAACAGGCCACCGGCTACATCCTGCTCTCGGGCGGCCCGCTGACCGGCGAGACGACGATCCCCGCCTTCACCGGCTGCGGCGCGGGCGGCGAGGACCTCGACGGTCTGCTCACGGCGGCGGTCTCCGGCCCCGGCAACTACATCAAGCAGATCCAGGGCCAGACGTGCGGCCTGGCCGCGCCGGTCGAGGGCCAGTGCACCAAGGACCTGCAGCCGGCGCAGATCCCCGTACCCGAACGCTGATCCCCTCCCCCTCGGACTCTCACGGAAGGCACCCCATGAACCGGTTCTCCCGCCGTGCCAGACTCGCCACCACCCTCACCGTGCTCGGCACCGCCCTCGGCGCCTTCGCCTCCACGGGCACGGCGACCGCCGCGACCACCCAGCTCAACGGCGAGTGGGCGCCCTTCACCCGCTGTCCCGTGAACGCCCCCGCCATGCTGGCCGCCGACGGGCAGGTCCAGACGCCGCAGTGCGTGGTCTCCACCTCGGCCGGCGGCTCCATCAAGCTGGGCAACACCACCGTGACGACGGGCCGCACCGACCTCCAGATGGGCGTCGTACAGAACTCCGACGGCACCAGCACGGTGGTGTCCCCGTCCGCGGGGGCGATCATCGCGGACTCCGCGACCGTCCCGGGCGGTCTGCTCGGCCTGATCTGCCCGAGCAACGTGCCCGCCATCACGGCCATCTGCGAGCAGATCACCAACAGCAGCCTCAACAAGATCACGGCCACCGTGGAGTCCGTGGGCGCCCCCACCGGCTTCGACCAGACCGCGGGCATCGTCACCGGCGAGCCGATCGTCTCCCTCCCGGTCCGCATCCACCTCCAGAACCCGTTCCTGGGCGGCAACTGCTACATCGGCACCAAGTCGAACCCGATCGTGCTGCGCCCGCAGAACCTGAACTACCCCGAGTTCGGCATGACGTTCTTCAAGGGCGACGGCACCCTCGCCGACGACGGCGACATGAGCCGGATCAACCTCACCGGCGCCACCCAGAACGACAGCACCTTCGCCGTGCCCGGCGCCAGCGGCTGCGGCCTGGGCCTGTTCGGCCTGATCGACGCGGCCGTCAACCTCAAGACGGGGCTGCCCTCCGCCGCCGGGAAGAACAGCATCACCCTCAACGACACCCAGACCTACCTGGCCGGCCTGAACGCCCCCGGCACCGCGGCACCGGACGCGGGCAAGGTCCTCGCGCGGAACTGGAACTCCGCCGTCAGGTAATGGCCGCAAGGCGGCGATTATCAGCCGTCCCGGCCGGCCGCCCCCGCCCCACGGCACCAAAGTGTGCACAACCTGTGTACGGATCAAGGAAGTTGATTTAGCTTCACCTTTCACACAGGTCTGCACCTGACGACCGGCCGCCTGCCCTCCACCGCCCGTCGACGCGGCGGCGGGTGGCACGCGGCCGGTCCCCCCACCGGGCGCGTCGGAAGAGCAAGGGACGACCAACTCATGCCTTCAACCGTACGGACGCCGGAGGTCGGAGAACCGCTCGACCCCCTGCCCAAGGAGTTCGCGGCCTTCATGAGACCGGAGTTACCCGGTCTCATGAAGGAGATACGCATCGAGGTCACCCGCGCCTACCCGGTCTACGGCCGCCTGCTCAACGGGCCGAACGCGGACGCCATCCGCCAGGGCGTCGAACAGGCGCTGTCCGCGTTCGTGGACCGCGTCGCCGAACCCGGCAAGAACTCGGCACTCCGCGACGAACTGCTCCGCAAGTTCGGCCGCGTCGAGGCCTACGAGGGCCGCGAACTCGACACCCTCCAGGGCGCCTACCGGCTCGGCGCGCGGATCGCGCTGCGCCGCGCCAAGGCCGTGGGCCGCCAGTACAACCTCTCCCCCACCGTCATCCTCGCCTTCGCCGACGCCCTGTTCGCCTACGTCGAGGAACTGGAGGCGATCTCCCGCGAGGGCTACGTCGAGGTGCAGTCGCGGGGCTCCTGCGAGGTATCCGCCCTGCGCAGGCAACTGCTCCACCTGATCCTGGCCGCCCCGCCGCTGCCCCAGTCGACCGTGTCCCACCTGTGCGAGGCCGCCGCCTGGCCGCTGCCCGCCCACGTCACCCTCGTCGCGCTGCGCTCCCCCGCCCCCGACCACCTGGAAGCGGGCCTGGCCGCGGACGTCCTCGCGGACCTGGACATCCCCCAGCCGCACCTGCTCCTGCCGGGCGAGCTGACCCCGCAGCGGCAGGCCATGCTCGACACCGCCCTGGCCGGCGCGCACGCCGTGGCTGGCCTGACCGTACCGCTCACCCAGGCCGCCGACTCCATCCGGTGGGCGCGCCGCGTGCTCCAGCTGATCGACGAGGGCGTCGTGGCCGACGCGCCCCTGGTCCGCTGCGAGGACCACCTGGTGACGCTGTGGCTGCTGTCCGACCCCTCGCTCGTCTCCCACCTCGCCGCCAGGGAACTGGCCCCGCTCGACGGCCTGCCCGCCAGCCGCCGCGACCGGCTCGTGGAGACGCTGCGCGTGCACGTCTCCACGCGCGCGCCCGCCGAACAGGTCGGCGAGATGCTGGGCGTGCACGCCCAGACCGTCCGCTACCGGCTGCGGAACCTGGACGCCCGCCTCGGCGACCGCCTCGCCGACCCCGACCACCGCTTCGCCCTGGAGGCCGCCCTGCGCTCGCTGCACCTGCGGGACGGCGACGGGGTCTGAGGAGGCGGTACGGTACGGGCCCAGTCGAGCCGAGGGACCGAGGGAGACGGGGAAGTTCGCGGGAGCCGGTGGGCTATGCCGCCGCTCCTCCCCCGGCGCACGCCGCCGTCCCTGCCCCGGCACGACGCTCGTAGCGCGCCCTGGCCGCCAGCAGGGCCCCCGCGTACAGCACCAGGACGACGGTGAGCAGCAGGTAGTAGACGGCCGGCAGGGCGGTCAGTCCGAGTACCGGTCCGAGCGGCGAGGGCGGCAGCGCCAGGCCGGTTCCGGCCAGGGCGAGCGCGGCCCACACGACCGGGCCGGGTCCGCTCCCCTCGGCACTGCGCCGGCCGACGCGCAGCAGCACCATGACCAGGGCCTGGGTGAGCAGGTTCTCGGTGAACCAGCCGGAGTGGAACACCGCCCCGTCGTCCCCGGCCCCCGGGCCGTGCAGGGCGAGCGCGAGAACGCCGAAGGTGGCCAGGTCGGCGACGGCGTTGAGCATGCCGAAGCCGGTGATGAAGCGCAGCAGGTCGCGCGGGTCCAGCACGGCCGGCCGCCGCAGTGCCGCCGGATGCGGCCGGTCGTGGGCGAAGGTCAGCTGGGCCGCGTCGAAGCACAGGTTCTGCGCCAGGACCTGCGCGGGGAGCATCGGCAGGAAGGGCAGCAGCAGTCCGGCACAGAGCATCGCGAGGACGTTGCCGAGGTTGGACGAGAGCGTGACCCGCAGGTAGGTGGCGATGTTGTCCCCGGCGTGCCGGCCCGCGGTGACGGCGTGGGCGATCGCGGTGAGGTCCTTCTCGGCGAGCACCACGTCCGCGCTCTCCCGGGCCACGTCGGCGGCCTCGCGCGGGGCGATGCCCACGTCGGCGGCGCGCAGCGCGGGCAGGTCGTTGACCCCGTCGCCGAGGAAACCCACCGTGCGCCCGGACCGTCGCAGCGCCCCGGTGATCCGTGCCTTGTGCTCCGGGGTGCAGCGGGCGAAGACGGTCGTACGGCCGGCCGCTTCGGTGAGTTCGTCGTCGGTGAGGGCGTCGACGCGGTCGGCGGTGAGGACGGTGCCCTCCCCCACGGGCACGCCGAGGTCGAGGCAGGCGCGCCTGGCCGTGCCCGGGTGGTCGCCGGTGAGGACCTTGACGGTGACGCCGCGGGCGGTGAGGACGGCGAGCGCGTCGGCGGCGGTGGGCGCGAGCGCGTCCCGCAGGGTGATCAGCCCGCGGAAGGTGAGGCCGCGCGCGTCGGCGGGCGTGTAGGCGCCCCGGCGGGCGGAGCGCTCGGCGGTGGCGACCGCGAGGACGCGCACCCCGCTGTCGGCGTGGCGGAGGGTCAGGCGGCCGAGCCGTTCGCGTTCGTCGTCGCCGAGCGCGCAGCGTTCGAGGACCGCCTGGACGTCGCCCTTGACGACCAGGGTGTGCGTGCCGAGCCGGCCGGGTGTCCTGACCACGGCGGTGGCGAGGCGGTGGGCCGGGGTGAAGGCGATGGCCGCCGTGCCGTCGTACGCCGTGAGCGCGTCCTCGTCGGCCGCGTCCAGGATGGCCTCGTCGAGGGCGTCGGGTTCGGGCAGGTCGGCAAGTTGGAGGGTCCACCAGGCGTTGACGGCGGCCCAGTGCAGGACGTCGGGGTCGTCCCGGCCGTCGGGGCCGAGGGCGCGGTCGAGGACCGGCCGGTCCTGGGTGAGGGTGCCGGTCTTGTCCAGGCACAGCACGTCGACCGCGCCCAGGTCGTGCAGGGCGGGCAGCCGCTTGACGATCACACCGTGGGCGCGGGCCAGCAGCGAGGCGCCCCTGGCCAGGCACAGGGTGACCAGGACCGGCAGCATCTCCGGGCTCAGCCCGACCGCCACCGCCACCGCGAACGGCAGCGTCTCCAGGCCGCGCCCGCGCAGCGCCGCGTTGGCCGTCAGCACCAGCGGCGGGGTGAGCAGCATGAACCGGATGAGGAGCCAGGAGATGCCGTGCACCGACCGGTCGAAGGCGCTCGTCCGGGGCCGGTTCGCCGCCGGGTCGTGCGCGGCGGCGAACCGGACGCGCGCGCCGGTCTCGGTGACCACGGCGGCGGCGCTCCCGGAGGCTACGCTGCTGCCCAGGAAGCAGAGCTGCGGCTGGTCGAAGACTCCTTGGCCGGCGGCGCGCGGCAGGTCGCCGGCGCTCTTCGCGACGGGCGCGGACTCGCCGGTCAGCGCGGCCTGGTGCACGGTCAGGCCGCTCGCCCGCAGCAGGCGTACGTCCGCCGGTACGAGGTCGCCCGGGCCGAGCCGGACGACGTCACCGGGCACCAGGTCGGCGACGGGCACCTCGCGGGGCACCGGCGGTGCGTCCTCGTCGTCCCGCCGGAGCACCGTGGCGGTCGTGGCGACCAGATCCCGCAGCGCGGCGGCGGACCGGTCGGCCCGGTGCTCCCCGCAGGCCCGCAGGACGCAGCTCACCACGACGAGCAGGAGGATCACCGAGGCGGTGCCCCAGGCGGACACGGCCGCGGACACCAGCCCGAGGCACCCGAGCACCGCCGTGAACGGATCCCGCAGGCTGCGGACGAACAGCCGCGGCCAGGAGGGATCGCGCCGGGCCGGAACGGTGTTCTCGCCCAGCCGCGCCAGCCGTTGTCCGGCCTCGGTCTCGGTCAGACCGCGCGGGCCGCCGTCCAGCCGGCGCAGCACTTCGAGGACCGTCGGCGCGGGGAGCCCCGGCTCCGGCCCCTCGGGGGCCGCCGCCAGGGCCGGCGGTTCAGGAGTCCCGGCGGGCTGCCGCCCCGACCGCGCGGTGCTCTCAGGCACCGTTCCCGCGCAGCGCGCGCACCGCCGCCGGGGCGTGCTGGGAACGCGCGGTCAGCTGCCCCACCATCACCCGGACCACGGTGACGACGTCGGGGTCGTCGACGTAGTACACCTGCCGCCGGCCCTCGCGGCGGGAGCGCACGAGTCCGGCGAGCTTCAGCTTGGCCAGGTGCTGGCTGACGGCGGGCAGCGCGCCGCCCACGCGGTCGGCGAGGTGCGTCACGTCGCTCTCGCCCTGGGACAGCGCCCACATCAGGTGCAGCCGGGCGGAGGACGCGAGCAGTCCGAACGCGGCGGCCGCGGAGGCCAGCACCTCGGCGGGCGGGTCGTCGAAGCCACCGGCTCTCCCCGTCACAGCCCTCTCCCGCCTCTCCCGTCCGCCCTCTGCCCGGCCGGGCACGTGTGCGCCCACCAGTGTAGGTGCCCGGGCCTGCGGCGCCGCGCGGTCGCTCCCGCGGCAACCGGCTGTCAGTCCTCGTAGTAGTTGTTCACCACCACGTCCGGTTCGTCGTCGTCGAACGCCTCGTTCAGCAGGGCGCCTCCCACGAGGCCGGCCGCACCGGCACCGATGAGCGCCCCGGTCCCGAAGCGGCGTCCGCCGCCCTGCTCCGGGGCGCCCTGCCGGGGGTACCCGTACTCGGGAGCGTGCCCTTGCTGCGGATATCCCTGCTGGGGGTACCCCGGCTGCGGGTATCCGGCCTGGGGCACCGCCTGCGGGTAACCCTGCTGGGGCTGCGGCGGGGTGTAGAAGGGCGGTGCCGTGGTCTGCACGCGCTGTGCGCAGCCGCCGCACGCCTGCACCGGCCTGGCCGCACCCCACTGCGGCGACCAGGTCACGGTGGTCGTACCGGGCCCGTGCTGGGCATCGAAGAAGCACGTCATGGCGGAACTCCCTGGAGGTGATGGCGGTGACTGGGGCGGCTGGGGCGCAGGAGGCGGTGGAGGAGCCGGCGGGGAGAAGGGGGAAGGCGGGGCCGACGCCGCGGGAGGCGGTGCCGACACGGGGGGCGCCGGCGCGGGAGGGGCGGACAGCGACGGCACCGCGGGCTGCGGGGGCTTGACCGGGGACGGAGCGGTGCTCGGCGCCGTCCCGCGCAGGACGTCCACCCCGTAGTCGGTGGCGATGCCGGCGAGCCCGGAGGCGTAGCCCTGGCCCACCGCGCGGAACTTCCACCCCGCACCGTGCCGGTACAGCTCGCCGAAGACGAGCGCGGTCTCGCCGGACAGGCCGCCGGCCGCGAGGTCGTAGCGGGCCAGTTCGGCGCCCGATTCCCGGTCGAGGACGCAGATGTGCGCCCGGGGCACCTGCCCGAAGCTCTGGCCGCGCGCCGCGCCCTCGTAGAGCGACACCGCGAAGACGATCTTCGTGATGCGGTCGGGGACCCGGTCCAGGTCGGCCTCGATCCGCTGGTCGTCGCCGTCGACGGGGCCGCCGCCGAGGTGGCGGACCGAACCGTCCGGACTGGCCGGGTTGTTGAAGAAGACGAAGTGCTCGTCGGACGGCACCTTCCCCGACACGTCACAGAGCAGGGCGCTCGCGTCCGGCTCGTAGCCGGTCCGCACCTGCCAGCCCAGCCCGACGGTCACCGCGTCCAGGCCCGGGGCCTGCCCGCTCAGTGACACGTTGCCGCCCTTGGTCAGGGGCACACTCATCCACGTCCTCCGCAGCCGCTTCCGCTTCCCGCCGTCGTCGTCATGATCAACGCGAGGACACCTCGACGGAGTTCCCGGCTTGCGCAATTTCACGAATGAGAGGGATGGGCGGGGCCGGACGGAGGTACGGACGGGCAAGGCCAGACGGAGGCAGAGTGTGGCAAGGCCGGATGGAGGTCAGATGGAGGTCAGGTGGCCCCTGGTCCGATGCCCCCCTAGGATTGCGCAACCACGCAATCCGACAACACGAACACGCAGCACACCTCGACTCGTCTGGAGGACGACATAGTGGGCGTCATCAGCTGGATCATCCTCGGCCTGCTCGCCGGAGCGATCGCCAAGATCCTGCTGCCCGGCCGCGACCCGGGCGGCCTGGTCGGTACGACCCTCATCGGCATCGCGGGCGCCTTCGTGGGCGGCTGGCTCTCCGCCCGCTTCTTCGACCGCACCGTGGAGAAGCACTTCTTCGACCCCTACACGTGGGGCGCGGCGATCGGCGGTTCGCTGGTGCTGCTCGTCCTCTACCGGCTGCTGTTCGGCAACTCACGGGACTGACCGGCGACTTCGCAGGCCGGGTCGCCGGTGGGGCGGCGCACTGCGCTCCGCCCCACCGTTGTACTCGCACTCGCGCGAGGAACCGGGGATCACGCGGCCGGGCAGGCCCCCAGGTCCTCCCAGACGCCCCACTGGCCGGTGGTGCCGGGCTTGTCGCCGGACACCCACCACTTGGCACGCCAGGTGTGGCCGCCGTAGGAGACGGTGTCGCCGCCGTTGTAGACGCGCGCGGGGTCCCAGACCGGCGCGGTGCAGGTGTCCCCACCGCCGTTGCCCCCACCGTTCCCGCCGCCGTCACCGCCGCCGGTGCCGCCGATGTTGACGTCGACGCAGGAGTAGAACGCGTTGCCGGTGTCCGCGATGTTCCAGACGGCGAGCACCTTCTGCCGGCCGGTGAAGCCGCCGAAGTTCACCTGCTGGCTGACGTCGGCGGGGGGCTGCTGGCTGTGGCCGTCGAACTCGGCGATCTTCTGTCCGCCGATGAAGTACTGCCAGTTGGCGGTGGAGTGCCGCGCCGTGTTGTGCCAGGTGAACGTCGCCGTGGAGCCGACCGGGGTGACCTTCCAGCCCTTGCTGTCGTCGTCCAGCTCGGCGTACTCCGCGTGCCCGCCGCTACAGCTCTGCAGGCCCTTGGGCCCCTCGACGCTCTGCGGCTCGTACTTGATCTGACCGCAGGCGACGACGCCTTCGGCGCACTGCTCCTGCCGGCTGGTGGGCAGGGTGACCCAGCCGTGCGCGCTGGCCGAAGCCGCCGGAAGGCTGACGGCGAGCACCGGGGCGACCAGCGCCCCGATCGCGACAGCCACCCGTCTTTTCGTGTCCATGCCACATCACTTCCCTCGGTGTGTCGGAACCGACGCATGGGAGGCCATGCCGATGTAGGTCTAGACCTACGAAACTTGGTCTAGACCATACTCAAGGACCGTGGCAGGTCAAGGGATTGAGCAGAACCGGCGCGTCAACGTCCCCGGACCGACACGCCCCGAGGACGTTCACGCCGTCGGGGACGCACACACCCTCCGCTTCCACCTCGACACCGCTGCCGGCCCGGCGCCAGCCGGATCACCGCGACACTAGGATCACCGCCCATGGACTGGCTGGAGCGCGCCGCGAAGCTGAAGCAGTGGAGCCGGGACGGGGTGCGGGCCCCGCACAAACCCTTGCTGCTGCTGTACGCACTGGGCCGTTTCCAGGCGGACGCCGACGACACCTTGCCGTACAGCGCGGTGGAGGCCGACCTGAAGCGGCTGCTGGCCGAGTACGGTCCCGCGCGCCCGACCACACCCGCCTACCCCTTCCACCACCTGGTCAACGACGGGGTCTGGGAGGTCCGCACCGATCGCGGAACCGGCAGCCCGGGCACGGGAGTACGGGAACTGCGGGCGAGCGGCGCCACCGGGCGACTGGCCCCGGACCTGCGGACGGCGCTCCGGCACGAACCGTCGCTGCTGGCCCGCATGGCGCGCACGCTGCTGGACCAGCACTTCCCCCCGTCCCTGCACCAGGACCTGTGCGACGCGGTGGGCCTGGACCCGGAACCGTACCTCCAGGCAGCGCCGTCACCCGGAACGGCGATTCCGGCCAGGCGGCAACGGGACCGCCGCATGCGGGAGATGGTGCTGATCGCCTACGAGTACCGGTGCGCCTTCTGCGGCTACGACGGCATGATCGACTCCGCTCCCGTCGGCCTGGAGGCCGCCCACGTGCGATGGTGGGCGTTCGAGGGCCCGGACGACGTCGACAACGGGCTGTGCCTGTGCTCCTTGCACCACAAGCTGTTCGACAAGGGCGTCCTCGGCATAGGGGACGGCCACCGCGTCCTGGTCTCACGGCACTTCGTGGGCCGCAGCCCGGCCGCCCGCGACCACGTCACCGCCCTCGCCGGCCGTCCGCTGACCGGACCGCAACCCGGAACCCGCCCCGTCGCGGACGCCCACCGCTCCTGGCACACCACCCAGGTCTTCCGCGGCGCCCCGCGCACCCGGGCCGCTTGACGACGCGGGAGAAGCGACAGCCACGTGGCCCAGGCGCACCGCGGACCCCGCCGAGGGGAACCACCGGTACGCCTCGGTCTTGCTTCAGTTTCCGCCCGTGAAGGGGTCGGGTTCCCGCTCCGCCTCGCAGACCGCCAGGTCCTCGTTCTCGCTCGCGCCGCCGTGTGCCATCCGCGGCCACCTCCAGGTGCATCCATACCGTGCTGCACTCCCGCGCCCAACGGCACACGGCGTGACGGAAGGATCGTCGCACCGTCCACCGACTGTGCCCGTACTCAGCGTACGGATCGCGCATCTGGATCCACCCCGCTCGCCCGCCGTCGTGGCCCCATGAAGCCCAGCGCGCTCCAACTCCCCCGCGCCGCACAAACGTTCTCCCAGCTGCTGTCCTCCACCCGTCGCGGCGCCCGCCTCGCCCGGCTGCTCACCACCGCCCCCGCGCAATCCTGGAGCCGGCCGGCGCGCAGCAGCAGCAGCATGAGCCATACAGGGCAGTTATGGGGGCATTCGGCTTCGTCTCCTACCGGGTCGCGGATCGGCTCCCTACATTGGCGGCGGTGCGCCGCCGGCAGCCACGTCGCCCGAGGCGTAGAGGCCGGCCGCCAGCAGCGCTCCGACACGGCGGCTTGGTCCCTGCCCCCTTGACCTCGCCCCGCCCCGTACGTCTCGAGGAGGATCCATGCACGAACTGCACGCACTGCTGCGCGAGTACGACCGTGCCCGCGGCCACACCGACGAGCCGTGGCGGGACCTGACCCCGGACGAGGTGGTCTGGCGTCCGTGTGAGGACTTCAGCGCCATCGGCCGGCACCTCGGTCACCAGGCCCACGTCGCCCACTTCGTGATCCGTGATCCCACCGCGGCCGGAGCCCAGCCCCGATCCGGCCCTGGACGCCCTGATGGACTCCGCGTCGCCGGAGCGGTTGCGGGGCGCCCTCCCGACCGTGCGACGGCTGACCGCCCTCGGGGAGACCGTCGCCCAGCGGGTGCACGCCCGGATCGGCGGCATCGAGGCCGGGAAGGCCAGTGCCCCCACGCAGATGACCGTCGTCGCGACGCGTCTGCTGACCGCTCTCATCAATCACGAGTACCAGCACGACCAGTGGATCGGCGAGGTCCGCACCGGACACCTCGGGCACGTCCTGCCCACCGACCCTGACTCCGACCAGGTCCGCCGCATCGACGGCTACCTAGTCCTGCATCCCTACGAGTGACGTGCAAGGTGCGTCCGCCCGTCCATGACCGGTGCGACGTGAGGTGATGCCGGTTCTTTCCCGGTTCGGCCCCACAGCCGTGGCGGCGAGGCGCGCGAGAGGGCGCAGCCACCGGGACGTGCCCCGGGCCCCGCTGCGGCCGCTCGCACAGCTGACGGGCCGTGCGCCGACCGCTGTCCACCACTCGCACTTCCCGCACGAGGCTGGAACGGCCCGCGGGCGGAACGGCCCGCGGGCGGAACCCCGCTCTGGAAAGCCGTCCCGGCCCGCTTCCTGAAGCACGGTGGGGCTGCCCGGCACCCATGCTCCCCGCCCTCTGAATCCATTCAGCCGACCTACCGAGGAGCACCCGGACGTGAGCGCGTCACAGGACATGTCCACACAGCCCCAGGACGTACCCGCGCAGCCGTGGCAGACCCAGCCCCGGGTGCGCGCCGCGCAGAAGCGCACGGTCCGGGTCCTGGCCGCGGCACAGATGGTCGGCGGGGTCGGGGTGGGCGTATCGGTGTCGATCGGCTCGCTGCTGGCGGAATCGGTGGCCCGCAGCGAGACCTACGCGGGGCTGGCCCGCACGGCCACGACGGCGGGCGCCGCCGCAGTCGGTGTGCCCCTCGCCCTGGTCGCACAGCGGTGCGGCCGCCGGACCTCGCTGAGCGCCGGGTGGCTCGTGGCCGCCGTCGGCGGGGCCCTGCTCGCAGGATCGGCGGTGAGCCGGTCGATACCCCTGCTCATCGTGGGCATGCTGTTGTTCGGCGTCGGCAGCGCGACGAGCCAGCAGAGCCGCTACGCGGCGGCCGACCTGGCCGCGCCGCACCGCCGGGCCCAGGCTCTGTCCATCGTGGTGTGGTCCACGACCATCGGTTCGGTGATCGGGCCCAACCTGGCCGGCCCCGGCGCCGCCGTGGCGTCGGTCCTTCACCTCCCCCGGCTGGCCGGGGCGTTCGTCCTGGCCACCGTCTGCATGGCACTGGCGTCGGTCCTGCTGTGGGGCCTCATGCGCCCTGATCCGCTCCTTCTGTCCCGCCGGCACCAGGATGCCGAGGAAGGACGGGAAAGCGGTACGGACATCCCGGCGGCGGGCACGGAGGTCACGTCGCGGGGGAAGGAGCCGCAGACCGGGACGCTGCGCGCGGGTCTGCGACACCTTCGCCGGACACCGCGTGCGGCCTTCGCTTTCGTGACCATCGTCGTGGCCCACACGGTCATGGGCGCGATCATGACGATGACCCCGGTCAGCATGTCCCGGCACGGCACCGGTCTCACCGTCGTCGGCGTCACCATAAGCGGCCACCTGCTGGGCATGTACGCGTTCTCCCCGGTCGTCGGCCGGCTGGCCGACCGGATCGGTCACCTGTCGACCGTGGCGGCCGGGCAGGCGGTCTTCCTCGTGGCCGCGGCGCTGTCGGGTATGGGCCACGACTGCGTCGGCATGATGATGGCGGGGTTGTTCCTCCTGGGGCTGGGCTGGTCGTTCAGCCTGGTGGCAGGCTCGGCCATGCTCACCGAGGCCACTCCCGCCGCACTGCGGCCCGGCGTGCAGGGCACCGCCGACACCGCGATGAACGTCGTCGCGGCCGTGGGCGCCGGCCTGGCCGGGCCGCTGCTGGGCTGGATCGGCTTCGGCGGGCTGAACGCCGTCGCCGGCGCCCTGGTCCTGCCGGTGCTCGCCTTCTGGGCCGTCCTCGTCCGCCCGCGCTGAGGGCAGCCCGGCCGCCGCCTCGGTCGCACGCCGGAACGCCACTGCGCGATCCGTTACGGCCCCCCGGGCACAGGGCACTCGCCGCCCATGGCATTCACACACGGAACGCACCGCTCGCGCGGTTCCGGCCGGGGGCCGGCCGCGTCCGTCGGGATCGGTGTCGCGGCAGGCGTGACGGCCGCGGCCGGTCTCCTGTTCGGCCGCAAGGCGGCCACGGTCGGCAAGATCGGCAAGGGGCACCCGCTCAAGCACCGCGCACTCGACCTGGCGGCCGGCGCCGTGCAACGGAAGTACCCGCTCGATGCGATGAGCACCTATCTCAACGGCTTCCACATGTACGCCGACGACATGGGCCGGCAGGTGGAAGCCACGCACTTCTGCATCCATCTCCAGCACGACCTGCACCAGTGCGTGATCTTCGACCGCAACGCGCCCGACGCCCGTCTGATCGGCATCGAGTACATCATCAGCGAGGAGCGGTTCCGCAGCCTGCCCGAGGACGAGAAACGGCTGTGGCACAGCCACCACTACGAGGTCAAGTCCGGCAGCCTCACCGCCCCCGGTATCCCCGACATGGCCGAACACGCCTACTTCGAGGATCTCGTCACGACCTACGGGAAGACGTTCCACACCTGGCAGTACGACCGCGACGACTTCCCCTACGGCATCCCGCAGCTGATGATGGGCTTCACCGAGGACGGGCAGGCCGCGGACGAGATGATCCAGGCCCGCGACGACAGGCTCGGCATCTCGACGTCCCGCAAGCGGCAGCACCGGGCGGACATCCCCATGCCGGACGTGGCACCGGGCGCCAACGCGTGGGAAAGCGGCCGGACGGTGCAGACACGTGTCGAGGAGATGGATTTCAGGCGCTGACCGCCCCGAACCCCACCGGCCCGAGCCCACCGCCCCGGAAGCGCTGCCGCTGCCGGTGCCAGACGCGGGCGGCGCCGGAGTCGTACGTCGCCGAGGACAGGACGGCGTGCGCCTCCCGCTCCCCGCTCGGTCACGACCATGGCGACGACGGAGTCCGACATCGATGCGCTTCCTGGCGAAACGGCGGTGAGTGTTATAAGGGGAGGCGATGAGGAGGTCACCAGGCGGCCCGCCGTAGGCACCGGTGAGCCGAGGCGGTAGGTGACAGACGACGAACGGGGCGATAAGCCATGGCTATGGCGGAACGACTGAACGCCGAGGGGCTCCGCTACGCGAAGGCGGTCGCCGAGACGCGCTCCTTCAGCGCCGCGGCCCGGGCCTACGGCGTCACTCAGCCGGCCCTGTCCAACGGGATCGCCAAACTGGAGGAACGGCTCGGGGAGAGGCTCTTCGACCGGTCGCCGCGCGGTGTGACCCAGACCCCGTTCGGCACCCGCATCCTCCCCCTCGTCGAGCGTGCCGTGGCCGCGCTCGACGCCGTCGCCGCGGAGGCCAGACGGCTGACCGAGCCGGGCGATCAGAAGATCCGCATGGGCGTCTCGCCGCTCATCGGCCCGCATCTGGTGGCCCGCGCGTTCAGCGCCGTCCGCGAGCTGCCCACAGCCCGCGATCTGGTGCTGCGCGAGGCGAACATGCAGGACCTGCGCGACGGCCTGCGGGCCGGGCAGCTCGACATCATCCTCATCCCGGCGGTCACGGCGATGCCGCGCTTCGAGCACCGGGTCATCGACGTCGAGCCCATCGTCGTCGTCGGCCCCACCGCCGACGAGGACGCCTCGCTCGAACTCGCCGAAGCCGCGGACGAACAGTTCATCCTCGTGCCGGACGCGTGCGGACTGACGACGTTCACCACCCAGCTCTTCCACGCCCACGAAGTGCCGCTTCGCACCTATCCCGGTGAGGCTGCCAGCTACCGCGTGCTGGAGGAGTGGGCCGGTCTCGGGCTCGGCTCGGCGATGATCCCCCGGTCCCGGCTCACCTCCCCGGATGTCCCCCACCGCCCCCTGCTGAACGAGGGCCGGGAAGTGCAGATCTCCTTCGAGGCCGTCTGGAACCCGGACTCCGCGCTGCGCCCGGACCTGACCCTGTTGGCACAGGCACTCGGCGCGTCCCGCCAGCCATACGCACCGCTTATGCCCTGATTCGGAGGACGCCCCTACCGCACCGTATGGCGCGCACCTGACTCCGCGGTTGTGCTGGCGGATGTGCCGCAGCACGACCGTCGAGCGAGAAGGGCAGCCACAGCCACGGCCTGTCTTGAGATCACCCTGCGCGTGGACCCGGCCAACCGTCCCGCGGCGGCCGCCGTCTAGGAGAAGTACAAGCAGCTGTCCCCGTCCCGGCCCTACGGCCGGTTGGGCGAGCGTGAAGAGCGGCAGCGACCGAGCCGACAACCGCCGGAAGTCGCCGTCTGATCAGCAACGAGCCGCGCGCAGGGGACTACAGACATTCGTGCAGGCGACTGCGGACATCGACAGCCGTCCCATCGCCAGGTCACTGGACGACGCGGGGCCGGCGGACGCCGGTGCTGTGGCCGGAGAGGTTTGCCGAAGAGCTCGCGGCCGTCACCTCCGGCACGTTCGTCGCGAACGCGGCCCGTTCGGACAGCCGTACGGTGATCGCCTCCGGCCACAGCGGCGGCTCGAACGGCCCGTGTGCCGAGGCGAGTTCGAGGAGTCCGGCGGCGGTGGGGCGGGCCTCGGGTTCCTTGGCGAGGCACGCGGCGACGACGTCGGCGAGGTCTGGATCGAGGTCCCGTACGGCCTGGAGGTCGGGCTCCTCGTGCACGATGCGGTACAGCACGCCGTGTCCGGACTCGTCCCCGAACGGCGGCTGCCCGCTCGCCGCGTACGCGACCACCGAGCCCAGCGCGAACACATCGACCGCGGCGCTCAACTGCCGCCTGCCGGACGCCTGTTCGGGCGCCATGTAGGCGGGCGTGCCGACCACCATGCCGGTCCGGGTCAGCTGGCTCTGCTCGGCGGCACGGGCCACCCCGAAGTCGATGAGGGTGAGGCCGTCGAGAGTGAGCATGACGTTCGACGGCTTGACGTCCCGGTGCACCATGCCGTCCTGCCCATGTACGACCGCGAGCCCCGAGGCCGCTTCCCGCAGCAGCAGCCACAGCGCGTCCGAGGGCAGCGGGCCGCCGTTCACGTCGACGGCCTCGCGCAGGGTGATACCAGGGACGTACGCGGTGGCGAACCACGGCGGCCGGGCGGTGCGGTCGCTGTCGAGCAGCGGTGCGGTCGCCTCGGCGGGCAGCCGCGAGAGGTTGTCCAGCTCCTGGCCGAAGCGCCGCAGGAAGTCCTTGTCCTCGGCGACCACGGAGGGCCGCAGCTGTTTGACGGCAGCGTACCGCCCCTGGTGCACGCCGAGGTAGACCCGTCCCATGCCGCCGGCCCCGAGCCGCCCGACCAGCGGGATCGTCCCGATCAGCCGGGGATCGTCGTCCTCCAGCGGCTCGACGCCCACCTCACAGCCCCCGCCGCCCACGTTGTCCCCGTTGTCTGTCACGACAGGCAGAGTATGCGGAGACGGAACGTCCGTAGAAGCGGAGACGGAACGTCCGTAGAACAGGAGAGTGAGGTTCCTTGAAGTCCCTGCCGCCGAACGGTTTGCCGCCGTTGGCCCAGAGAGTGCCGTGCTCTCCCTCGTCCTCGTCGAAAAGAATCTCGATGCGCCCGTCAGCGCTGCACGCCGGGTGAGCGTCGTGCGCCTTCTGCAGCAGCTCGACGAGCACCCACCGTCGCACTCAGGCGAGATGATCGTCTCGGCCACGGCCTTGGCCTCGCGAGCCGCCTCTCGGCCATCGTCCCAGTCCCGCAGACAGCCCCGAACCTCAACGAGCGCCTGATCACGGACACGCTTGCGCACCGCAGCCCCCCGGCGCGCATGCACACACTCTGACGACGGCCGACGGCCTCCGCCTTCCATACCGCCGCTCCCCCGCACGTCCCCCACCCCCCTCCGTCGGTGATCCTTCTGAGCGAGAAGGGGCCGTGAAGGGCTTTGTCACGGACGGTCCTGTCACCCCCATCCGACGCTGACCGTGCCCTCAGTTCATGGACAGGCAGCTGATCGCGGCAAGGACGACGCAGCTTCTGGTGACCGACACACGCTCCCCTTCCGAGTACCTGACGTGCCCAGCCACTTTCCTGACGCCCCATCAGAACAAGCGTCAAATGAGCGGTCACGAGTGTCCCACGCCACTGAATCTTGACCGATTGCCACTGAAGATTGACCACTGCCCGGTTCGTGCCATCGAATCTTGACTGACCAAGTCAGCGCCCCCGGACGGCAGTTCACCCGATAGAAGGCATCTCCGACCTTCATGCAATATCGCCAGGCGGGCGGCCTTACAGTCTGCGTGCCGTCCGGATGAGACGGCATCCGTCGCTGACACATGGGAGTGGGACGTGAGGTCTTCGGGGCGTATGGCTGTCTCGGCAATGGCCGTGGCTATGGCGGCGCTGGGAGTAGGAAGTGGTGCCCCCGCGTCCGCCGCCTCCACGGCGACGCCGTCGTGCAGCGGGGCGGACTGCCCCAGTCTGAAGCCGACCAGGCTCACGGCCAGCCAGGCCAGCCTGAATGTCACCCAGATGCAACTGGAGAACATCAACGCGATGGCGTCCGACGCGGTGACCGGGGAGCCCATTCGCGGCGCGAAGATCGTGTTCGCCACCATGGGCGGCAGGACGCTGGGGACGGCCTACACGGACTACGACGGCATCGCTGCGATCGCTGCCCCGGAGAACCTGGGCCCAGGAACCCTCCAGGAACTGCTGGGCGGCTACGAAGCGGCAATGGTCGGCGACGGCGTTCATGCCCCGGCCGGGGCCCACGGAGCCATCACGATCGGCACCGACCAGGGTCCCGGTCTCCCGGGCAACCCATGCGCCGTCTGCAGCGACCGTGCGCTCAAGCAGGACGTGGTCCCGGTCGACTGGAGCCGGTAGCGGTGTGGCTCTTCCGTCGGCGCTCCCGGGCGGCTGACCGCGGTACCCCGGCACGGCTTCGAGCCGAGGCGCGGGAGAGCAGCGGTGTGGCGCCGGTCGGCCCGGTCAACGGCTACGCGGTCCTGGAGACCGCGGCCGCGCTGCCCATCAGCACCTGGCGCTACCTCTGGGAGCCCGAAGGCGTGCGTCACCTGGGGCCGATGGCCCAGGACTGGCACGCCGCCTTCAACTTCAGCCAGGACGACACCACCATCCCCGTCGTCGACGGCCTCGGCGTCGCCCTGGTGTGCATTCAGGCACTGCACCGCCGCGTGGAAGAGCTCACGGCTGAAGTGGATCGTCTGAGAGAAGCCGCGAGCGTGAACACATCCGGGGCCGCGTGACGACGCCAGATGGCCTGTTGTGATGCTCCAGCGCTCGGCCGGGGGAAGGCCAGTCGCCGCCCTCGCCGAGCGCGGCCCGCGGCCGCCATCTCTTCCCTCGGAAGGCTGGGGAGTCGGTCCCTGCGGAACACCCATCGCGATCCAGAAGGCAAGACACCATGACAAGGCAGGACACCTTGGAACGACACGACACCGTGACGGGACCATCCCAGGCGATGGATCTGCGGTCACCCGTGTGTACGGACGCGGTCTGGCGGCTTCCGGTGACGGTCTGCCGCATCACCCAGTTCCTGGGTGAGCAGACGGCCGGCTCCTTGCTGGAGCGCGCCATCGCCTCCGCCGACGACACGCTGAAGCCTTCCATGATCCGCGACGGAGAAGTGGTCCCCGACTTTCGCCGGTCCCGCTCGCGCCACGACTTCGCCGCGCCTGAGCTGATGGCAGCCATCGACGAGGTGCTGGAGGCGGTCGAGCACACTCTTGGAGTCTCCTGCCAGTACACCGAACCCAGCTACAGCCTCAACGCGCACAACGACGGCGACTTCTACCGGCCGCACCAGGACACCAGCGCGGAGTTCGCCTCCCGGCGTCTGCTCACATTCGTGTACTACCTGCATCGAACGCCCCGGCCTTTCGACGGGGGCGAGCTGCGTGTGTTCGACGCGGCTCTGCCACTGCACACCGAGACAGCCGGGAGATGGCAGGAACGCACCTGGCGGGACTGGGAGCCCGAGCACGACAGCATCGTGTTTTTCCTCCCCAATGCCTGGCACGAGGTGCGGCCGGTCAGCTGCCCGAGCAAACAGCACGCGGACAGTCGTTTCGCCATCAATGGATGGATGTGCAGCCCCGATCCCGCGAACCGCGGGAACGACGCGAACCCGTGAGAGACATCGTCCCCGAGTCCGACTGCAGGGGATGCATCCCGTCAGTCGGACTCGAGGTGAGGGCACGTGAGCGCCCGGGACTCGAGCGTCCGGCCCGTTGGCCCGGTCGGTCAACCTTCAGTGGCAGAAACGCGCGCCGGTCAATTCGGTGGCAATCGGTCAAGGTTCAGTGGCACGGGACAGCCCGCTCCGGCGCCAGTTGACCGCACTGCGCTCCAGGCCGGCTGTCACGCTCACTGAGCGTGAGCGTGACACGCCCCGTGGCTCGTCGGCGAGTGCGGCGAGAACCTCCAGCGTCTTGAGTGAGGAGGTGAGAATCTGCGTACCCAAAGCTGTCTCCTATAGAGGGACACCGTCTCTCATGAGACACCGCGCTTTGGCATCCTTTTCGCCAACCCGTCAATGCCTCCTGGGTGCACGTCACCGAGACCTTGATGAACGAGGCATCTACGCTCATCCAACCTTCGATTGAATGATTGGTGAGCGCCATTGGCGCATCTTTCACAGGCATTTGAGAGGAACCCGGAATCAAGCATCCAGAAGCAGGCCACTTCACCCTGTCTTCCATGAGAGGACACCGAGATCACGCGGGAGTCCTCGAAGACCCACTCCGCCCACACCGTCTTGCCAACGGATGGCGAGTGCCACGACGAGAAGCAGCCTCGGCCGCAGACGTCCTCGCCGCCCGGAGCACAGCCTCCCTCCGGGTCCGGCGGCGTGCGTTCGGTACGGGTGTCGGTGACTCGATCCCGGCCGTGCAGGCGGGCGCGATCACGCGCAGCGGCATGAGTCGCGGCCGGGCATGTGGCCGCGCCGTACGGTGCCTGCGGTCAACTCGCCGGCACGATGTCCCCGTGCGGACCTGCGCCGCACGGAATGCCCCAGGTGTCCAGCCGGACGCGGCCAGTCGGCGGGCGAGGCGGGCGCCGCGTGGGGTGGAGGTGAACCGCATCCCCGAGCTGCGGCTCAAATCGCCCCCGGGACGCATGGTTTGGGAGTTGGGGTGGGGCTGGGGAGTTGGCTTGCCATGCCGCCAACTCGGCCTGTTCCAGTCAAGGCCGCGTGCGCGGCGGCGATTATCTCGAGCGGGGAGCCCGTGATGGCCCGGGACAGGACCAGTGCACCGAGCAACGTGCGGAGTCGGAGGATGCCCTCCTGGTCGTCACTGGCCAGGAAATCGGCGAAGGCGGCCGCCCCCTCGGAGTGGACGCGACGGGCCTCGCCCCCCGCCCTCGCGCGCGATGTCGGTGGCGAGCGCGGCGACCCGGCAGCCGTCCGCCGGGTCGTCGCGGTGCTCGACGGAGAGGTAGGTGTCGATCAGCGCCTGCTGGTCGGCGACGCGCTGCCCGTCGTGCCGCTCGAGCCCGGCCCCGTGGCGTCGGGCGAGTGCGGCGAAGGTGTGGGCGGCGGCCTCGTCGACGAGCGTCTCCCTGGAGGCGAACTGCTTGTAGAAGGCGCCGTGGGTCAGACCGGCCGCCTTCACCAGGTCGGCGACGCTGACCTGCATGCCCTGCTCGCGGAACAGCCGGGACGCGGTGCCCACCACCCGAGTCGGAGGAACTGACCGGAAAGCTGATCTCCGCCGACCGCGACCACTCCGTCCTGGCCCCGAAGTTCGCCCTCGGCACCGCCCCTCAACCGGACGTCTCCAGGTCCGGCAACAGCCGCAAGACCATGGCCGCCCCGGTGCACGCCCCGCCTGAAGCGGCGCGGACTCCATGCCCCTCGGCCGTCCGGGTCACCGCCAGGGCCAGTGCATGCCTGCGCACCGGATCAGCCGGCCCCCAGGTGATCGAACAGCGGCCCTGTGCCGCAGCACACGCGCCGCAGGGCCGCCGGTGTGAGTTCGGCGAGGGTGGGGTAGCCGTCCACGGCCATGATCAGGTCGGCTTCGGCGAGCAGTGCGCGCAGGACGTGGGCCACCCCGTCCGTGCCACCGAGGGCCAGGCCGTAGGCGTAGGGGCGTCCGACGCCGACGGCCGTGGCGCCGAGTGCGAGGGCCTTGACGATGTCCGCACCGGAGCGCACCCCGGAGTCGAAGAGGACGGGGAGTCCTTCCGCGGCCTCGACGACGGCGGGCAGTGCGTCGAGCGCGGGCAGGCCGCCGTTCGCCTGGCGGCCGCCGTGGTTGGAGCAGTAGATGCCGTCCACGCCCAGGTCCTTGGCACGGCGGGCGTCGTCTGGGTGGCAGATGCCTTTGAGGATGAGCGGCAGCGTGGTGAGCGAGCGCAGCCAGGGCAGGTCGTCCCAGGTGAGCGGGTTGCCGAAGATTCGGGCCCAGGTGAGGGACGTGTCCCTGGGGTCGTCCAGGCGGCCGTTCGGCAGCAGGGCGCGGAACGCGGGGTCGCTGATGTAGTTGGCCAGGCAGTGGCCGCGCAGCTGAGGGAAGTTCGAGCTGGCCAGGTCACGGGGGCGCCAGCCCGCGATCCAGGTGTCGAGCGTGACGACGACACCGGCGAAACCGGCCTTCTCGGCCCGGTGGACGAGGCTCTCCGCCAGTGCCCTGTCCGTGGGAGTGTAGAGCTGGAAGAAGCCGGGCGTGCCGCCGAACTCGGCCGCCACCTCCTCCAAGGGGTCGGCCGAGAGGGTCGAGGCGATCATGGGTACGCCGGTGCTGGCGGCGGCGCGGGCGGTCGCCAGGTCGCCGTGACCGTCGTGGGCGCAGATGCCCAAGACCCCGACCGGGGCCATGAACAGCGGCGAGGGCAGCGTCAGGCCGAAGAGGCCGACGGACAGGTCACGCCGGTCCGCGCCGACGAGCATGCGCGGGGCGAGGCCCCAGTGCGCGAAGGCCGCGCGGTTGGCGTTCTGTGTGTGCTCGTCGCCGGCTCCCCCGGCGACGTACGACCACACAGTCGGTGGCATGGCGTGCCGGGCCCGTGCCTCCAGTTCACCGAATTCCATGGGATGTTCCGGAACGACGCCGGACAGTCCGTTGAGGTAGATCTCGTTCTGATAGGCGGCGTACGGCTCTCGGGGTGCTGGATGGCTGGACATGGCGAGGGCTTTCCCTTCCGGCGGTCAGGGCCAGGTCGGTCGACCGCCGAGGTACGTCGCTGTCACGGCGACGTCCTCCTGGAAGCGGTCGGGGTGCACGGTGCGTGGGTCCGTGGTCAGGACGACGAGGTCGGCGCGCATTCCGGTACGGAGCATGCCGATCTCGTTCTCCAGGTGCAGCTGCCAGGCGGGGCCTGCGGTGACGGCGCGCAGGGCCTCCTCGATGGTGAGGCGCTCGTCGGGCCCGTGTACACGGCCGCTCGGGCGGCAGCGGCGCGTGATCGCGGTGGCGACACCGGAGAGGGGGTCGGTGGGCGAGCAGACGCCGTCGTTGTGGAGGGAGACACGGTGGCCGGCGTCCACGGCCGTCCGGGCGGCCATCCAGCGGGCGTCGACGTCCGGGCCGAACAGGTCGTCCGTCAGCACGTCCCCCCACCAGCGCACGTGGTCCATGAACAGGCTGACGGTCGCGCCGAGCCGGGCGGCGCGGCGGTGCTGGCCCGCCGTGACGGTCCGCAGTGCTCCAGCCGCGGTCTGAGCGAGCGCAGCCGCTCGGGATCGTCGCCGGCCGCCGTCTCGTAGGCGTGCAGGCCAGCCTCACAGGTGACGTCCCCATGCACATGGGGGGCCACGGGAAAGTTCTGGGCAGTGAAGGCGGCGACCAGGAAGGCGAGTTCGTCGGTGCTGTAGTTCATTCCGCCGTGGGCGCAGCGATCGAGGCTGATGCGCACGGTGGCGTCGCCCGCCCGGAAGGGAAAGCTGGTGGCGATGCTGCCCTGCCAGGGCGTGCCGTCGGCCCGCAGCTTCATACCGGAGACACCGAACATCTCGCGTGCGGGGGGCGTAGCCGGTGAACCGCCGGCCGGGATCGGCGGCCGGCTCGGGCGTGCCCATGACGTAGGCACGCACCCGCACCTCGGCGTCCGGCTGTTCGGCGGCGGCGCGCAGATCGGGCAGCAGCCGGGGTTCGGCGGCCATTTCGGTCACCGTGGTGATGCCGACCCGGGCGTGCTGGGCGAAGGACCACCGCGGGGCCGTCCGAACGCGGTGCTCGTCGAGACGGTCGCCTGCGACGGTGTTCATCAGCGCGATGACGGCCGCACTCTCGTGTGCCTCGCCGCTGGGCTCGCCGCTCTCGTCGCGGACGAAGCGGCCACCGGGCGGGTCGGACGTGGCCGCCGTGATCCCGGCTGCACGAAGGGCCGGGGTGTTGCCGTACGCCGCGTGACCGCTGTTGGAGACGACCACGAGTGGGGCGTAGGGACTGATGCCGTCGAGCAGGTCGCGGGTCGGCGAGGCGAGATCACGCTGAAGCAGCAGGTCGATCCCGTACGCGCCGACCGGCCGGCCGGGTGCCGATGCCACGGCCGCGCGGATCTCGTCGTAGACCTCCCACCCGGTCGGCACGGTGAAGGGGCGGACGTCCACGGCAGACGGCGCGACGGCCAGGCCCATGATGGTCGGGGGGCCGTGTGCCTCGATGAACCCCGGCAGCGGCGCCCGTCCCTGGAGGTCCACCACATCGGTGCCGGGACCGCGCAGGGCGAGTACGTCGCGTGCGGCGCCCGCGGCGGTGATGGTGCCGTCACGTACGGCCAGGGCCTCGGCGTCGGGGGCGGCGGGGTCCATGGTGAAAAACGGGCCGCCGGTGAAGGTGCGTTGTGGGGTGTCAGACATGGATCCGCCCCGGTTTCAGGAGGTCAGCCACGGTGAGGCAGCCAACAGGAGGTAGTGCACGCCCAGTTCGATGGTCGGGTCGGGCACCGGCGCGAAGAGCGGCGAGTGGTTGTGGGGGATCTCCGGCGGGATGCCGTCCGCCAGGATGTCGGCCCCGGCGAACGCGGCCGGGTCGAGGCCGCCGAACGTCCAGTACACCGACGGCGCGCCGAGCGCCGCTCCGAAGGCGCCGAAGTCCTCGCTGCCGGTGAGGGGGTGCGGCAGGTCGATCACGCGTTCCGGGCCGAGGGCGGCCCGGAACGCGGCCTGGACGGACGCGGTTGCCTCGGCGCTGTTCACCGTCACCGGGAAGGCGTTGATGACGGTGATCTCCGGTTCCTTCGGCGCCGCCGAGGCAGCCGCTTCGGCGCGGATGATCCGCTCGACCCCGTCCAGCACCTGTGCGCGCACCGCGGACGTCGTGCTGCGGATGTTGATCGTGAGGTCGGCCGTGTCGGGAATGACGTTCTCCCGGGTTCCGGCGTGCAGCGTTCCCACCGTGACGACGGCCGGCCTGTCCGCCGCGACCTCGCGGGCGACCACCGTCTGCAGGCGCATCACGGTCGCGGCGGCCATCACCACCGGATCGACGGTCGCAGCCGGGGTCGATCCGTGCCCGCCGCGTCCGTGCAGGCGTACGGCCAGACTGTCCGAGGCGGACATGAACGTCCCCGGGCGGGTGGCGACCAGCCCCGCGGGAGCGGGGGCCACGTGCTGGGCCAGGCAGATGTCCGGGCGGGGGAAGCGCTCGGCGAACCGGTCCGCGACCATCGCCGGGGCCCCGCAGACCTCCTCCGCCGGCTGGAACACCGCGACGACCGTGCCCTGCCAGGCGTGCTGGTTGGCGGCCAGCAGGGCCGTCGCGCCGAGGAGGCAGGTGACGTGCACGTCGTGCCCGCAGGCGTGCATCACGGGCACCTCCTGGCCGGCGGCGTCCGTCACCGTCCGGATCGAGGCGTACGGCAGTCCGGTCGCCTCCCGCACCGGCAGCGCGTCCATGTCGGCCCGCAGCAGCACGACCGCTCCCGGCTTCCCGGAGGCGAGGACCCCGACGACACCCGTGCCGCCGACGCCCTCGGTCACCGTCCAGCCCTGCTCCCGCAGTCGGGCGGCGACGATCTGGGCGGTACGGATCTCCTGATGGGACAGCTCGGGGTGGGCGTGCAGATCGCGGTACAGAGCGAGCAGGTCGGGCAGTTGACGGTCCAGGCCGTCAAGGAGGGCGGCGGTCACGAGGACTCCTTCTCGGTGGGTACGGGGGTGTCGGCCGGAGGCGTGCGCCGGTGGACGGCGGTGGTGAAGGACTCCGTGTCCTGCGGGGTCAAAAGGGCCAGCACCGCCGTGATGACCGGACCGATGGCGAGGACGGCGAAGGCCGCTTCGAAGGAGATCGCGTCCGCGATCACGCCCAGCACCGGCGGCACGACCATGCCGGCGACCTGCCCTCCGAAAACGATGACCGCGCTGCCGACACCGACGAGTTCGGGGGCGAGGCTGCGCAGCGGCACGGCGAGGATGGGCATGTAGCACAGGGAGGCGGCCAGGACGGCGATGGTGCCGCACGCGATGGCGCCGGTGAGGCTGGGCGAGAGCGCCATGAGGCACAGAGCCGGAGCCGCGACCGACATGGCGGGCAGGATCACCTTGCGGTGGTGGCCCTCGAACCGATCGGAAAGCCGCCCGCCCAGCAGGGTGCCGAGCGCCGCGGCAAGGGAGGGCACCGCCACGAGGACGCCGGCGGAGGTGAGGGAGAGCCCGCGTTCCGTGTTGAGGTAGGACGGGATCCAGGTGCTCAGCCCCCACATGAGGGCGGAGTATCCGAAGAGCATCAGGGAGAAGCGCCACAGTACGCCGATGCGCAGTACCTCCCGCAGCGGGACGCCGCTCGCGGCGGGCGCGGCGCCCTCGGCATGCTCGCGGGGAGCTGGCAGCCACAGCCGTACCGCGACGTAGACGAACACGCCCACCCCTGCGGCCAGGACGAAGGCCCAGCGCCAGCCGACCACCGCCGCGAGCGGCGGAACAGCCAAGGGCGCGGCGACGGAGGCGAGGGCGTTGGAGCTCATGATCAGCCCCTGCGCTCCCATCCGCTCGCCGACCGAAGTCCGCTCGACCAGGGCCTTCATGGAGGCGGAAGGGAAGATGCCTTCGGCCGCGCCGAAGGCGAAGCGCACCAGCAGGAGGGCGGTGAAGGACCAGGCGAGACCGGTGAGCGCGGTGAAGAGCGACCATGCGAGCAGCGCCCAGCAGGTGACGCGTTTGGCGCCGAACCGGTCGGCCAGCATGCCGCCGGGTATCTGGCAGGCGGCGTAGGAGGCGAAGAACACGGAGACGAGCAGACCCTGCTGCCCGCGATCGACGTTGAACTCGTCACCGATCGTCGGGAGGATCACCGCGAGCGCGGTCCTGTCCACGTAGTCGATGAACCATGCCGCGAACAGCAGGGCGACGGTGCTTCTGACCGGCGCGCTCATCGCCGGCTGCGCTCCGGTGGCAGAGGAACGGAGGAAGGGCACGGTGGTCCTCTCTGAGACGGCCGCGACGGCGCGGGGCCGGTGCGGTCCCTGTCCGTCGGTCAGTGGAAGAGGTCCGGCTGCTCCTCGGTGATCTGGTCCCAGAGCGGCCGGAGCTGGAACCACCCCGACAGCGGGCTGCCGATCTGCTCACGTACCTGGAGCGCGGTCTCCCGGTCGATGAGGAACGGTGTGCCGGCCGCCATCGCCAGCAGCTGTGCCTGACAGGAGCGCTCCATGGTGATGAACCACCACGCGGCCTCGGCGACGGTCCGGCCGACCGTCAGCAGACCGTGGTTGGCGAGGATGACGGCCTTGTGCGGGCCGAGTGCCACGCCGATCCGCCGGCCCTCCTCCGTGTCGTTGACGACGCCGCGGAAGTCCTCGTAGAGCCCGTGGTCCTCGAAGAACGCGCAGGCGTCCTGCGTGAGCGGGTCGAGGCGTCGGCGCAGCGCGGAGAACGCCTTTCCGTGCACGGAGTGCGCGTGCGCCGCGGCGACCGCGTCGGGGCGGGCCTTGTGGACCTCGGAGTGGATGCAGAACGCGGCGCGGTTGACGGGGTGACGGCCTTCGACGACGTTGCCGGCATGGTCGACGAGGACCAGGTCGGAGACCCTGATCCGGCTGAAGCTCATCCCGAAGGGGTTGACCCAGAACCACTCGGGGTTCTCCGGGTCCCGCGCGGTGATGTGGCCCGCGACCCCTTCGGAGAACCCGAGCTTCCCGAACAGCCGGAAGGCGGCGGCCAGTTCCTGCTTGCGGTGCAGCCGTTCCTCCTCGATCGAGTCGAACTCGGGCGGGAGCATCGCCTGGAATCCGGGCGGCACGGGACCCACGCCGGTGTGCGGTGCGGTGGACGTTTCCATCGTTGGCCTCCTCGTTGAGCGCCACGGGCACGGACCGTATGAGATACGGACCCGCATGGGATACGAACCCGTATCGCATACGATGCTGTATCGTGAGGCGGGTCATGCCGAGGTGTCAATGGCCGGGAAGGAACGACGTGCCGAAGGGACCCACCAAGCGCCGCCCGCAGACGACCGCGCGGCTTCTTCAGGCGGCTCAGGAGACGTTCGCCGAGCGCGGTTTCCACGGCTCCTCGATCGAGGTGATCTGCGAGCGGGCGGGCCTGACCCGCGGGGCCTTCTACTCCAACTTCCGCGCCAAGGAAGACCTGTTCTTCGCCCTGTTCGACCTGCACGCACAACGCGTGGTGGACCGCCTGACGCATGCGGTCGACGAACTCGACACGGCCGAAGACCCCGTGCGGACGGTCCTCACCCACATGGGCACCGTCGACGAGACCGAACGCCGCTGGTACCTGCTGTCCACCGAGTTCACCTTGCACGCCATCCGGCACCCCGACACGGCCCGCGCCCTGGCCGACCACGACCGCCGCCTGCGCGAGGAGATCGTCCGCGTGCTCGCCCTCCTCTTCGACCGCATCGGCCGCAGACCCACGGTCGACCTGGACCTGCTGGCCCGCCTCACCGCGGCCGTCCACGAAGGCTCCCTGGCTCAGAGCCTCGTCGAACCCGACCGCCTGGCCCCCGAGCAGCTGGCCGTCACCTTCCTGCCGGCGTTGCTGGAGACGGTCTCCGAGCCGGTGGCCACGGAGGGGTGAGGGGAGATTCAGCGGCTGCCGCTCGGCCGCCCGGCGGACTGAGGTCGCTGCGAAGCCCACGCCATGCGGGCGCCCCCGTCGGCCGAACGGTCCCCACCCGCCCCGGCGTCAATCGTCCGCTTGCAGGATCGCGGGCAGGTACCTGCGCAGCAGCTCCCCTGGCTGGAGTTGGCCGGGTTCGATGAGGGCCTGCATCATCGCGCCTTCGTGGAGGGCGATGATCAACCGCGCGAGCATGTCGATGTCCGGGTCCGCACGCCGCCCGCCGCGGGCGAAGAACACCGCCAGGAGTTCGGCGAACCGGGCCCGCAGCCAGCGGTCGTGCTCGGCGAGCCGCCGAGCGGTCTCGGGATGCCGGATGGCGTGCAGGGTGAACTCCGTGGACGCCAGAAACCACAGGCGCTCCTCGTCGCCGCTCCCGCTCCAGGCGCCCGACAGCCCGTCGAGGACCTCCTCGACCGTGGCCGCCTGGGAGATCGCCGCGTCCAGACGGGCCACCTCACGGTCGGCATGTTCGTCGAACAGGGCGAAGAACAACGTCTCCTTGTCCTCGAAGTTCGAGTAGAACGCCCCTCGCGACAGCCCGGCGCGTGTGCAGATCTCCTCGACGGACGCGCCGTGGAAACCTCGCTCCGCGAACGCCTCCAGCGCCGCCGCCCGCAGTTTCGCCACACTTCGCGCCCGCGTCGGCGCACCCTTCGCCATGACGTCCTTCCCCACCCGTTGACGCTGCCTGAGGTCCGTGCCACAGTACGCGTCACTCATAAATGAACAACCTCGAATTTTATGGAGGTGGGCCACCGCCGTGACTCTGGACCCCGTGCTCGGCGCTCTCGTGAAGCAGCTCCCCGAACCGGCAACGGAGATCGAGGACCCTGAGCGGTACCGCATGGAGAAGCGCCAACTGTTCGAACAGCTCTCCGCGCGATTCATGGAACCCGGTCCCCCTGTCGCCGAAGTGCGGCTCGTACGACTGCCGGTGGCCGACGGCGAGATCGCCTTGCGTGTGTACCGGCCGGCCGGGCCAGGGCCCCGCCCGATCCACCTCTACCTCCACGGCGGCGCCTGGATCTCGGGATCGGTCTTCGAGCGCTCCACGGACGTCTGCTGCCGCGAGCGCGCCGCCGGAGCCGGTCAGGTCGTCGTCGCGGTCAACTACCGCAAAGCTCCTGAGAACCGGTTCCCCACGGGTCTCGAAGACTGCTACGCCGCCCTGATGTGGGCCGCCGAGCACGCGGCGGACATCGGTGGCCGCGCTGACGGCATCAGCGTCGGAGGAGTCTCCGCCGGCGCCAATCTCGCGGCCGCGCTCTCCGCCAAGGCCCGGGACGAGGGCGGCCCCCGCATCCGCCTTCAGATCCTGGAGGTCCCCGCGACCGACCTTGCGGGGGACTTCGAATCCCACCGGCTGTTCGCAGAGGGCTTCGCACTGTCCTCGACCACGATGTCCCTGGCCAAGTCGGCCTACGTCCCCTCGCTCGAGCAGCGTTCCCATCCACTGGTCTCGCCCCTGCGGGCGACCGACTTCTCCGGCCTCCCCAGAACGCATGTCATGACCGCGGAGTACGACATCCTCAGAGACGAGGGGCTGGCGTACGCCGAACGTCTGAGCGAGGCCGGAGTCGAGGTGTCCCACACCCTCGGCCGGGGCCATGTGCACATGTCGATGATGCTGACCGCGGTCCTGCCCGCCGCCCGTCAGTGGCGCGCCGAGGTCCTCGACGTGCTGATCCGGTGACCCGCGGTCTCGTCGAGTACTCGAGAAGGCAGTACGCCGTCGTCGGCTGACCGACGCGGGACAGCGGGCGAAGGCTTCTCAGCGATGCCATCAGGCCGTGTCCTGTTGGCTGACCTCGACCGACTGGCTGCGCCTGCTCCTGGCCTGAGCAGCGGTGCGTCGGAACGAGTGGCGCGCAGCAACACGAGCGCCGTGAACGGTACGAAGGGGAGGCCGGCCGTCACTGTGCCGACCAGCGGTGGCCCGGCCTGCCCCAGGAGCGAGTCAGGACGATGCACACCCCAGGAGTCCGCGGCGATCCCCGCGCTGGACGACGAACTGCCCGGCGCGGAACCGGCAAAGCGCACTACCAGCGCGCCGAGCACCCGACCATGGTGCCGGTAAGCCCAGACCGCAGCCGGTCAAAGCCAGGGGCACGGTCGCGGTGGGCTCGCTCGGTGAGCGGGATCGAGGCCCCAGGGGCAACGCGGTGGCGCTCAGCGCCAGCCAGAGGCGGGCCATCGCCCTGCGACCGGCAGGCTGGCCCCCTCTGCCCAGGGAAGGACGGCGCGCGTCAGACGCGGACCAGCGGGCCAGTCGACCGACGCTCCGTCGGAACCGGCGTCAAATGAGCGTCACGACTGGCCGGACGCACCCGCCCTCGATACGGCAGGCGCGTCACCTTCATCAAGAGCTCTACGGATCTTGTCGCTTTCTCCGGGACGACTGCGCGGCGCCGGTGTTCCTACTCCTCCGTGGCAGCGTGGGAGCGTCGGCCGGAGAGCTCTTCTCTACGGTGAGTGGCCTTACGGCGTGGGGCTCACGCCCCTCGATCCCCTCGGTCCCGGGGATGGGGTCGGTCTGCAGTGGTGCGGGAGCAGAACGCCGGGCGTTGTCCGGGACGGGCAGGACGTTCCGACGCTGCAACTCGGCGACGCTGACCAGCGGTGACATGAGAACACGGTCGAGCAGCTCATTCTGAGCCGACTGCAGCTCGACCAGATGCCACAGAACGGACAACACGTACTGGAGTTCCTTACTCCAGGCAGGTAGCCACCGCTCGGGCCGGATGTGGTCCAGCTGGCTGACGGCTCTGCGAGACGGCGGTCCCGTCCTACGTTTCAACCAGCCGTCGAGAACGTTCTGTCCGCTGACCTGGTAATCCCGCATTTGCTGAGTTACCGCACCGAAAACTCCTTGGCCGAAGTGGAGTTCCAGACGGTCGGAGTCGTAGACGAAACTCTCGGGTAGTTCGTCCCTGCCGACCTGTCTCCGGTACCTGATCGCCGGCTGTGCGGTCGTCCAGACCTCCTGGGGTCCGCCGGGCCTCCCCGCCACCGGGTCCACGAGTCTCTCTCCGAAGGTGGAGGCCCAGATCACCTTCCGCCCGATGTGCAGCGCCTCCGACCACAGCGTGGCGTCACCCGTGAGCGGTACGCGGACGCCGACGGTGGTGAGTTCGTCATCGAAGCGGGACCGGAAACCAGGGTGGGCCGTGATCGCGGCGATGTACGCGAGCAAGTCCTCGGCGGAGACAGCCAGACCGCCGAAGGAGTTACGAAGGTGCTGGAGAAGGCCGGGGGTCACATTGGGAATGCCGTCCTTCTGCTGGAAGGGGATCACCCTGCCACCACCCCAGCCGGCGAAGTGATGCATGTCCGGCATCAGCGCGGTGAACAGCGTGGCGGGGCCGTCACCGAACCGTTCTGAGTGCAGCTCCACGATGTGTATCTGGCCCTCGGCCCGGTTCTCCCACAGCTCCGGCGAGCACCTGTCAAGGACTCTGTTGTCCGGGATGATCCACTGCCGATCGAAAGGGCGGAAGGCCACGGGCACCGGCTCCGGACACTCGGGACCCGCCTCCAGCATCGACCGCCTTCGCTGTGCCGATCCCGGGAGCGGCTTGACCGGCCGGTCGATGATACGGCCGCCTTTGGTCTCCCTGAACAAGGCACGCTTCTCGGCCAGGTCCGTCTCGGCGGTCAACCTCCGCCACCGGGAGCGCAGCGTATCGGGGTCCGCGGAGTAGACCCACGTCCGCTTGGGCAAAATGCCGGGCACTGTCCATGGCAGCAGATCATCCAAGGCGGGATACGTATCCCATGCTCCGATGGCCGCAGGGGTGAACGGAGCATGGGCATCCTGACGCACCGGGCGCCACTGGTCACTGTCCGGCCCGAGAGCCTCGAGCTGTGCGTACTTCTCCTCACGAGTGCTGCCGTCCAGGGCGACGTACCTGATATGGGCAGGTTCGGTGTCGGCTCTGCTGCGGACGAACACGGCGATCGTCAGTTGCTGCTGAACGCCCTCGAAGAGGCGTGTCCGTAAAGGTGGCTGGATACCCTCGGGGCTGAGGTCGATGATCCAGCCCTCGGAACAAGTCTCACGCAGGTACTTCCTCATCCCTCGGAAACCGGGCCCGCTGAGGAAGCCCGCGGTACTGATGAAGGCGACGATTCCGCGGTCCGACTCGGAACGGTGCTGTTCGAAGACCTTGAAGGTGGCCCAGCGCCAGAAGTAGACGTACAGGTTCTTCAGCTTGTTCTCGTGTACTCCGTTTCTGCCACCGAGGCGGAAGGCATCGAGCAGGGGTGCTTTGTCATCCCCCTCGCGCCCTTTCTCCACCCATCCGCCCTCCCCCTCGGCTCTCTCCCGGTCCGGGGGGTTACTGATCATGACAGTGACCTTCTGCTCGCGCTTGATCCAGTCCGCCTTGCGGGTGTTCTCGACCAGAGGATCGCCATCGGGCAGGAACGTGAAGAGCGTGGCCCTCTCGTAGGGGTCTGCGAGGGTGTCGGCGAGATGGAGCCGCAGATCGCCGAGTTGAGTGTCGGTGACTTGCTTACGGAGGGTCTGGGTGATCCTCATCTGCGCGACCGCGTAGGCGGCCATCTGACGCTCGAAGCCGATCAGCCGGCCCGCCAGCTGTTCCACCGCTTCGCCGCGGAAACCCTCCCCGCGGCGGGAGCGTTCTTCGGCGACCCTGTCGATAATCTCGCTGAGGAATGTGCCGGTGCCCATGGCGGGGTCGACGATCGTCACCTGCTCGTCGGCGAAGCCCTCCACACAGCCCAGGCGGGTACGCAGGACTGCGTCGGTGAAGCGAACCATCTCCTTCACCAGCCGGGGCGGGGTGTAGTACGTGCCGGAGCGTTTACGCAGATCGCGGTCGTACTCCTGGAGGAAATCCTCGTAGAGATGAACGTGGGCGTCGGGCGTCCGTGCTCGGATCGCCTCCCAGTCGACAGCGTCGATGACCTGCACGAGCGTGTCGATTCGGCGGGCGAACTCGGCGTCCACCGTCTCCGTCAGCAACTGCAGGGCTCGACCCATGACCGTGTTCTCTGCCTTCAACTCATGTGCAACATCAACGAAGTTGCGGTCGGCGAGCGGTACGTTCTCGATACGGGCCAGCAGCAGGGCGAAGGCGATCGTCTGGGTGTAACGGTCGGCGAAGAGGTGATCGGGGTCTTGCCCATCGGTTGAGGGGAAGAGCACCTTGCTCCAGTGGTGTGCCAAGGCGGTGAACGGCTTGGGGACAAGTCGTCGGCTGCGAGTACCGTCTGCCGTTCTGCGTTCGAGGGCGAGCTGCTCCAGCACCTCCTCACGCAAGTACTGACACAGCGGAGCGATAGACGACACCAACTGGCCAACAGTCGTGATGCGTCGGGGCTGCCAACCGAGAAATTCCCGCAACAGATCCCGAAACGCCGCTCCATCGGCTGCACTGATACGCAACCGGCTGCCGGACCGGTACAGATCACCTTCGAGCCGAACCGTGCGCAGAGGCCGCGACCCGCCTCGGTACAAGCACCAGGTGTGACCGTTGCTATACAGCACATTCGGCAGTCGGCGCATCAGCTCCCACTGCTCCCGGTCCCGCTTCGTGAAGCCGTCAGGCGTGACGTCGTGCCCCGGGGCCTTCAGCTCGAGGAACCCGGTGATGCGCCCCGATGTCTCCACCGCGTAATCCGGACGCACCCGGGCCTCGGGCAAGGAATACTCAGGATGAAGGCGAGGACGCAGCTTCCAGCGCGCCCCGAATGTCTCCACCAGCTTCGCCACCGGCAAGCTGATGGACGCCTCCGTGTCGCTGACCCGCAGACGCTCCCTGCACTCGGACCCAAAGTCCGACACGAGAGTCCGTATCCACTCCTCCGGCACCTTGTCCCCTCCAAGCTGTGGACGCGGACGGTGGATCACCGCAGACACAGCTTGTTGGAGGCGAAAGGACCGGCTCAGTGCGCACGGGGGGCGCGCGAGGGGCACGGACGGCGCGTTCCGTGACCGCTGGGAAAAGAGGGGCGGATGTTGGTCGGGAAGAGACCTCCAGAGCCCCCTTGACCGCCCCCTCAGGCGGGAAGGCGCTCTCGGGATGCCATTCCCGATTTACTACCGGGGTGCTGGAATCCTTCCTTCATACCGTCATCGCAGCGATGCACAGTGTGCGAATCAAAGAAGGCGAGCGGCCCCTCTGCCCCGCCTCTCGAAAGTCCTACAGATGCTTGCCGCCATAAGCATTAACCCGCTGGACGGACGACCCCCGAGGATGGGACCAGCGCCCGGCGGACTGGCAGGAGTCAGCACCGCTCACGGAATAGCAGACTGCGGCAACCAGCTCACCAGGAGATCCACCCCCGCTCGCTCCGGACGCCAGCTCGCTCATCATGACACTCGCAACGTCTCCGGCCGCCATAATGGAGTCATGCCCTCCAGCCCACAGCACCCCGCGCCCACCCCAAGGGACGTCTCGGGAGCGGACGCCGAGGACCTCGCGCTGTACCGGGAGAAGTTCCGTCGCCGTCTGCCGGAGTCGCTGGACGAGCTGCGCGGGCCGACACACGGTGTCGTGGATCTGCCGCTGCACCTGGCCTGGTCCGGGATGACCTCGTACGACCTGGGCAAGCCGCGCCAGCGTATGGGCCTGTACCGCACCGTCTTGCACGAGGGCCTGCACGACGACCTGCCCCGCTATCTCAACCAGGACCTGCTCCTCCATCTGTGGCCAGTGCTGCGCACCCTCGTTGGCCGCACCGTGCGCGCCGTATGGGAGGACGCCTTCCCCGAGCTCGCCTCGCGACTCTCGTCGTGGGAAAGGGGCGGGCTAAGCACCGTCCGGGACGCGGCCGTGGAGGACGGCGTTCGCGGCGAGTTCGGCGACGACCAGGACGACCGTGTCGTGTGCCTCGGTACCGTGCGGGTGGCCCCCACCCGGTTACCGACTTTCGAACTCCGAGAACTGAGCTGCCCGGTGTGGTGCGAGATACCGAGATCATCTCGCGACGGCCCCAGTAACGCCCAGAGCCCCGAAGCGAGCGTCAGCCGAGCGTCAAGATTCCTCGACGGAACCTCTGAAAGCGCCGCCGAAGCGACCGTCTGCCTCAAGAAGTCGCAGGTCAGGCAACCTTCAAGGATCGATCCGTCCATTCGACCCGCTGCATGGAGAGAAACAGGTCGGTCGAACCGCCTGCGAAACAAAGCCGCAGGTCAAGCGCCCTTCACGGCAGGCTCAAGGATAGCCACACACTCCACATGCGACGTCATCGGAAACAGATCGAACGCCCGCAACGTCCGCACCCGATACCCGCCCTCCCGGAAGTACCCCAGATCCCGCGCCAGCGCGGCCGGGTCGCAGGCCACGTAGGCGATGCGGCGGGCGCCGAGGGAAGCGAGGTGGGTGACCGTGTTGCGGCCGGCGCCTGCTCGGGGCGGGTCCAGGACGATGAGGTCGACGTCGGTGATGCCGGTGCGCGGGAGGACGGAGTCGACCTTGCCCTGTTCGATGCGGACGCGGGGGAAGTCCGCGAGGTTGTGGCGGGCGTCCTCGACGGCGCGCTTGCCGGACTCGATGCCGAGGACGGCGCCCTTGTCACCGATGCGGTCGGCCAGGGCACCGGCGAAGAGGCCGACGCCGCAGTACAGGTCGAGGGCCATGTCGCCCTTGCGCGGGAGCAGGCCCTGCATGACGGCGGTGACCAGGGTGTCGGCCGCCTTGGGGTGGACCTGCCAGAAGCCGCCGGCTCCGACGCGGTGGGTGCGGCCGTCGGCGCGTTCGCGGACGAAGGGGCGGCCGTGGACGCGGTGGACGCCGCCCGTCTTCTCGTCGACGCGGAGGACGGAGACCGGCTTGTCCAGTTCGACCAGCGGGAGGCGGGCGCCCGGGCGGGGGGTGAGGACGACCTGGCGGTCCTGGGAGCCCGTCGCCGCGATCGCCTCGACCGTCTCCATGCCGGTCCAGTCGCGCTGTTCGATGCCCAGCTCGCTGACGCCCTCGGCCGCGATCATGCAGTGGTCGATGCGCTCGACCTCGTGCGAGCGGTGCCGGCGCAGACCCGCGTGGCCCTCGGCGTCGACGGCGTACTGGACGCGGGTGCGCCACTGCGGGACCTCGCCCGCGGGCAGCTTGTCGCCCTCGGCGGGCATGACGGTGCCGTCCCAGCCGGCCTCCTCCGGGGTGAGACCCGCGAGGCGCTTCAGCTGCTCGGCGATCACCTCGCCCTTCAGGCGGCGCTGGGCACCCGGCTTGGCGTGCTGCCAGTCGCAGCCGCCGCAGCGGCCCGGGCCGGCGTAGGGGCAGGGGGCCTCGACGCGGTCCTTGGACGCCTCAAGGATCCGTACGGCGTCCGCCCGCAGGAAGCGGGCACCCTGCTCGCCCTCGGTCACCCGGGCCACGACGCGCTCGCCGGGCAGCGCGTGCCGGACGAAGAGGACCTGGCCCTCGGCGGTGCGGGCGATGCAGTGGCCGCCGTGGGCCACCGGGCCGATCTCCACCTCGTACTCCTGGCCCACCAGCGAGTCCGTCTCCGGCCCCACCTGCGAGTTCTTCGGTTCTGCGTGCATGGTGGGGTGGCTCCAGATCGAGAACGGGGAAACGGCCGGACAACAGCCCACCAGTCTACGTGGGTGTCGTCCGGCCGTTCACCACGAGGCCACTGCTCAGACCACGGCTCACCACGACTCCGGGGCTCAGCCCTTGGGCGCCGACGGCTCCTTCGGCTCCTTGCGCACCTGGGCGGGGCCGCGCCGCACCGCGCCGGGCGCGCTCCACTCCTGGCGCCTGCGGGCCCGCAGCTTCGCCGCCTCGGAGGAGGCGAGCTGGTAGGGCACCGAGGTGACCATGACGCCCGGCGTGAACAGCAGCCGGCCCTTCAGGCGCAGCGCGCTCTGGTTGTGCAGCAGGTGCTCGTACCAGTGGCCGACGACGTACTCGGGGATGATCACCGAGACCGCGTCGCGCGGGGACTCCTTGCGCAGGCTCTTGACGTACTCGATGACCGGGCGTGTCACCTCGCGGTACGGCGAGTCCAGCACCTTCAGCGGTACGTCGATGCCGCGCCGTTCCCACTCCTCGCGCAGCACCTTCGTCTCGGCCGGGTCGACGTTGACGGTGAGCGCCTCCAGGCTGTCCGAGCGCATCAGCTTGGCGTAGGCCAGGGCGCGCAGGGTGGGCCGGTGGATCTTGGAGATGAGGACCACGGAGTGGATCCGGGAGGGGCGCACGAGATCGTCGGCCGGTTCCTCGGGCGCGGCGATCTCCTCGGCGACCCGGTCGTAGTGCTTGCGGATCGCCGTCATCGTCGCGAAGAAGATGCACATGCCGAGCAGGGCGACCCAGGCTCCGTGCGTGAACTTGGTGAGCAGGACGACGACCAGCACCAGGCCGGTGAGGAAGGCGCCGAAGGCGTTGATGGCGCGCGAGCGGATCATGTGGCGCCGCTTGGCCTGGTCGCGTTCGGTGGCCAGGTGGCGGTTCCAGTGCCGCACCATGCCGATCTGGCTCAGCGTGAAGGAGACGAACACACCGACGATGTACAGCTGGATCAGCCGGGTGGAGTCGGCGCCGTAGACGACGACCAGCAGGGTCGCCGCGCCCGCGAGCAGGACGATGCCGTTGGAGAAGGCGAGGCGGTCGCCGCGGGTGTGCAGCTGGCGGGGCAGGTAGCGGTCCTGGGCGAGGATCGAGCCGAGGAGCGGGAAGCCGTTGTACGCCGTGTTGGCCGCGAGGAAGAGGACCAGGGCGGTGGCCGCGGCCAGGACCACGAACAGGAAGCTGCCCTTGCCGAAGACGGCCTCGGCGACCTGGGAGATCACCGGGTTCTGCACGTATCCGGAGCCGAGCGGGTCGCCGTTGTGCAGGAGGTCGGTGGCCGGGTTCTCGGCCATGTGGACCTTGGTCGTCATGGCGAGGCCGATGATGCCGCAGAACATGGTCACGGCCAGCAGGCCCATCGCCGCCAGCGTGGTCGCCGCGTTCTTCGACTTGGGCTTGCGGAAGGCCGGGACGCCGTTGGAGATCGCCTCGACACCGGTGAGCGCGGCGCAGCCGGAGGAGAAGGCGCGCAGCAGCAGGAAGACGAGCGCGAAGCCCGCCAGGCCCTGGTGCTCGGCCTTGATGTGGTAGTCCGCCGTCGGTGCCCGCATGGTGTCGCCGAGGGCCAGTCCGCGGAACGCACCCCAGAGGATCATGATGAAGACGCCGGCGACGAAGACGTACGTCGGGATGGCGAACAGCGTGCCCGACTCCTTCACACCGCGCAGGTTCATCAGGGTCAGGAGCACGATCACGACGACCGCGCAGAGCACCTTGTGCTCGACGACGAACGGGATCGCGGAGCCGAGGTTCTCGATGCCGGAGGAGATCGAGACGGCGACGGTCATGACGTAGTCGACGAGCAGTGCGCTGGCCACCGTAAGGCCCGCCTTGGCGCCGAGGTTGGTCGTGGCCACCTCGTAGTCGCCGCCGCCGCTGGGGTAGGCGTGCACGTTCTGCCGGTAGGAGGCGACGACCGTGAACATCAGCACGACGACCGCGACCGCGATCCACGGGCTGAAGTGGTAGGCCGACACGCCCGCGATGGACAGGACCAGCAGCACCTCGCCAGGTGCGTACGCCACGGACGACAGCGGGTCGGAGGCGAAGACGGGGAGTGCGATGCGCTTCGGCAGGAGGGTCTCCCCCAGCCGGTCGCTGCGCAGTGCGCGCCCGATCAGAATGCGTTTGGGCACGTCGGTCAGTTTGGACACAACAGAGGATCGTAGGCCTTCGAACTGGGGCTCGCCCACCTGCCACCCGAGATCTGCCTCACGAGTGAATTCGGGGGCGGGCGGCGCCACGGATTCCGCAGGTGGGGGCGGGGCCGTGCCTAGATGACTGAACTCGCCCGTCCCGCCGCCCGTTCCCCGCCCGTCGCCGACCCCCGGAGGTCCCATGCCCCCGACCGCGGAGCTGATCGGCGCCGCCGTCACGCTGCTCGGCCTCGGATTCCTGACTGTGTGCAGCGTGCGCAGCATCACGCGGCGCGGTCCCTCGGAAGCGGAATAGGCCCGTCCCCGTCGTCCCGTCGGGGGCGGGAGGGGACCGGCGCCCTGTCGTCCCGCCCCGACGTCCGTCCGGTATGCGGCACGGGGGTGCCCGCCCCGCACCGCGCATGTGTAGCTTGTCCCTCTGTCTGAGACCCTGATGGGGCTGAGAAGTAGCTGTTGACACCGGAAGGACGGTCGTGCACATCGTCATCATGGGCTGCGGGAGAGTGGGTTCCGCTCTCGCCCAGACCCTGGAGCAACAGGGGCACACGGTCGCCGTGATCGACCAGGACCCCACCGCCTTCCGTCGGCTGGGACCCGGCTTCGGTGGTCGCCGGGTCACCGGGATCGGCTTCGACCAGGACACCCTGCGCGAGGCGGGCATCGAGGAGGCCGGTGCCTTCGCGGCGGTCTCCAGCGGCGACAACTCGAACATCATTTCGGCGCGGGTGGCCCGCGAGATGTTCGGCGTGCAGAACGTCGCGGCCCGCATCTACGACCCCCGCCGCGCCGAGGTCTACCAGCGCCTCGGCATCCCGACCGTGGCCACGGTCCGCTGGACGGCCGACCAGATGCTGCGCCGGCTGCTGCCCTCGGGGGCGGAGCCGCTGTGGCGCGACCCCACCGGCGGCGTCCAGCTCGCCGAGGTGCACGCGTCCCCGAAGTGGGTCGGCCACAAGATCAGCAGGCTGCAGGAGGAGACGGGCGTCCGGGTGGCGTTCCTGACCCGCCTGGGCGAGGCGATGCTGCCGACCTCGCAGACCGTGCTGCAGGAGGGCGACCTCGTGCACGTGATGATGCGGACGGACGACGTGGACAAGGTCGAGGCGGCGTTCGCCGAGGGCCCCGAAGAGGAGAGCGGTCACTGATGAGGGTCGCCATTGCCGGTGCCGGCGCGGTCGGTCGCTCGATCGCGGGCGAGCTGCTGGAGAACGGCCACGAGGTCCTTCTCGTCGACAAGGCGCCGACCGCCATCTCGGTCGAGCGCGTCCCGCAGGCCGAGTGGCTGCTCGCCGACGCCTGCGAGATCACGTCCCTGGACGAGGCGGCGCTCCAGCGCTGCAACGTGGTGATCGCCGCCACAGGTGACGACAAGGTGAACCTGGTCGTCTCCCTGCTGGCGAAGACGGAGTACGGCGTGCCGCGCGTCGTCGCCCGGGTGAACAACCCGAAGAACGAGTGGCTCTTCAACGAGGCGTGGGGCGTGGACGTCGCCGTGTCCACGCCGCGGCTGATGTCGGCGCTGGTCGAGGAGGCGGTGAGCGTCGGCGACCTGGTGCGGCTGCTGCGCTTCAGCCACGGCGACGCCAACCTGGTCGAGCTGACGCTGCCGGAGGAGTCGGCGCTGGCCGGCACCCAGGTCGGTGACGTCCAGTGGCCCGAGGACACCTCCCTGGTCACGATCATCCGCGGCACCCGGGTGCTCACCCCGTCGCAGGAGGACTCGCTGGAGGCCGGTGACGAACTGCTGTTCGTGGCCGCGCAGGCCCGCGAGGAGCAGCTGGAGGACCTGCTGTCGGTGCGGCGGGAGGACACGGAGGGCTGAGCCGCCCGAGGAGTACGACGACGAGGGGCGCCCGGTGGTTTCCGGGCGCCCCTCGTCGTCGTAGGGCTTCGGCCCTGTCCGGGCTGGGCTGGGCTGCCTATGCCTCGCGGCGGTGGCGGCCGCCCGCCGGGTCCGCCGACGGCGTTCCCTCGGAGCCGTCGCCGCCCTCGGCCGCCAGGGCGGCCTTGCGCTCCTCCTCGGCCTTCTCCTCCGCCTCCATCTCGGCGAACACGTCGATGGGCGCGGGCGCCTTCGCCAGGAACACCCAGGTCAGCCAGACCGCCAGCAGGAACGGCGGGATCTTCAGGGCGATCAGGATCCAGCCGAGCTGGGTGGTGTCCGCCCACCAGTACAGCGGGAAGAGGATCGCGCACTTGGCGAGCAGGATCAGGCCCCACGCCCAGCTGGCCTTGGTGTACGCCTTCTTGCGGCCCGGGTTGCGGGTGCGCCAGGAGAGGTTCTCCTTGAAGACCGGGCCGAGGATCAGGCCGATCAGCGGGACCCCGGCGAGCGCGGTGACGATGTACGCCAGGCTCAGGCCCAGGGTGTACAGCATGCCCGGCAGGTAGAAGTCCTTGGCGTTGCCGGTCATCATCGCGAAGACCACGCCGAAGGCCACGCCGAAGACGCCGCTGAAGGCGTGCTTGACGGTGTCCCGCATCACCAGCCGGACCACGACCAGCACCACGGAGACCGCCAGGGCGGCGATCGCCGACCAGTGCAGGTCCTTGTTCACCGTGAAGATGCTGACGAAGAGCAGGCCGGGAAGCACGGTCTCGACCATGCCCCGGACCCCGCCGAACGCCTCGAAAAGCGCGGCCTCCGTCACCGCCCTCGCCCCGTCGTCGGCGGTCGTCTCTTCGGTCCGCTTGTCGAGTGACGTCACGGGCTACTCCCGTCCGAGGGGTCGCAGTTCGTACTTGGGGTTGAACAGCACCCGGCGGCCCCGGCTCATGGAGATCCGGCCCGATGCGATCAGCTTGCGCCCCGGTTCTATACCCACGATGGAGCGCCTGCCGAGCCACACCACGTCCAGGGCCGCGGAACCGTCGAACAGCTCCGCCTCCAGGGCCGGGACTCCGGCGCGCGGGCGCAGGGTGACCGTGCGCAAGGTACCAGTAACCGTGACGATCTGCCGGTCGTGGCAGTCACCGATCCGGGTGCACCCCGCGGTCTCGGCGTCCTCGCGCAGCTCCTCCGACTCCAGGTCCTCCTGCGACGAGGAGAGCCGGTCGAGCATGCGCCGGAACCGGCCCGTCGGCTTCTCGGGTCGAGGAACAGCACTCATGTCTGAAGGGTACCGGGGTGGGCCGACAGGACCGTAACCGCTCTCACTTCTCGAAGCGGTAGCCCATCCCCGGTTCGGTGACGAAGTGCTCGGGGTGCGAGGGGTCGGCCTCCAGCTTCCTGCGCAGCTGGGCCATGTACACGCGCAGGTAGTTCGTCTCCGTACCGTACGACGGACCCCACACCTCCTGGAGCAGCTGCTTCTGGCTGACCAGACGGCCGGTGTTGCGCACCAGCACCTCCAGCAGGTGCCACTCGGTCGGGGTCAGTCGTACGTCCTTGCCGCCCCTGTTGACCTTCTTCGCGGCGAGGTCGACGGTGAACTGTGCGGTCTCCACCGTCGTCACGTCGTCCTCGCCGCCGCCGACGGGCTCGGCGCGGCGGACGGCGGCGCGCAGCCGGGCCAGCAGTTCGTCCATGCCGAAGGGCTTGGTGACGTAGTCGTCGGCGCCCGCGTCCAGGGCCTCGACCTTCTCGTCGGAGGAGTGCCGGGCGGACAGCACCAGGATCGGCACCCTCGTCCAGCCGCGCAGGCCCCTGATCACCTCGACGCCGTCCATGTCGGGCAGGCCCAGGTCGAGGACGACGACGTCGGGGTGGCGGGAGGCGGCGAGGTCGAGGGCGGTGCGGCCGTCGGGCGCGGCGTCGACCTCGTACTTGCGTGCCTTGAGGTTGATCACGAGGGCGCGCACGATCTGCGGCTCGTCGTCGACCACCAGCACCCTGGTCATGAAACCTGCCTTTCTGGGTGTACGGGGCTCAGCTTTCCGGGTGTCCGGGGCTCAGTCCGGGTGTGTGTCCGGAGCTGGGCCCCGTCTCCGGGGCTCGGTCCGGTCGTTCGTGGCTCGGTCCGGTCGTACGCGGCTCAGTCCGGTCGTACGGGGCTCAGCGCCCCCTGGGGGCGGTGCGGCCTGCCGCGGCCGCCGGGTGCGCGGCGCGGCTCGGGGCGGTCCGCGCCGGGGCCGGCCCGGGGTGGCTCCCCGACCGGACCGGCCGCACGGAGGCTGAGCACCATCGTGAGGCCGCCGCCGGGCGTGTCCTCGGCGTTGAGGGTGCCGCCCATGGCCTCGGCGAAGCCGCGCGCGACCGCGAGGCCGAGGCCGACACCCGCGCCGCGCGGGGCGTCGCCGTACCGCTGGAACGGTTCGAAGATGCGGTCCTTGGCGTCGTCCGGCACCCCGGGGCCGCGGTCGACGACGCGCACCTCGACGCGGTCGGCGATGGCGCTGGCCGAGACCAGGACGGACCCGTGCGCGGGACTGTACTTGACCGCGTTCTCGACGATGTTGGCCATCGCGCGCTCCAGGAGCCCGGCGTCCACGGCGACCATCGGCAGGGTCTCGGGGACGTCAAGGTGCACGCTGTCCTCGGGCACCCCGCCCAGGGCCATGGGCACCACCTCGTCGAGGTCGATCTCGCGGATCAGCGGGGTGACGGTGCCGGTCTGCAGGCGGGACATGTCCAGCAGGTTGCCCACGAGGTGGTCGAGCCGGTCGGAGCCCTCCTCGATGCCTTCGAGCAGTTCCGCCCGGTCCTCCTCGGACCACTCGACGTCCTCGGAGCGCAGTGAGGAGACGGCTGCCTTGATGGCGGCGAGGGGGGTGCGCAGGTCGTGGCTGACGGCGGCGAGGAGGGCGGTGCGGATGCGGTTGCCCTCGGCCAGGGCCCGGGCCCGGTCTGCCTGCTCCTGGAGCCTGCGGCGGTCCAGGACCACGGCGGCCTGGGCGGCGAAGGCGGCGAGCACCCGCCGGTCGGAGGCGGGCAGGACGCGTCCGGTCAGCGCCAGCGCCATGTGGTCGCCGACGGGCATGTCCACGTCCGCGTCCTCCGGGCGCTGCAGCGGGCGGTCGGTGCCGACGCGGCCCGCGCAGGTCCACGGGTCGACGTCGCTCTGCCGTTCGAGGAGGGCCACCGATTCCATGGCGAAGGTCTCGCGGACCCGTTCCAGAAGGGCCTCGAGGCTGGTCTCGCCGCGCAGGACGCTGCCCGCCAGGAAGGACAGTATCTCGGCCTCGGCGCGCAGCCGGGCTGCCTGGTGGGTGCGGCGGGCCGCGAGGTCGACCACGGAGGCCACGGAGACGGCGACGCCGACGAAGATCGCGATGGCGACGATGTTCTTGGGGTCGGCGATGGTCAGCCGGTGCAGGGGCGGGGTGTAGTAGTAGTTCAGCAGGAACGACCCCACGGCCGCCGAGGCGAGCGCCGGCAGCAGTCCGCCGAGCAGGGCCGCCGCCACCGTCAGGGTGAGGAACAGCAGCATGTCGTTGGCCAGGCCGAGGTCGACGCCGTTGAGCAGCAGGGCGAGGACCACCGGGCCGGCGAGCGCCATCACCCAGCCCCAGGCGATGCGCGCCCGTCCGAGCCGCGCCCCCCTGGCCACGGGCAGTCCGCGCCCCTTCGCGATCTGGCCGTGGGTGACGATGTGCACGTCGAGGTCGGGGCCGGACTCGCGGGCCACGGTGGCGCCGACGCCGGGCCCGAAGACGTACTGCCACGTCTTGCGGCGCGAGGAGCCCAGCACGATCTGGGTGGCGTTGACGCCGCGCGCGAAGTCGAGCAGGGCGGCTGGTATGTCATCGCCGACGACGTGGTGGAAGGTGCCGCCCAGGTCCTCCACGAGGGTGCGCTGGACGGTCAGTTCCTTCGGGGAGGCGGCGGTGAGGCCGTCGCTGCGGGCGATGTAGACGGCCATGACCTCGCCGCCCGCGCCCTTCTCCGCCAGCCGGGCGGCACGGCGGATCAGGGTGCGCCCCTCCGGACCGCCGGTCAGACCCACCACGATGCGCTCGCGCGAGCCCCAGATCTTCGAGACCCGGTGCTCGCTGCGGTACTGCTGCAGGTACTCGTCGACCCGGTCGGCGACCCACAGCAGCGCCAGCTCGCGCAGTGCGGTGAGGTTGCCGGGGCGGAAGTAGTTGGACAGGGCCGCGTCGACCTTGTCCGGCTGGTAGATGTTGCCGTGCGCCATCCGGCGGCGCAGGGACTCGGGCGACATGTCGACCAGTTCGATCTGGTCGGCGCGGCGTACGACCTCGTCGGGGACCGTCTCGCGCTGCCGTACGCCGGTGATCGACTCCACGACGTCACCGAGTGACTCCAGGTGCTGGATGTTGACGGTCGAGACGACGTCGATGCCGGCGGCGAGCAGTTCCTCCACGTCCTGCCAGCGCTTGGCGTTGCGGGAGCCGGGGATGTTGGTGTGGGCGAGTTCGTCCACCAGGGCGACCGCGGGCGCGCGGCGCAGCACGGCGTCCACGTCCATCTCCGTGAAAACGGCTCCCCGGTGCTCCAGCTCCGTGCGCGGCACCTGCTCCAGACCGTGCAGCATCACCTCGGTACGCGGCCGGCCGTGGTGCTCCACGAAGGCGACGACGCAGTCGGTACCCCGCTCCACCCGGCGGTGCGCCTCGGACAGCATCGCGTACGTCTTGCCTACCCCCGGTGCCGCACCGAGATAGATCCGAAGCTTGCCGCGTCCCATGGCCTCATTGTCTTCCCGTCACACCTGTGCACGCAGCGTCGACCTTACGGCCAACAATCCCGACAAAAGGAGCCGGGTGAGACTCCGCCGCTGTCTTTGACACAACCCTGACGCGGAAGGAAGTGGGCACGACGCCCTGCCAAGGCCGGGGGTCTACCAGGGGCCGGGGAGAAGGCCGGCGGGCACCGGGCAGGGCACCGCTCCGTGCGGCGGGCACCCGCCGGGGGCGACGGGCGCAGGCCCGGGACATCGGACGGAAAGCCGCCAAGCGTCACGTCCCCACCCGGGGACAGCGAGCGTCAGTCCGTAGCGGGAGTGTCCCGCGGGGTCAGTGTTCGACTATCTCGCCGTCCCGGAGTTCCAGGACGCGGTCGGCGAGGTCGAGAAGGGTCAGGTCGTGGGTGGCGACCAGAGCGGTGACCTGCTGGCTGTGCACCACGGCGCGGAGCAGTTCCATCACGGCGAGGCCGGTCTCCGCGTCGAGCTGGCCGGTCGGCTCGTCGGCGATGAGGAGCGCGGGATCGTTGGCGAGGGCGCGGGCGATGGCGACGCGCTGCTGCTGGCCGCCGGACAGCTCGCCGGGCCGCTGCCTGGCGTGGTCGGCGAGGCCGACCAGGGAGAGCAGCAGCTCCACGCGCTCCTCGCGCTCGCGGGGGTCGGCGCGGCGCATCCGCAGGGGCACCCCCACGTTCTCCGCGGCCGTGAGGATGGGGATCAGGCCGAAGGACTGGAAGACGAAGCCGACGCGGTCACGGCGCAGGGCGAGCAGGCCTTCCTCGCCCAGTTCGGACAGGTCGCGGCCGTCGACGTGGACCCCGCCCTCGTCCGGCTCGTCGAGGCCGCCGACGATGTTCAGAAGGGTGGTCTTGCCCGAGCCGGAACGGCCCTTGAGCGCGACGAGTTCGCCGCGCGGCACCTCGAAGGAGACGCCGCGCAGGGCGTGCACCGCGCCGGCGCCCTGCCCGTAGGACTTGTGGACGTTCTCGACACGCACCATCGTGTCGGTGACGACCTGGCTCATGTGCTGCCCTCCCCGCTGTGCTCCCCCGTGGACCGGGCGCCAGTATCACGACCGGCGGCCCGTTCGATCAATCCCTCAACGGACGGCATCCGGTATTGGTTTCCGCGGGAGCCACGGAATCCGCGGAATGTGCAGAAGGGCCGCCCCTTCACGGGTGCGGCCCTCGGTGTTCTGCGGTGCTACTCCCTAGCGCACCTCGGTGATCTCCGGGCCGCGCTGCAGCTGGCCCATGCCGCCGGAGAAGCGGGACTGGCCCTCGTCCTGCTGGACGCCCTCGGGCACCATCTGCGCGTCGTTCGGCAACTGCAGCACGATCGGGTCGCGGGGCGCCATCGGCCCCTCGCCGCGGACGACGACCGTGTCGCGGAAGATCTGTTCCAGCAGCCCGGCCGCCTGCGGCTGTACCGCTCCCTGGCCGGAGATGACCCCGCGCAGGAACCAGCGGGGGCCGTCCACGCCGACGAACCGCACGACCTGGAAGCCGCCCGTGCCGTCCGGCAGCTGCACCGGCACCTGTGCGCGCAGTTCCCACCCCAGCGGGCCCTCGACCTCGTCGATGATGCCGCCCTGCTGGGTGATACCGGACGCGATCTCCTCGCGCACCTCGCCCCAGATGCCCTCGCGCTTCGGTGCGGCGAAAGCCTGCAACTGGACCGCGCTGTCCCCCAGGACGACGGTCGCCGCGACGATCGCGTCGCCCGCGACCTCCACCCGCAGCTCCATGCCGTCCACGCCCGGCACGAACAGACCCCCCAGGTCGACGCGGCCCTCGTTCGGGTCGCCGACCTCGGTGCTGTCCCAGGGCCCGTCGGGCCGCGGCTCGGGCTCGAGCCGCACCCGCTCGCGCTCGGCCTCGTCCTCTTCGTCCGCCTCGGTGCCGACGCTGTCGACGACCTGCTCGGCCTCGCCGGCCGCGTCCTCGGCGGCACCCTTCTTCTTGCGACGTCCGAACACGTCACTGTCCTTCCCGGTCGGATACGACCGAAGCGTATCGATTCCCACCCGCCGGGCCGCTCATGGCAGCCCGGCCGCTTGTGCCGCTCCCACCGTCCACCGCGGCATGGCCACCGGTGGACCCGAAGCCCCCTTCGGCCCGCGCCGAGTCGGGAAGTTCCGCCACCTCCTGGAAGCGGACCCTCTCGACCTGCTGGACGACCAGTTGGGCAATCCGGTCGAAGCGCTCGAACCGCACGGACTCGCGCGGGTCGAGATTCACCACGATCACCTTGATCTCCCCACGGTACCCGGCATCAACCGTCCCCGGGGCATTCACGAGGGCGACACCGCACCGGGCGGCCAGGCCGGACCGGGGGTGCACGAAGGCCGCGTACCCCTCGGGGAGGGCGATGGACACACCCGTGGGCAGGACGGCCCGCTCGCCGGGAGCGAGCGTGCGGGCGACGGTGGTGCGCAGGTCCGCCCCCGCGTCGCCGGGGTGCTCGTATCCCGGAAGTGGCACGTCGGGGTCGACGCGGCGGATCAGCACGTCCAGCGGGGCGCGGCCGCAGGGGCCGAGGGGGCGGGAGGAGCCGGCGGGCTCTGCGGGGTTTGCGGGCTCTGCGGGGTTTGCGGGCTCTGCGGGGTTTGCGGGCTCTGCGGGGTTCAGGTGGCTCACGGGTTCACCTCGAAGGCGCGGGCACGGCGGACCTGGTCCGGGTCGTCCATGGCCGCCCGGATCTCCTCCTGGCGGCCGTGCTGCACGAAGTGGTCGACCTTGACCTCGATGAACAGGGCGTCGGCGCGGACGGCGACCGGTCCGGCGGGGCCGCCGACGCGGCCGGTGGCCGTGGAGTAGATCTTCCGCCCGGCCACCGCGGTGACCTCGGCCTCCAGGTGGAGTGTCGTCCCGACCGGGACCGGCCGCACGAAGTCGGTCTCCAGGCGTCCGGTGACCGCGACCGTCCGCAGCAGCCAGTTCAGCGAACCGAGCGTCTCGTCCAGGGCGGTCGCGAGGACGCCGCCGTGCGCGAGGCCCGGCGCGCCCTGGTGGGCGCTCTGCACGGTGAACTCGGCGGTGATGCTCACGCCCTCCCCGGCCCGTGCCTGGAGGTGCAGCCCGTTCGGCTGGTCGCCGCCGCACCCGAAGCATCCGCCGTAGTGCGCGCCGAGGAGTTCCCCGGGCGCGGGGGCGTCGGGGTGCCGTACGGGCTTGCGGGCGTCGGCGGGAGGCTGAAGGGCTGCGGAACTACCACTCACAGGCGCAGACCTTACCCGCGCGTCGGCGTTGTCCGGACACCGTGCCAAGCTTGGTTTCATGCAGCTTCCCGCCCAGCCGTACGAAGAACGTCTCACCGCCCCCCGTTCGTGGTGGCTGATCAGCTTCCTGATCGGTGTCTCGTGCGCCCTGATCCTGTTCCCGTTCGGCACCCTGCCGATGCTCGGCGGCCTGGTCGGCGGCACGGCGGTCGCGGCGGTCGTGGCCAGCTCCTACGGGTCGCTCCGCATCCGTGTCGTGGGCGGCTCGCTGATCGCGGGCGAGGCGAAGGTGCCGGTCACGGCCCTGGGCGACGCGGAGGTCCTGGACGCGGAGGAGGCGCGCGCCTGGCGCACGTACAAGGCCGACACCCGGGCGTTCCTGCTGCTGCGCGCCTACATCCCCACGGCGCTGCGGGTGGAGGTCACCGATCCGCAGGACCCGACGCCCTACCTGTACCTGTCGACGCGGGAGCCGGAGCGGCTGGCGGAGGCGCTGCGGGCGGCGCGGGCGGCCACGTCTCCGGAGACGGCCGCTTAAGGCCTGTCCGGCGGATCATGCCCCAGACGCGGGGTGCGGCACGCCTCCCCCAAGCTCTTCGAGCAGGGGACCCCCAGCGGCGTTGTCGTCGGTTACCGGCACTCCCTCACGCTCGGCTTCGCTCGCGCGGGAGGGACCCCCGTCACGTCGACGCCCTCCTCCGCCTTGCAACTGCACGCACGCCTTGCAACTGCACGCACCACACCCCGCTCACGTGGGCAGCCCTGGTCAGCCCCCTGCCCTTTGAGGGCCGTCGTCCATCGGGAGCGGGGCCTCGGGGGGCTCCAGGGGCGGAAGCGCGGGCAGTTCGTCCCAGGGAACCTGGATCTTGCGCAGGTCGGCGCGGACGCGGGCCGCGAGTCTCCTGGTGTCGCGCCGGTTGATCACGGCGCCGACGGCGGCGCCGACGAGGAAGGGCATCAGGTTCGGCAGGTCCCGGACCATGCGCTTCATGATCTGCTGGCGCAGACGGCGCTTCATCTGGCCGCCGAGGGCCGAGTCGACGGTCGACGGCTTGGTCACGTCGATCCCGCGCTCCCCCGACCAGGAGGACAGGTACACGGCGCTGCGCGCTCTGAGGTGGCCCGGGGGCCGCACTCCGTAGACCTCGTGGAGTTCGGCGATCAGTTTGATCTCCACCGCGGCGACTCCGGTGATCTCCGCGGCCAGTTCGGTCGGCATCGCGGGCGGTACGGGCAGCATGGCCGCGGCGCCGATCCCCGCGCCGATGGTGGACGTCCCGTGGGCGGCGCCCGCGACGAGCTTGTCCGCCAGTTCCTCGGGGCCGAGGTCCGGGAACTGCCGGCGCAGTGCGGCGAGGTCGCGCACCGGGATCCGGGGGGCGATGTCGATGATCCGGTCGGCGAGGTGGGACAGCGCCGCTCTGGCGCGGCTGCCGCTCTTGCGGACGCCGTTCCTCGCGGCCTCGCCGGCCCGGTCGCGGATCACCGCGATGCGGCGCCGGGCGAGGGCCGCGGGCCTTGCCACCGGGGCGGCGGGGTCACCACGCCCTGACACCTGCGCGAGCGAGGCCGATCCCGTCGATGCTGTCGCATCCGTCCGGTCGGACGAACGGGATGGGCCTCGCTCGTGGTCACGCGCGCCGTGGGAGCCGTCGGACGGCTCCGGGTCCGCTCCCCCGTGGGAGAAGCGGCGCTTCCGAGGAGGGGTCGAGCCGGTCACGGCCGACCCTGCCTCAGTCGCAGTCGCGGCAGATCGGCTGACCGTTCTTCTCGCGGGCCAGCTGACTGCGGTGGTGCACCAGGAAGCAGCTCATGCAGGTGAACTCGTCCTGCTGCTTGGGCAGCACCCGGACGGCCAGCTCCTCGTTGGAGAGGTCTGCTCCGGGCAGTTCGAGGCCCTCGGCGGCCTCGAACTCGTCGACGTCCACGGCGGAGGTCGACTTGTCGTTCCGCCTGGCCTTCAGCTCTTCAAGGCTGTCCGAGTCGACGTCGTCATCGGTCTTGCGTGGAGTGTCGTAATCGGTTGCCATGTCGCTCTCCCCCTCTGGGTGTCTGCGGGTGTCTCCAGCGCACGTAACGCGTGAGAGGCCGGACTTGTGCCCGACCCGAGGCGGAGATTTTGCCTCACATCAAGGTCTGTTACTCAATCGACACCCAACCGCACTCCTCAAGAGTGATCGGCTTGGATGGCGATGGGGACCGTACACGGTTCGAATGTCGCACTTCAAAGCGGTCTCACCGTGTACTTCCCGTGATCAGGACCCCTGAAAACCCGGATTTTTCCGGCTTTTCGCCACCTTCCATGATCACGGTCCGTAGACGGCCGGCAATCGGTCCATGTGATCGATCACACAGGAAGAGGTTGGTAAGGGCTCCTGAAAATTCCGCGCAAAGCGAACACGCTCAGGTGTCGCCGCCATGATCTCAGACCGGCAGGGTGACTCGCATCACGAGCCCTCCCCCCTCGCGAGGCTGGGCCGCGATGTGCCCGCCGTGCGCCCGCGCCACGGAGCGCACGATGGACAGCCCGAGCCCCACACCCTTGTCGCTGCCGGTGCGCTCGGTACGCAGCCGCCTGAAGGGCTCGAAGAGGTTGTCCACCTCGTACGCCGGGACGACCGGACCGGTGTTCGTGACGACCAGGACGGCCTGCCCGTGCTGGACGTCCGTCGTGACCTCCACCCAGCCCTCCTCCGCCACGTTGTAACGCACCGCGTTCTGCACGAGGTTCAGCGCGATCCGCTCCAGCAGCACGCCGTTGCCCTGGACGACGGCGGGCTTGCGCTCGCCGCGGATCTCCACGCCCTTGGCCTCCGCCTCCGCGTGCACCTGGTCGATCGCCTGCGAGGCGACCTCGGCCAGGTCCACCGGCTTGCGCTCGACGATCTGGTTGTCACTGCGGGCGAGCAGCAGCAGGCCTTCCACGAGCTGCTCGCTGCGTTCGTTGGTGGCCAGCAGGGTCTTGCCGAGCTGCTGCAGTTCCACGGGCGCGTGCGGGTCCGACAGGTGCACCTCCAGCAGCGTGCGGTTGATCGCCAGCGGCGTGCGCAGCTCGTGCGAGGCGTTGCCGACGAAGCGCTGCTGGGCGGTGAAGGCCCGTTGCAGCCGTTCCAGCATGTCGTCGAAGGTGTCCGCCAGCTCCTTCAGCTCGTCGTCCGGGCCGTCCAGCTCGATCCGCCGGGACAGGTCGGAGCCGGCCACCGCGCGGGCGGTGCGGGTGATCCGGCCCAGCGGCGCCAGGACCCGGCCCGCCATGGCGTAGCCGAAGGCGAACGCGATGACGGCGAGGCCGAGCAGCGCGAGCAGCGAGCGGCTGAGCAGGTCGTCCAGAGCGTGCTGGCGCTGCTGGTTCGCACACTCGTTCATGGCGTGGTTCAGCTCGTCGGCCGTCGTCGGGTTCGGGAAGTTGCACGTCTGGCTGGAGACCTGCCCGGAGACGATCTTGAACGGCAGTTCACTGCCCACGTTCAGCGCGTTCGCCGCGAGCAGGTAGATGATCGACAGCAGCAGGATCCCGGCGATCAGGAACATGCCGCCGTACAGCAGGGTGAGCCGTATGCGGATGGTGGGGCGCAGCCACGGGAAGGGCGGTTCCGGCCTGCGGGGGTCCCAGGTGGGCTTCGGGGGCGCCTGGGGCGGCGCGGGTGACGCTGCCACGGCGGATCAGATCCGGTAGCCGGAGCCGGGGACGGTGACGATCACCGGGGGTTCGCCCAGCTTGCGGCGCAGGGTCATCACGGTGACGCGCACCACGTTGGTGAACGGGTCGGTGTTCTCGTCCCAGGCCTTCTCCAGGAGCTGCTCGGCCGAGACGACCGCGCCCTCGCTGCGCATGAGGACCTCCAGCACGGCGAACTCCTTGGGGGCCAGCTGGACCTCCCGGCCGTCGCGGAACACCTCGCGCCGGTTGGGGTCGAGCTTGATCCCGGCGCGCTCCAGGACGGGCGGCAGGGGCACGCTGGTGCGCCGGCCGAGGGCACGCACGCGTGCCGTCAGCTCACTGAACGCGAAGGGTTTGGGCAGATAGTCGTCGGCGCCGATCTCCAGCCCCTCCACACGGTCGCTGACGTCGCCGGAGGCGGTGAGCATCAGCACGCGGGTGGGCATGCCCAGCTCGACGATCTTGCGGCAGACGTCGTCGCCGTGCACGAGCGGGAGGTCGCGGTCGAGGACGACCACGTCGTAGTCGTTGACGCCGATGCGTTCCAGGGCGGCCGCACCGTCGTACACGACGTCGACGGCCATGGCCTCCCGGCGCAGTCCGGTGGCCACCGCATCGGCGAGCAGCTGCTCGTCCTCGACGACGAGTACGCGCACGTCGCTTGTCCTTCCTGTGTCCGCCGCGCGGCGCCGCTGAGGCACACGTGGGCAGGGATCTTCATGGGTGTGTTGCCTCCATCCTGCCCTTTTCGGCCATAAGTCGGCTGTAAGCCGGGGGACCGGCGCCCGCGCGAGGGTGGCCCGCGTGACCTCCGCGACAGATGAGCGGGGCATGAGTGCCGGGTGTGCGGGGGATGAAGGACACGGGAATGCGGAACTTTCTCGCGCGGTTGAGGTTTCCGCGGGAGACAGCAGGGGGAGGACGGCTTTACACCCCGCGATCACGCTCTGCATGTACCGCACCACCATGCGGTACGCCGCGATCCGCTTCCGCAGAGTGGGCGTGGGTGTCCGGCACCGTCGCCGCCCGGCAGGGCAGCGCTGGGCACCTGATGGAGACGTGATCGCCCCTTCCCAACGGCACACCCCCGTGCCACCGACCCACGACCCAGGACGAGGGGGCGCAGCATGGACGCATTCACCGCAGGACTTCTGCAGCGCATAAAGGCGACCGAGTCCGACCTGACGCGGGCTCGTGACGAGGGCGACGACTTCCTCGTCGAGGTGGAGCTGGCCGAACTCGACGACCTGCGCCGCCTCGCCGCCGAACACGGTGTGGAGGTCGGCGTGTCCGCCGTCTGATGAGCCTGCACGCGTGACGGGACCCCGGCGAATCCAGCGCCGGGGTCCCGTTTCGTGTCCGCTCGCCCGCGGGGCGCCCTGCTCGCGTGGGCGAGGGAGCCGTCAAACGCCGTCGTGCCAGGCGCCGAAGTCCTCCAGGAGGCCCTGGAGGGGCTGGAAGACGCCGGGGGTGGCGGCGATGGTCAGGTCGCGGGAGACGCGCTCCTGGGGGCGGCCACCGGTCACCGCGCCCGCCTCCCGGGCGATCAGGTCTCCGGCCGCGTAGTCCCAGGGGTTCAGGCCGCGCTCGTAGTAGCCGTCGAGGCGGCCCGCGGCCACGTCGCACAGGTCGATCGCGGCAGAGCCGCCGCGGCGGATGTCGCGGACGAGCGGGATCAGCCGCCGGGCGACGTCGGCCTGGTGGGCGCGGACGTCGGTGACGTAGTTGAAGCCGGTGGAGACCAGGGCCTGGTCCAGGGGGGCGTCCGCGCGGCAGGCCAGCTTGCGCTCGCCGGCCCAGATACCGGAGGCCCAGGCGCCCCGGCCGCGCACCGCGCGGAAGGTCTCCCCGCGCATCGGGGCGGCGACGACCCCCACCACGGTCTCGCCGTCCTGCTCGGCCGCGATGGAGACGGCCCAGGTGGGCAGCCCGTAGAGGTAGTTCACCGTGCCGTCGAGCGGGTCGACGACCCAGCGGATGCCGCTGGTGCCCTCGGTGGCGGCGCCCTCCTCGCCGAGGAAGCCGTCGTCGGGCCGACGGTCGGCGATCAGGCCGGTGATCAGTTTCTCGGCGGCGATGTCCATCTCGGTGACGACGTCGATCGGGCTGGACTTGGTGGCGGCCACCCCGAGGTCGGCCGGGCGGCCGTTCTTGAGCAGGTCGGAGGCGCGGGCGGCGGCCTGGAGGGCGATCTGGAGAAGTGCGGTGTGCAGGGCGTCGGTCACGGTCGTCCTCACGCGTAGGGGCTGTCGGCGCCCGCGGCGGCGGGGCGGGGTGCGCGGGCCGGGCAGCAGCCCACCGGGCACAGGTCGTGGCTCGCGCCGAGCGCGCCCAGGGCGCACGGCGTGACCCGCCGCCCGCTCTCGGCGGCGGCGCGCTCCAGGACCAGGTCGCGCACGGCGGCGGCGAAGCGCGGGTCGGCGCCGACGGTGGCCGAGCGGCGCACCGGCAGACCCAGTTCCCCGGCCTGGGCCTTGGCCTCCGTGTCCAGGTCGTACAGCACCTCCATGTGGTCGGAGACGAAGCCGATGGGTGCCATGACGACGGCGGGGACCCCGGCCGCGTGCCGCTCTTCGAGGTGGTCGCAGATGTCGGGTTCCAGCCACGGGATGTGCGGGGCGCCGGAGCGCGACTGGTAGACGAGCTGCCAGGGGTGGTCGACGCCGGTGCGCTCGCGGACCGCGTCGGCGATCAGCCGGGCCACGTCCAGGTGCTCGCGGACGTACGCCCCGCCGTCGCCGTGCTCCTCGGCGGGGCCGGAGGTGTCGGCGGCCGAGGTGGGGATGGAGTGGGTGGTGAAGGCGATGTGGGCGCCGTCGCGGACGTCGCCGGGCAGGTCGGCGAGGGACTCGATCACGCCGTCGATCATGGGCTCGACGAAGCCCGGGTGGTTGAAGTAGTGCCGCAGCTTGTCGATCCTCGGCAGCTCCAGGCCCTCGGCTTCGAGCGTCGCCAGCGCGTCGGCGAGGTTCTCCCGGTACTGGCGGCAGCCCGAGTAGGAGGCGTAGGCGCTGGTGGCCAGGACCAGGATGCGGCGGCGGCCGTCGCGGACCATCTCCCGCAGGGTGTCGGTCAGGTAGGGCGCCCAGTTGCGGTTGCCCCAGTAGACCGGCAGGTCGAGACCGTGTTCGGCGAAGTCCTTGCGCAGGGCGTCCAGCAGGGCGCGGTTCTGGGCGTTGATGGGGCTGACCCCGCCGAAGAGGAAGTAGTGCTGCCCGACTTCCTTCAGGCGTTCGGTGGGGATGCCGCGCCCGCGGGTCACGTTCTCCAGGAACGGGACGACGTCGTCCGGCCCCTCGGGGCCGCCGAAGGAGAGCAGGAGCAGGGCGTCGTACGGGGTGGCATCGAGCACGTCTGACATGTCTCGATCCTGCCACCCGCCACCGACGGCCGGGATTGCGACCCGCGTGAGCGGGTGCGCCGGGGACCGGCGGGGCCGTAAGCTGTATCAGCTCCTTTCACGCCTTACCGGATACCCGGAGATCCTGTGCCCAGCCCGTACCGCGCCCTGTTCGCCGCTCCCGGCTCCAAGGGCTTCTCCGCCGCCGGGTTCCTCGGCCGGATGCCGCTGTCGATGATGGGCATCGGCGTGGTCACGATGATCTCCCAGCTGACCGGGCGCTACGGGCTCGCGGGCGCCCTGTCGGCCACCATCGCGCTGGCCGCCGCCGCGTTCGGACCCCAGATATCCCGCCTGGTCGACCGGTACGGGCAGCGCCGGGTGCTGCGCCCGGCGACGCTCGTCTCGCTCACCGCGGCGGCGGGTCTGCTGCTGGCCGCCTGGTTCCGGTGGCCGGACTGGGTGCTGTTCGTGTGCGCGGCCGGGATCGGCTCGGTGCCCTCGCTGGGGGCGATGGTCCGCGCGCGCTGGGCGGCGCTGTACCGGGGCACCCCGCATCTGCACACCGCGTACTCGTTCGAGTCGGTGGTGGACGAGGTCTGCTTCATCTTCGGGCCGATCGTCTCCATCGGGCTGTCGACGGCCTGGTTCCCGGAGGCGGGGCCACTGCTGGCCGCCTGTTTCCTCGCGGTGGGCGTCTTCTGGCTGACGTCGCAGCGGGCCACCGAGCCCGCACCGCACCCGCGCGAGCAGCACAGCGGCGGTTCGGCGCTGCGGGCGCGCGGCCTCCAGGTGCTGGTGGCCACCTTCGTGGCGACCGGGTCGATCTTCGGGGCGGTGGACGTGGTCACCGTGGCCTTCGCCGACGAGCGGGGCCACAAGGGCGCCGCCAGTGTCGTGCTCGCGCTGTACGCGGCGGGCTCGTGCACGGCGGGCGTGCTGTTCGGACTGCTGCGGCCCTCGGGAGCGCCCGCCCGCCGCTGGCTGCTGGGCATATGCACGATGGCCGTGAGTATGATCCCCCTCCTACTGGTCGGAAACCTTCCGTTTCTGGCCGTGGCGCTGTTCGTTGCGGGCCTGTCCGTCGCTCCCACGATGATCACGACGATGGCCCTCGTCGAAGAGCACGTACCGCGCGCGCACCTGACCGAGGGCATGACCTGGGTGAGCACCGGGCTCGCGGTGGGGGTGGCGCTGGGGTCGTCGGTGGCCGGCTGGGTGATCGACTCCTCCGGCGCGCGCTCCGGGTACGGGGTCCCGGCGGTGGCCGGGGCCGTCGCGGTCGCGGTCGGTTTCCTCGGGTACCGCCGGCTCAGCAGGCCGGCTCCGGGTCGGGGAGGCACCGTTGGGCAGCACAGCGAGCGCGAAGAACGGCATATGGCGTAACTGGGGCGGGAACGTCCGCTCCCGTCCCGCGCGGGAGGTGACACCGGCGTCGGTGGAGGAGCTGGCCGTGGCCGTGCGCCGGGCCGCCGAGGACGGTCTGCCGGTGAAGGCGGTGGGCACCGGGCACTCCTTCACGTCCATCGCCGCCACCGACGGCGTCCTGGTCCGCCCGCAGCTGCTCACCGGCATCCGCGGCATCGACCGCGGGGCCATGACGGTCACGGTGGAGGCGGGCACTCCCCTCAAGCGCCTGAACATGGCGCTGGCGCGCGAGGGGCTCTCGCTCACCAACATGGGCGACATCATGGAGCAGACGGTGTCGGGGGCGACGAGCACCGGCACGCACGGCACGGGCCGTGAGTCGGCCTCCATCGCCGCTCAGATCAAGGGCCTGGAACTGGTCACGGCGGACGGCTCGGTGCTCAGCTGCTCCACGCAGGAGAACCCCGAGGTCTTCGCGGCGGCCCGGGTGGGCCTCGGCGCGCTCGGCATCATCACGGCGATCACGTTCGCGGTGGAACCGGTCTTCCTGCTGACCGCCCGCGAGGAACCGATGCGCCTGGACCGGGTGCTGACGGAGTTCGACCAGCTCTGGGCGGAGAACGAGCACTTCGAGTTCTACTGGTTCCCGCACACCGACAGCACCAACACCAAGCGCAACAACCGCAGCGCGGGCCCCGAGGCGCCGGTGGGACCGCTGGCCGGCTGGTTCGAGGACGAGTTCCTGTCCAACGGGGTCTTCCAGGTGGCCAACTGGGTCGGCCGGGCGGCGCCCGCGGCCGTCCCGGCGATCGCCCGCATCTCCAGCCGGGCGCTGTCCGCGCGGACGTACACCGACATCCCGTACAAGGTCTTCACCTCGCCGCGCCGGGTGCGCTTCGTGGAGATGGAGTACGCCGTTCCGCGGGCGGCCCTGGCGGACACCCTGCGTGAGCTGAAGGCGATGGTCGACCGTTCCGGCCTGCGCGTGAGCTTCCCGGTGGAGGTGCGCACCGCGCCCGCCGACGACATCACCCTGTCCACCGCCTCGGGCCGGGACAGCGCCTACATCGCGGTCCACATGTTCCGTGGCACGCCCTACCAGCGGTACTTCACCGCCGCCGAGCGCATCTTCACCGCGCACGAGGGACGGCCGCACTGGGGGAAGATCCACACCAGGGACGCGGAGTACTTCGCGCGGGTGTATCCGCGGTTCGGCGAGTTCACTGCGCTGCGGGACCGGCTGGATCCTGAACGCCGTTTCCAGAATGACTACTTGCGGAGGGTGCTGGGGCAGTAGCCGAGGCACCCGGTTCGGGGGTGGCCGTGCCGCCGGTGCCCCGCGTGCCGTCCCCGCCCGGTCCCGCGGAGGTCCGGCCTCCGGTTCCCGCGCCGCCGTCCGCGCTCCCGGCGCCCGCGCCGCCTCCGCTCCCCGTGTCCGCCGAGCCCGTGCCGGCGCCGGGGGTCGGTGTCGGGCTCCCCGCCGTGCCCCGGCCAGGACCTTGGGAGGTGTCGCCCGGCGCGTGTCCGTCACCCGTTCCGGTGCCCGCGCCCGGGGAGGTGGACGTCCGCGGCGTGTCGCCGCCGGAGGGCGACGGCTTGCCGCGGTGACCGGTCACGGCGTCGCCGACCGTGGTGCCGCCCCGGCCGCTGAAGCTGCTGCCCGACACCAGTTCGTAGGCGGTGATGCCGGCCATGGTGACCCCGAACACCAGGGCCGCCGCGATCACCGGCCGCTTCCAGCTCTTCACGCGGGCCCGGTAGACCGTGCCCTCGGAGAACTCGCCGGGGGCCGGGGCGCCGCGCCCGGCGGGCACCCCGGCGGGCGCACCGGCCGCCACCGGCCGGGTAGTGGGGACGGTGACGGTGCGGATCTGCTCGCCGGTGCGCCGGAAGAAGTGCTGGAAGACCGAGCCGCCGCAGGTGGCGACCACACTGACGACGCCGGCCCCGAGGATCGTGCCGTAGACGCCGAAGTACGAGGCGAGTTTCGCGGCCACCACCGCGGCCACGGCACTGCCCGCGACCTGGGGCACGTTCAGGTCGATCCGCCGCTTCCTCACTTCCTCCCCCGCACTCGCCCCGCCACCGCTCTCGGGCTTTTCGCGCATACCCGGACCTTGCCTGCCTCTCCCGTACATGACCGGCCTTCGGGATCTGATCGGCCGACTGCACGAGAAAGGGACGTACGGACGAAACCGTTAGTTCCGTTTCTGGTGATTACGTGAAGTACGCCACGTTCATGATCGATAAAACGGGTCAGGGGCGGCCAAGTCCTTCGCCTCGCCAGAAGTTGGGCGGCGCGCCGATCCACGCACGTGGTCCGAATGGAGTACTGTTGCGAGCCCTGGGTCCGGCCTCCCGCCGGGGTGTCCGAGACCTGCTGGACCGCCGGGAGGGGGCTGGTTGCACAGGGTGACGCAGTTGGTCACTGAGCGTGGTGAACTGGTAACCGTGCCATAACGGCGATCCAGGGCCCGTGCCCGACACGCCGGGCAACTCGGCAAGGTTGTGGCAGGCTGCACCCGGGCAGGCCACACTCGACTAGCGGAAGCAGCGACGCACGTGACGTCGGCAGGCACCACCCGGGAGGTCCCCATGCCCGAACTGCGTGTCGTGGCCGTCTCCAATGACGGCACACGGCTGGTGCTGAAGGCTGCGGACAGCACGGAGTACACGCTTCCCATCGACGAACGGCTCCGCGCCGCCGTGCGCGGCGACCGTCCCCGCCTCGGCCAGATCGAGATCGAGGTGGAGAGCCATCTCCGCCCCCGCGACATCCAGGCGCGGATAAGAGCAGGTGCGACCGCGGAAGAGGTCGCCCAGCTCGCCGGCATCCCCGTGGACCGCGTACGCCGCTTCGAGGGCCCCGTACTCGCCGAGCGCGCCTTCATGGCCGAGCGGGCCCGCAAGACCCCGGTCCGCCGCCCCGGCGAGAACTCCGGACCGCTGCTCGGCGAGGCCGTCCAGGAACGGCTGCTGCTGCGCGGCGCCGAGAAGGACACCGTGCAGTGGGACTCCTGGCGCCGCGACGACGGCACCTGGGAGGTCCTGCTGGTCTACCTGGTCGCGGGCGAACCGCACTCGGCGAGCTGGACGTACGACCCGCCGCGACGCCTGGTGCAGGCCGTCGACTCGGAGGCGCGCGCCCTGATCGGCGAGTCCGACGACCTCGGCGCCCCGGAACCCAGCTTCCCGTTCGTGCCGCGCATCGCCCGGCTGCCCCGCGACCGCCCCTTGGACAGGGAACGCGACCGGGAGCGCGACCGGGATCGTCCCGCGCTGCCCGCGCAGGCGCTCGAACCGGCCGAGGAGAGCGCGGGCGAGCGTGACTCCCTGACCAGCCTGCTGGAGGCGGTGCCGAGCTTCCGCGGCGACCTGGTGGTGCCCGAGCGCACACCGGAGCCCGTGGAGGAGCCCGACCAGGAGGCGGCGGTGGAGGAACCGCCCGCCCCCGCGGCGTCCGCCGGTGCCGGTTCCGCCTACGCGGACGTTCTCATGCCCCGCTCGGTCAGCAGCCACCGTGACCGCCTCGTCGGCGCGACCGACCGCCAGGCCGAGGCGGACGGTGTCCGGCCCGGCCGCCGGGCCGCCGTCCCGAGCTGGGACGAGATCGTCTTCGGCACCCGCCGCAAGAAGCAGGAGTAGCAGGCGACCGCGTACGGGAAGGAGGGCCGCGCGGACCGGCGCGGCCCTTCCCGTGCGCGCTGCCCGCGCCTACTGCGGATCGGCTCCCACCGCCACCGGACGCGAGGGGTCCGAGGACCACTCCGACCACGAGCCGACGTACAGCGCCGCCGGAATGCCCGCCACGGCCAGGGCCAGCACCTCGTGCGCGCCGGAGACGCCCGAGCCGCAGTACACACCCACGTGCGTGTCGTCGGCCGCGCCCAGCGCGCGGAACCGCTCCCGCAGCTCGGCCGCGGGCAGGAAACGACCGTCGGGGCCCACGTTCTCGGTCGTGGGCGCGGACACCGCGCCCGGGATGTGGCCGCCGACGCGGTCGATCGGCTCCACCTCACCGCGGTAGCGCTCCCCCGCGCGCGCGTCGAACAGCACTCCGGAGCGGGCCAACTCCCCCGCGCCGTCGGCGTCGAGCAGTTCCAGGGCGCCGGGCGACGGCGTGAAATCACCCGCGTCCGGCTCGCGGACCGTCGTCTCCAGCGGTCCGTCCCAGGCCGCCAGGCCCCCGTCAAGGACCTGTACGTCGGAGTGCCCGGTCCAGCGCAGCAGCCACCACGCGCGAGCCGCCGCCCAGCCCTGCCCGCCGTCGTAGACGACGACCGGCACTGCGGAGCGGACCCCGGCGCGGCGCATCGCCGCACCGAACTGCTCGGTGCCGGGCAGCGGGTGCCGGCCGTCGGGGCCCGGTGCCGAGGCCAGTTCGCGGTCCAGGTCGACGAAGACGGCGCCGGGGACGTGCCCCGACGCGTACGCGGCGCGCCCGTCGAAGGGTGGCTCCCCGGCGGCCTTGGCCACGCTGAGCTGCCAGCGCACGTCGAGGACGACCGGCGGGTTCGGCCCGGCGAGGGCGGTCGCCAGTTCGGATGCGGAGATGATGGCGTTCATGGTCACCATCCTCGCGCACGGGGTGGCCGCGGCGTCCAGGTCCCGCTACTCTGCTCGGCCGGACAGGTCCGATCACGAGGCGTACGGGATCGGCCACATGCTGTGCAGCCGATCGACATCCGCCGGCAAGCGAGCCGAAACGGGCAGGACACCGCACAGGGGGCATCCTCCGGTCATCGACCGGGGTCCGGGGGAAGAGCGGAATCGACGCGGCCACCTCGATGGCCGAAGGAGAGAGTGACGATGACGCAGGCACCGGGGCCGACCGGACGCGACGGCCGGACACCCGCTCGGCACACGCCCGGCGCACCCTGCTGGGTGAGCCTGATGGTCCACGACATGACGGCGACACAGGCCTTCTACGGGGAGCTGTTCGGCTGGGAGTTCGAACCGGGGCCGCCCCAGCTCGGCCCGTACGTGCGGGCACTGCTGGGCGGACGGCACGTGGCGGGGATCGGCCGGTTGCCCGCCGACCGGCAGCTGCCCGTCGCGTGGACGCCGTATCTCGTCTCGGACGACGTGGATCTGACGGCGGAAACGGTACGGCTGTGCGGCGGCACGGTCGGGGTGGGGCCGCTCGACGCGGGCGCGGCCGGCCGGCTGGCCCTGGGCTGCGATCCCTCGGGGGCGGTCTTCGGCGTCTGGCAGGTGCCGGCCGAGCGCGGCACGAACGCCGGCGGGGTGCCCGGCACGCCCGTCTGGAACGAGCTGCGGACCTTCGAGACCGCGAACGTCGCCAAGTTCTACGGGACGCTGTTCGGTTACGAGGAACGGCGGGCTGAGTCCGAGTCCGGCGGTACCGGCGCGGACGGGGAGGCCGTCGACCAGGTCACTCTGTGCCTCGACGGCCGCCCGGTCGCGGGGATCCTCGGCGTGGGGCCTGCCCTGCGGCACGACGGGGGGTCCCACTGGACGACGTACTTCGCGGTCGACGACGTGGACGCGGCGCTGGAGCGCGTGATCGGGCTCGGTGGCCGTGTCCTCGCTCCGGCGCGGGAGACCGCCCACGGCCGGGCGGCCACGGTCGCGGACCCCGAGGGGGCCCGGTTCGCCCTGGTGCGGAGCGGCCGCTGACGCGGCAGTTCCGAGCGGCGGGGAATGCGCTCGGCGCACCGGGACCGCAGGAACGCGGCGGGGTCGTCGTCACCCTCTCGCGTGAGGCTCGGTCCGGGTTCGCCCGGCCGGCTCGGCGCGGCCGACGCCTCCGGTGTCAGCGGCGGGTGCCCGGCTCCACCGGGAGGACGTCCGGCGACAGTGCCGCCGCCCGGGCCGAGGCCGCCGTCATGCGGCGACGGTGGTGGCGGCGGCACAGTACCTCGTAACCGACCTCGTCCTCGGACTGGTCGACGTCGCCCACGACCACCTGGGCGCCCTCGACGACCATGACGCCGCCCACCGTGCGGGCGTTGTGCGTGGCGCGGGCGCCGCACCAGCACAGGGCCTCGACCTGGAGCACCTCGACCCGGTCGGCCAGTTCGACCAGGCGCTGGGAGCCGGGGAACAGCTTGGAGCGGAAGTCCGTCGTGATGCCGAACGCGTAGACGTCGATCTCCAGGTCGTCGACGACGCGGGCGAGCTGGTCGATCTGTCCCGGAGCGAGGAACTGCGCCTCGTCGGCGATCACGTAGTCGGCCCGGCCGCCCTGGGAGAGGTGGTCGACGAGGTAGGCGTACAGGTCGACGCCGTCCTCGACCTCCACCGCGTCCGTGACCAGGCCGAGCCGTGAGGAGAGTTTGCCCTCGCCCGCCCGGTCGTCGCGGGTGAAGATCATGCCGGCGAGGCCGCGCGCCGAGCGGTTGTGCTCGATCTGGAGAGCCAGTGTCGACTTCCCGCAGTCCATGGTTCCGGAGAAGAACACCAGCTCGGGCATGAGGGGGCGGGCACCTTTCGGCGAGGCGGGGCGGGCGGGAAGGAGATCGCGGGCGGGAGCGTCAGGAGCGTACTTCGAGGAGCGGGACCAACTGCTCGGCAGGGGTCATGGAGCCGTGGTTGCCGGCCATCGAGGACTCCTTGGGTTCCCGCTCCGAGGCGATGAGCAGGACGTCGTCGCGGGCCGCCGCGACGACGTCGCCGATCCGCGCGTACACCCGCTCGTCGATGCGGGGACCGAACCAGCCGGCGTCGATCGCCTCGTCCCGCGAGGCCACCCAGAACTGCTCGCCCAGCACCTCGCGCCAGCAGGTCAGCACGGAGCCCGCGGCACCCGGCACCGCGTAGACGTGCCGGGCGCGGCCCTCGCCGCCGAGCAGGGCGACCCCGGCGCGCAGCTCCCAGTCCTCGTCGAAGTCGATGCGGTGCTCCTCGTCGAACAGGATGTCGACCATGCCGTGGTCGGCCGTGACGTAGAGGGCACTGCGCGGCGGAAGCTGCTCGGCCAGCCGCTGGACCAGCCGGTCGACGTACATCAACTGGCCCCGCCAGGCGTCGGATTCCACGCCGAAGCGGTGGCCGGCGCCGTCGAGTTCGGAATAGTACGTGTAGACGAGGGCGCGGTCACCGGCGGCGAGCTGCTCGGCCGCCACGTCCATGCGGTCTTCGCCGGTCAGCCGCCCCAGGAAGGTGCCTCCGCTGAGCGCGACCTTGGTGAGCGGGGTGTTCTGGAAGGTCGGTGAGGAGACCTGCGCGGCGTGCACCCCGGCGCGGTGGGCCAGCTCGAAGACGGTGGGGTACGGCTGCCAGGGGCGCGGATCGGTGTACGGCTGCCAGCGCAGCTGGTTCATCAGTGCACCGGTGGACGGGTCGCGCACGGTGTAACCGGGCAGGCCGTGCGCGCCGGGGGGCAGGCCGGTGCCGACGGAGGCGAGGGAGGTCGCGGTGGTGGCCGGGTAGCCGGCGGTGAGCGGCCGGCCGGTGCCGCCGCGCGAGCTGCCGAGCAGGGAGGTCAGGAAGGGCGCTTCGTCAGGGTGCGCCCTCAGCTGCTCCCAGCCGAGGCCGTCGATCAGGAAGACGCAGGCACGGTCGGCGGGGGCCAGCTCGGCGATCGCCGCCGTCGTCTCGGGAACGCCCATGCCCGCGGCCAGGGTGGGCAGCAGGTCGGCGAGCGACCCCGACCCGTACTCGGGGACGGGCGCGGACTCGACGGCCAGGGGCTCGGGGTGGTCCCAGGCGGTGGGCTGTGCCGACATCAGCGGGTGACGTCCGCGGTGGCCTCGGAGATGGCCTGGGCGAAGGCGAGGGCCTGGCGCACGGTCTCCGGGCCGTCCCCGGCCTCGCTGACGCGGAGGCTGAGGTCGTCGGCGGTCGAGTTGCCGGTGTAGCCGTGGTCCGCCTCGCAGTTCGGGTCGCCGCAGGCGGCGGGCTCCAGGTCGATGCGGGAGACGGCGCCCCAGCCGATGGTGAGGACGACCTCGCGGGGCAGGGTGCCCGGCGTGTACTGCTCCGGGTTGGCGACGACCCGGCTGACGACGACCGAGGAGATCCGGCCGAGCTTCACCGACTCCGTGGACGTGGTGGCGTACGGGGTCGGGGAGGTGCTGTCGGCCGCCTGCTCGTCGGTGTGGCTGACGATGAAGCGGTTGCCGGTGAGGACGAGCACCGTGACGTGGCGCCGTACCTCGTTCTGGTCGAAGGTGGTCTCCTGGTGGACCAGGTACGACCGGATGGGCTCGCCGCCCACGGCGGCCTCCACCGCCTCGGCCACGAGAGCCGGGTAGTAGCCGCTGCGTTCGATCGCCGTCCGCAGCCCCTGGGTCGTCGTACTGGTCTTGGCCATGCCGTCCATCCTACGGGGAGGCACTGACTGCGAGGCACCGGTCGGTGCGGGGGATGCGGTCAGTAAGCCGGGAGGGTGCGCGGGCCGAGGTCGTCACGGACGGGCGGGGGCGCGAGGCGCACGCTCGCGCCGAGGACGCTCAGCCCGCGCGGGGCGACGACGACCGGCTCCAGGGTGACGGCGACGACCTCCGGGTGGTCGTCGACCAGCCGGGACACACGCAGCAGCAGTTGCTCGAGGGCGAGGGTGTCGACCGGGGCCGAGCCGCGCCAGCCGAACAGCAGGGGGGCCGTCCGGATGGAACGGATCATGGAGGTCGCCTCCCGGCCGGTCACCGGGACCAGCCGGTGCGCCATGTCGTCGAGCAGTTGGGAGGCGGCGCCGGCGAGCCCGAAGGAGAGCACCGCGCCGGCCGCCGGGTCGATGACGGACCGTACGACCGTGTCGACGCCCCTGGGCGCCATCGTCTGCACCACCGGCCGCACTTCCTGCGGGGTCCCGAACAGGTCCGTCAACTCCGCGTACGCCCGGCGCAGTTGCTCCTCGTCGGCCAGGTCGAGGCGGACGCCTCCCAGGTCGGCGCGGTGGCGCAGGTGCGGGGCGGTGGCCTTCAGGGCTACCGGGTAGCCGAGGGTGCGGGCGGCTTCCGCGGCGGCGTCGGGGGTGGGCGCGGGGACGGCACGGCGGACGGGGATGCCGTAGCGGCCGAGCAGCGCGCAGGTCCCCTCCGTGCCGAGGGTGAGGCCCTGGCCGCGCGCGAGCAGGCCGCCGATGAGGGCGGCGGCGCCCTTCTCGTCGATGTCCTCGTACTCGGGCACCTTGCCGGGGTCGGCCGCCTCCCGCCGCCACTGCCCGTACCGGACGGCTTCGGCGAGCGCCCGCACGGCCCGCTCGGCGGCCGGGTAGGCGGGGATGAGCCGGGGGCCGCCGGGCGGGGTGGGCGAGGGGTTGGAGACGGGGGCGGGGGTGGATCCGGTGACGGCTGGAGCAGGGGTGCGGCCGGGGGCGGCGGTGGCAGTGGCGGCCCGGTCGGGGACCTCGGTGGCGGGGGGCGATGCCGGGTACGGACCGGCGCCGGGGAACGAGACCGGCGGGGAGCCGGGGACGGCGGGCGAGCCAGTAGTGGCGGGAGATCCGGAAGCGGCCGGTGGGCCGGGAACGGCGGGCGAGCCGGGAACGAGGGGCGAACCCGGAGCAGCGGGTGAACCGGGAGCGGCTTGTGAGCCTGGAGCCGCCGGTGAGCCAGGAGCCGCTGGCGAGCCTGGAACGGCCGGGGAGCCTGGAACGGCCGGTGAGGCGGAGGTGGCCGGGGAGCCGGGAACCAGGGGGGAACCCGGAGCCGTCGGCGTGGCGGGCTGGGGGCCCGTGCTGGCTGCCGCCGACAGGGCCTCCGCGAGGCCGCCCAGTTCGACGTGGACCACCAGCACCGGCTTGCCGGGGCTCGCTTCCGCGGCCGACCGCAGCGCCTCGGCCAGGGCGGCGTCCTCGGCGGCCCCCTCCCCCAGTGCGGGTATCGCGGTGACCACCACCGCGTCACTGGTCTCGTCGGCGAGCGCCCGTGCCAGCGCCGTGCGGAAGTCCTCCGCCGACGCCGCCGTCGTGAGGTCCAGCGGCGGCTGCGGGCGCAGGCCCTCCGCCAGGCACCGGTCGTAGGTGAGCACGCCCAGCGACTCGGAGTTGCCGAGGATCGCCACCCGGGGCCCGGCGGGCAGCGGCTGCCGGGCCAGCAGCAGCCCGGTGTCGACCAGCTCCGTGATGGTGTCGACCCGGATGACGCCGGCCTGCCGCAGCAGCGCGGACACCGTCGCGTGCGGCAGGCGCGTCGCCCGGACGGCGTGCCCCTGCGGGCCCGATCCGGCCCCCTGCACGACGACGAGCGGCTTCGCCGCCGCCGTGCGCCGGGCGAGGCGGGTGAACTTGCGCGGGTTGCCGATGGACTCCAGGTACATCAGTGCGACGTCGGTGTCCGGATCGTCGTACCAGTACTGGAGGACGTCGTTGCCCGAGACGTCCGCGCGGTTGCCGGCGGAGACGAACGTCGACACGCCCGTCACCCCGGTCACCCCGCCGCCGCGCCGGTGCAGCCGGGAGAGCAGGGCGATGCCGATGGCACCGGACTGGGCGAACATGCCGATCCGGCCGGGGCGGGGCATCTCGGGGGCGAGGGAGGCGTTCAGCCGGACCTGGGGCGAGGTGTTGAGGATGCCGAAGGCGTTGGGCCCGACGATCCGCATGCCGTACGTGCGTGCCTGCCGCACCAGGGCGCGCTGGCGCTCCCGCCCCTCCGGGCCGCTCTCGGCGTACCCGGCGGAGACCACGACGAGTCCCTGCACGCCGTGCTCGCCGCACTCGGTGACCACCTCGGGGACGTGGGCGGCCGGCACGGCGACCACGGCGAGGTCGACCGGCCCGTCGATCTCCCGGACCGAGTGGTGTGCGGGCACCCCGTCGATCTCCCCGCGCTCCTCGCCGAAGGCCCGGTTGACGGCGTACAGCCGGCCCGGGAAGCCGGCCTCACGCATGTGGTCGAGGATGCTGCGGCCCACACCCCCGCGGGTGCGGCCCACTCCGATGACGGCGACCGAGCCCGGCGTCAGCAGCCGCCGCACCGACCGCGCCTCCGCGCGCTGCTCCCGCGCGCGCTGCACGGCCAGCGAGCGGTCGGTGGGCTCGATGTCGAACTCCAGGCGTACGACGCCGTCCTCGAAGCTGCGCTTCTGGGTGAACCCGGCATCGGTGAACACCTTGATCATCTTGTTGTTGGCGGGCAGCACCTCGGCGGTGAAGCGGCGGATGCCGCGCTCGCGGGCGACGGCCGCGATGTGCTCCAGGAGGGCGGAGGCGACCCCGCGGCCCTGATGGGCGTCCTGCACCAGGAAGGCGACCTCGGCCTCGTCGGAGACGGGGGGCGCGGGTGCGGCGCGCCCTGTGGCAGGGGCGGTGGGGGGCGACGGGCGGGCGGAGGCGGCCGCTCCCGCCGTGCCGACGCGGTCGTAGCGTACGGTGGCGATGAACTCGCCGCCGATCGTGGCCGCGAGTCCCACCCGGTCCACGAAGTCGTGGTGCGTGAAGCGGTGGACGTCCTTCGCGGACAGTCGCGGGTACGGCGCGAAGAAGCGGTAGTACTTGGACTCGTCAGACACCTGTTCGTAGAAGCTGACCAGCCGGTCGGCGTCCTCGGCGGTGATCGGGCGGATCCGCGCGGTGCCGCCGTCGCGCAGCACCACGTCGGCCTCCCAGTGCGCGGGGTACTCCTGCCGGTCCGACGAGGTGTGCATGGGCCCCAGAGTACGGCTCGCGTCCGACAACGGCGCGAGGCAGTCTGTGGGGGACACGCGCGAAGACGCGCCCGGGGCGGAGCCCCGCCGGACCGAGGCCGCGGTCCGGCGCCGCCGGGGTACCGGCTCCGGTGCCGTCCGGGACGTGCTTCACGTATGGGAAACTGGTCTAGACAACCTGAAACACTGAAGGGCAGCATCACATGGCTGAGCGCCGCGTCAACGTCGGCTGGGCCGAGGGCCTCCACGCCCGCCCCGCTTCCATCTTCGTCCGGGCCGCCACGGCCTCAGGGGTCCCCGTGACGATCGCCAAGGCCGACGGCAACCCCGTCAACGCGGCCTCCATGCTGGCCGTCCTCGGCCTCGGTGCGCAGGGCGGCGAGGAGATCGTCCTCGCCTCCGACGCCGAGGGCGCGGACGCCGCCCTGGACCGGCTGGCCAAGCTGGTCGCCGAGGGGCTCGAGGAGCTTCCCGAGACCGTCTGACCGGTCGCCGGTCGCGGCGGCACATATCGCGTACGGAAACCGCGTCGTCCCCATCTTTCCGGGCGGCGCGGTTTTCGTATGGCCCCGGTGGCGGGAAATGCGGAGCGCGTCGGGGACGCCTGAACCAATTCAAGGCAGCGTGAATACCGCCCCGGGCAACCCCTCAGGCGATTTCCTCTTTGTATACCGCAGTCGTGTTAATTCCGTCCGCCCGATGTGTTGAGGGGACGTTTCAGAGTCCTCACTCGGTGCGCGGCGGTCACCCGTTCGGTGTGCAGGGCGGCGAGTGCCCGGGCGCGTTCGGTGTCGCCGCGTGCCACGGCGTCCGTGATCGCCCCGTGCTCGGCCCACGCCTCCACCGGGTCGGCCGCGTCCGGCACCCCGTACATCCAGGCGATCTTGTGCCGCACCTGCGCCAGTACGGTGCTCAGCGCGGCGCTGCCGCAGGCCTGGGCCAGGGTCTCGTGGAACCAGGCCGCCAGGGACCGCAGTTCCTCGCCGCCGCCGCTCACCGCCCGCTCCTGCCCCAGCCTGACCAGGCCTCGCAGCACCTTCAGATGGGCCTCGGTGCGCCGCTGGGCGGCCCGCGCGGCACCCAGCGGCTCCAGCAGGAGGCGCATCTCCAGCAGGTCGGCGGCCTCCTGCTCGGTCGGCTCGGCGACGCAGGCGCCCGCGTGCCGCCGGGTCACGACGAAGCCCTCGGCCTCCAGGGTGCGCAGCGCCTCGCGCACGGGCACGCGCGAGACGCCGTAGCGGCGTGCGAGGACTTCCTCGGTGAGCCTGGTGCCGCGTTCGTGGACCCCGGCGACGATGTCGTCCCGGATCGCCGTGCACACCGCGTGCGCCGGAACGCGCATGACCGACCTCCGCATTGATCCCCGTGGAACTCCCGCGATGAACGCGTGTTCCGTGACTCTATGACAACGCGCGGGAATTTCCGACGGCGTGAAGGAATCCGGGGATATTTTTTTGGACAGCACGGAAGCACGGAAGCACGGAAGCACGGAAGTGCGGAAGTGCGGAAGTGCGGAAGTGCTGAAGTACGGAAACAGGCGCCGGAATGCGGAGAGCCCCGGCCGGTGGGCCGGGGCTCTGCCTGACGGTCAGCGCTTCACGCCCTCGGGCGTGTGCCGCCTCAGACGGGCACGCCGTGCTTGCGGAGGTAGGCGATCGGGTCGACGTCCGAGCCGTAGTCCGGGGTGGTGCGCGCCTCGAAGTGGAGGTGCGGGCCGGTGGCGTTGCCGGTGGCGCCGGACAGGCCGATCTGCTGACCTGGCGTGACCTGCTGGCCCACCGAGACGCCGATGGACGACAGGTGACCGTACTGGGTGTACATGCCGTCGGCCATCCTGATCACGATCTGGTTGCCGTACGCCCCGCCCCAGCCGGTCTGCACGACGGTGCCGACGCCGACCGCGTGCACCTCGGTGCCGGCGGCGGCATGGAAGTCGATGCCGGTGTGGGAACCGGAGGACCACAGGGAGCCACCGGTCTTGTAGCCGGTGGAGACGTAGGAGCCGGTGATCGGCGGCACGAAGGTGTTGAGGCGCCGGCGCTCGGCCTCGCGGGCGGCCCGCTCCTTGGCCTCGCGCGCCTTCTTCGCCTGCTCGGCGGCCCGCTTGCGCGCGGCCTCCTCGGCCTGCTTCTGCCGGGCCGCATCCAGCTGGGCGGTGGCCTGCGCGTCGACCCGTTCGGCCACGGTGTCGCCGAGGGTGACGACCGGGGTGAGCCCCGTGTCCGCCGGGGCGGGGGTCTCGGCGGCGAGGGCCGGGGAGGCGGCGAGGGTGCCGATGACACCGGTGGTGGTGAGGGCCGCTACGCCCGCCGCGCGGGCGGTGGTTCGCTGCATCCGGCTGGGGCGACGGTGCTTCCCGGTGGCGCGCGTGAACGCCATGTGGTGGCTGGTCCTTTCCTTCCCTCTCGCCTACCGGGTTAGCTGACGGGTTCGGAGCAGGAAGGTCTCCTACGGGCCCCGCGCGCGGCGCGCGGTGTCCGATTCACCCCAGGGACTGCGTGGGTCCCCGGCTCCCCTGGCTCGCGCCGTACGGGGACTCGGCGATGACTGTCCGGTGCCGCGGGTGCGGCGCACTGCCCGACGAACAGCCGGACCGACGCTAGACGGGGCCGCTTCCGCATCCCAAACGGATCCGCGTTTTTGTAGCGCAGCCCACAGGGCAGACAGGCGGTCTCTCCCGCAATCCGGACATCACGGGGCCCTGGTGACGCCTCGGTCACCAGGGCCTCCCGCGTACCTGACTCTCGGTCTTCTCCGGGGCTCCCGCGTAGCTGCCTCTCGGTCACCCCCGCGGCTCCCGGCCTTCGTTACTCGGCGGCGACGACGGTCACCGGGCCGGCGCCGACGGCTTCGACGGGCTCCCTGATCTGCGCCGCGTCACCGACGAGAACCGTCACCAGCCGGTCCACCGGGAACGCGCTGACGACCGCCGCGGTGGCCTCCACCGTGCCGGTCTCGGCGAGCTGCTGATAGAGCGTCGCCTGGTAGTCGTCCGGCAGGTGCTGCTCGACCTGGTCGGCCAGCGTGCTCGCCACGGCGGCGGCCGTCTCGTACTTGAGCGGCGCCACACCGACGAGGTTCTGCACGGCGACGTCCCGCTCGGCCTCGGTGAGCCCCTCGGCGGCGAGCTTGCGCAGCACCGTGAAGAGGTCGTCCAGGGCCGGGCCGGTGTTGGGCGTGTCGACCGAGCCGCTGATCGCGAGCATCGCCGCGCCGGTGCCGTCGGGCGCGGAGCGCAGCACCTGGCCGAACGAGCGCACCCCGTAGGTGTAGCCCTTCTCCTCGCGCAGGACGCGGTCCAGGCGGGAGGTGAGGGTGCCGCCCAGGCAGTAGGTGCCGAGCACCTGGGCGGGCCACACGCGGTCGTGCCGGTCGGGTCCGACGCGGCCGATGAGCAGCTGCGTCTGCACGGCGCCGGGCCGGTCCACGATCACCACACGGCCGGTGTCGTCGGCGGTGACCGGCGGCACCGGCCGCGGCTCGGCCGGCGAGCCGGTCCAGGCGCCCAGGGTCTCGCCGAGCAGTTCGCCGAGGTCGATGCCGGTGAGGTCGCCGACGACCACGGCGGTGGCGGTCGCGGGCCGCACGTGCCGGTCGTAGAAGGCGCGGACGGCGGAGGCGTCGACGGCGCGGACGGTCTCCTCCGTGCCCTGGCGCGGCCGCGACATGCGCGTGCCGGCCGGGAACAGCTCCTTGGAGAGTTCCTTGGCGGCGCGGCGGGAGGGGTTGGCCAGCTCGTGCGGGATCTCGTCGAGCCGGTTGCGCACCAGCCGCTCGACCTCGGACTCGGCGAACGCGGGCGCCCTCAGTGCGTCGGAGAGCAGCCCGAGCCCCTTGGCCAGGCGGGAGGCCGGGACCTCCAGGCTGAGCCGTACGCCGGGGTGGTCGGCGTGGGTGTCCAGGGTGGCGCCCGCGCGCTCCAGCTCGGCGGCGAACTCCTCGGCGGAGTGCTTGTCGGTGCCCTCGGAGAAGGCCCGCGCCATGATGGTGGCGACGCCGTCCAGGCCGGCCGGCTCGGCGTCCAGGGGCGCGTCGAGGAGCACCTCGACGGCGACGACCTGCTGGCCGGGACGGTGGCAGCGCAGCACCGTCAGGCCGTTGTCCAGCGTGCCGCGCTCGGGGGCCGGGAACGCCCACGGCCGGGCCTCGCCCGCCTGGGGGCGGGGGTGGAAGTCCATGGTGGCCAGCTCGGTCACTTCGCCGTCTCCTCGGTGTCTTCGCCGGCCGCGGCGTCCGCGTCCGGTGCCTGCTCCTGTGCGTCGGGGGCGGTCGGCTCGTAGACGAGGACCGCGCGGTTGTCGGGGCGCAGACGGGCCTTGGCGACCTCCTGGACCTCCTCGGGCGTCACCTCCAGTACGCGCTGGACGGCGGTCAGGGCGAGCTGCGGGTCGCCGAACAGGACGGCGTAGCGGCACAGTTCGTCGGCGCGGCCCGCGACGGTGCCGAGCCGGTCCAGCCACTCGCGCTCCAGCTGGGCCTGGGCGCGCTCCATCTCCTCGGCGGTCGGGCCCTCCTCGGCGAAGCGGGCCAGCTCCTCGTCGATGGCGGTCTCGATGACCGGTACCTCGACGTCGCCGGAGGTCTTCACGTCGAGCCAGCCCAGGGAGGGCGCGCCGGCCAGCCGCAGCAGGCCGAACCCGGCCGCGACGGCGGTACGGTCGCGGCGCACCAGGCGGTTGTACAGCCGGGAGGACTCGCCGCCGCCGAGGACGGTCAGGGCGAGGTCGGCCGCGTCGCACGCGCGCGTGCCGTCGTGCGGGAGCCGGTAGGCGGCCATCAGGGCGCGGGCCGGGACCTCCTCCTCGACGACCTCGCGCAGCTGCCCGCCGAGGACGTCGGGCAGCGAGCCGTCGCGGGGCTGGGGCTTGCCGTCGTGGGACTCGATGGAGCCGAAGTACTTCTCGATCCACGCGAGGGTCTGCTGCGGGTCGATGTCGCCGACGACCGAGAGGACCGCGTTGTTCGGCGCGTAGTACGTCCGGAAGAACGCGCGCGCGTCCTCCAGGGTGGCCGCGTCCAGGTCCGCCATGGACCCGATCGGCGTGTGGTGGTACGGGTGGCCCTCCGGGTAGGCGAGGGCGGTCAGCCGCTCGAAGGCGGTCCCGTAGGGGACGTTGTCGTAGCGCTGGCGGCGCTCGTTCTTGACGACGTCGCGCTGGTTCTCCATCGACTCGTCGTCCAGGGCGGCGAGCAGGGAGCCCATGCGGTCGGCCTCCAGCCAGAGCGCCAGCTCCAGCTGGTGGGCGGGCATGGTCTCGAAGTAGTTGGTGCGTTCGAAGCTGGTGGTGCCGTTGAGCGAGCCGCCGGCGCCCTGCACCAGTTCGAAGTGACCGTTCCCCTTCACCTGGGCGGAGCCCTGGAACATCAGGTGCTCGAAAAGGTGAGCCAGACCGGTACGTCCCTTGACCTCGTGGCGGGAGCCGACGTCGTACCAGAGGCACACCGCCGCGACCGGGGTCAGGTGGTCCTCGGAGAGCACCACGCGCAGGCCGTTGGCCAGACGGTGCTCGGTCGCTGTCAGGCCGCCGGAGCCTGCCTCGGCTGTGGCCGTGTGACCCTTGGGCATGTACGTCCCTTCGATCGCGATGGCGGTCCGGGAACCGCCCTGTTCCTGCCGGTCCTGCCACCTTATGCAAGCGTGCGGACGCCTGGCGAAGTTCCCGGCGGGGGTACGCCCAGAGCGAGATCGAAGTGGGGGTGGGGTCGGGGGGGGCGGGGCCGGAGCGGAGCCGGGGGCGCGGACGGGGTCGGGAGCGGGAGCAGACGGCGCTGGGGAGGCACGCGGGCGGGGCGTGCGGGCGGCAGGACGACGCGCCCGGGCGGGGCCGACGCACGGGCGGCGGGCGGGACTTCGGCGGAAGGTGGAGGGACGGGGGCGGGCGGTTCGGGTGCGGGCTGTGCGCGGGCGTGCTGTGCGCGGGCGTGCAGTGGCCCGTTGCCGGGGTTCAGGCGGGGTTCCGGGAGCGTTCCGGTGGGGTCGCGGGAGCAATCCGGTGGGACCTACGGAGCAATCCGGTGGGGTTTCCGGAGCAGTCCGGTGGGGTTTCCGGGCGGTCCGACGGGGTTTCCGGGGCGGTCCGGTGGGGCCTGCGGGGCGGGGTCCGGTCCACGTTGTCAGTCCGGCGGTCCACAATGGTCGGCGTCAGATCCCGTCACACGCTTCAGCAAGGAGCCGGCAGCGATGGCCCGCCGCAGCACGAAGACCCCGCCGCCCGACGACCCGTACGAGGAGAAGATCCTCGACATCGACGTTGTCGACGAGATGCAGGGCTCCTTCCTCGAGTACGCGTACTCGGTCATCTACTCGCGCGCCCTGCCGGACGCCCGGGACGGACTGAAGCCGGTGCACCGCCGCATCGTCTACCAGATGAACGAGATGGGCCTGCGCCCGGAGCGCGGTTACGTGAAGTGCGCCCGTGTCGTCGGCGAGGTCATGGGCAAGCTCCACCCGCACGGCGACGCGTCGATCTACGACGCGCTGGTGCGGCTGGCCCAGTCCTTCTCGATGCGCGTCCCCCTGGTCGACGGCCACGGCAACTTCGGCTCCCTGGGCAACGACGACCCGCCCGCCGCCATGCGGTACACCGAGTGCCGCATGGCCGAGGCGACGAGTCTGATGACCGAGTCGATCGACGAGGACACGGTCGACTTCGCGCCCAACTACGACGGTCAGGAGCAGGAGCCGGTGGCCCTGCCCGCCGCCTTCCCGAACCTGCTGGTGAACGGCGCGTCGGGCATCGCCGTCGGCATGGCCACCAACATGCCCCCGCACAACCTCGGCGAGGTCATCGCGGCCGCCCGCCACCTGATCCGCCATCCGAACGCGGACCTGGACGCGCTGATGCGGCACGTGCCGGGCCCCGACCTGCCCACCGGCGGCCGGATCGTCGGCCTGTCCGGGATCCGGGACGCCTACGAGTCGGGCCGCGGCACGTTCAAGATCCGCGCCACGGTCTCGGTGGAGACCGTGACCGCCCGCCGCAAGGGCCTCGTCGTCACCGAGCTGCCGTTCACGGTCGGCCCGGAGAAGGTCATCGCCAAGATCAAGGACCTGGTCGGCGCGAAGAAGATCCAGGGCATCGCCGACGTCAAGGACCTCACCGACCGCGAGCACGGGCTGCGCCTGGTCATCGAGATCAAGAACGGCTTCGTGCCGGAGGCGGTCCTCGAACAGCTCTACAAACTGACGCCGATGGAGGAGTCCTTCGGCATCAACAACGTCGCCCTGGTCGACGGCCAGCCCCTCACGCTGGGCCTGAAGGAACTGCTGGAGGTCTACCTCGACCACCGCTTCAACGTCGTACGGCGCCGCAGCGAGTACCGGCGCGGCAAGCGACGCGACCGGCTGCACCTGGTCGAGGGCCTGCTCACGGCGCTGGTGGACATCGACGAGGTCATCCGGCTGATCCGCTCCAGCGAGAACTCCGCGCAGGCCAAGCAGCGCCTGATGGAGCGGTTCTCGCTGAGCGAGGTCCAGACGCAGTACATCCTCGACACGCCGCTGCGCCGGCTGACCAAGTACGACCGCATCGAGCTGGAGGCCGAGAAGGACCGGCTCATCGCGGAGATCGAGGAGCTGACCCGGATCCTGGAGTCGGACGCGGAGCTGCGCAAGCTGGTCTCGAACGAACTGGCGTCGGTCGCCAAGAAGTTCGGCACCCCGCGGCGCACGGTCCTCCTGGAGGCGGGCGCCGTCCAGGTCGCCGCGGTGCCGCTGCAGGTGGCGGACGACCCGTGCCGGGTCCTGCTGTCCTCGACAGGTCTGCTGGCCCGTACGCCGAGCGCGGGGGCGTCCCCGCGGGACGCGGACGGCAAGCGGCACAAGCACGACGTGATCGTCTCGGCGGTCCCGGCCACGGCGCGCGGCGAGGTGGGCGTGGTCACGTCGGCCGGCCGTCTGCTGCGGGTGAACGTCGTCGACCTGCCCCAGTTGCCGGAGACGGAGGCGGCACCCAACCTGTCCGGCGGCGCGCCTATCGCGGAGTTCATCTCCCTGGAGGACGACGAGACCGTGGTCTGCCTGACCACGCTGGACGAGTCGTCACCCGGTCTCGCGATCGGCACGGAGCAGGGCGTCGTCAAGCGGGTGGTCCCCGACTACCCCGCCAACAAGGAGGAGCTGGAGGTCATCACCCTCAAGGAGGGCGACCGGATCGTCGGCGCGATCGAACTGCGCACGGGTGAGGAGGACCTGGTCTTCATCACGGACGACGCACAGCTCCTGCGCTACCAGGCGTCCCAGGTCCGGCCGCAGGGCCGCCCGGCCGGCGGCATGGCGGGCATCAAGCTCGCCGACGGCGCCAAGGTCATCTCGTTCACGGCGGTGGACCCGGCCGTGGAGGCGGTGGTGTTCACGGTCGCGGGCTCGCGCGGGACGCTGGACGACTCGGTGCAGACGACGGCCAAGGTGACGCCGTTCGACCAGTACCCCCGCAAGGGCCGGGCCACCGGTGGGGTGCGCTGCCAGCGGTTCCTGAAGGGCGAGGACTGCCTGTCGTTCGCCTGGGCCGGCCCCACCCCGGCGCGGGCCGCGCAGAAGAACGGCACCCCGGCCGAGCTGCCGGAGATGGACCCGCGCCGCGACGGCTCGGGCGTGTCGCTGCCGAAGACGGTGGCGGTGGTGGCCGGCCCCGCCTAGTGCTGCAGCCGGAAAGGTTCACCGGCTCGCGACACCCGGAACGGCTCCCCACCGGACGCCGCGAGCTTCCCGGCAAACCTTTCCGGCCACAGCACTAGAGGGGAAGGTCCTCGGCGGGTTCTTCCTCCCCGCCGGGGCCCTGGACGTAGCGCAGGACGCCCCACATGCCGTGCTCGTCGGCGTGCGGGGTGTCCTGCTCGCACCCCTGGAGTTCCTTGACGAGGCCGGGGACGTCCGTGCCGGAGCCGATGAGCACGAGCTGGGTCCGGTGCGGCTCGCCGGCCGGCCAGGGTTCGGGGTAGAAGCGCAGGAACCGGCCCACGGCGTGCACGGCGTAGCGGTTGCGCGGGTCGTACGGGCCGAAGCCGACGTACCCCTTGACGCGGTAGAGCCCCTCGGGCCTGCTGTCGAGGAACCGCATCAGGCGCCGGGGGTCCAGCGGCACGTCGGAGACGAAGGAGAGGCTGTCGTACCCGGCGTGCAGATGGCCGGCGTGGTCGTCGTCGGGGGCGTCCTCGCCGGGGAGGCCCAGGTCGTCGAAGGACAGCTGGCCGACGCGTTCCTCGCCGGGACGGCAGTCGAACAGGAACTCGGGGTCCACACGGCCGTAGGAGGCGGGGACGACGGCGGCCCGGTCGACGAGGGACCGTACGGTCGCGAGCACCCGTTCGCCTCCGTCGGCCCGGTCGGTCTTGTTGACGACCACGAGGTCCGCGAGCGCGAGGTGCCGGTCGATCTCGGGGTGCCGCGCGCGGGTGCCGTCGAACTCGGCGGCGTCGACGACCTCGACGAGCCCGCCGTAGACGACACGGGGATTCTCGCTGGCCAGCACCATGCGGACCAGTTCCTGCGGCTCGGCCAGTCCGCTGGCCTCGATGACGATCACGTCGATGCCGACGCCGGGACGGGTGAGCCGGTCGAGGTACCGGTCCAGCTCCCCCGCGTCGACGGCGCAGCACAGACACCCGTTGCCCAGGGACACGGTGGAGTCCCCGAGCGCACCCGCGACCGCCATCGCGTCGATCTCGATGGCCCCGAAGTCGTTGACGACGGCCCCGATACGGCTGCCGCCGCTGTGGTGGAGGAGGTGGTTGAGCAGGGTGGTCTTCCCGGACCCGAGGAACCCGGCGAGCACGATGACGGGAATCTGGGTGCCGGGCCGGCCGGGGAGCGGTGAAGGGGCGTTGCCCGTGTCCATGCCCGAGCCGGTGTCCATGCCCGAGCCCGTGTCGATGTCCGAACGGGGGGCCGTGGGGAGGTCCGCCTCCTGGGCGGGCCCCGCGACCCGGGCCGGACTCGTGTTCGGGGGCGGAACAGGGTTCGGGAGCGGCTGGCTCACCGTGCGACCTCTCTCCCAGCGGTGCGTGCCCGGGGCGACGGGCCCCGGCGCAGGCGCGCGGACTGACTGCCGCACCAGGATACGAGCCGCCGGCCGACGCGAGGATCAAGCACTCCCGGCCCGGGGCTTCCTGCACGGGCCCCCGGCGCCCGACCGGGCGACCTCCGCGCACCGGCAGCGGTCGGCGGCGTTGGGCCGGCGCCCGGCGCCGGCCGGAGCACGCCGGCCAGGTCGGGGGCGGCAAGTTCGCCGCGTCGGCCGGGCACCCGTACCGCGGAGCGTCCACGTATCGCGGAGCGTCCACGCCGCCCGGGACCGTGGCGCGGCCGACGTCGCAGGCGGGCCCGGGCGATCCGAGGGTCCCCGCCCGCAGTAGGCTCGCCTCTGTGAGTACGTGCGCGACCGCCTCCCGGCAGTTCGGCGAACCGCTGTCCGCCACCGCGCCCACGGCGACGACGTGGCTGCTGCTGGAACAGCCCGGCCCCTGGGGCGCCAAGGCGCTCACGTCCAGCCATCTGGACCCGGCCCTGGGGCGCGCACTGGAGCGGGCCACGCAGGGCACCGGCGTGCGGGTGGCCCTCATCCGCCGCCCCGGCCGGCACGCCGACTGCCACACGCCTTCGGTACGGCATGTGTACGCGGCCCACACCGTGCCCGGCAGCACCTGGCTCCGCGGCGCCCTGACCGCCGCCCCGGAGCACCTGATGGGCCTCGACTTCGCCGCCCTGGGCAGAGGTGAGCACCACACCTTCGACACGGTCCTCACGGGCGGGCCGCACACGGCCGGCCCGCTCGCCCTCGTCTGCACCAACGGCAAACGCGACCGGTGCTGCGCTCTGCTGGGCCGGCCCCTCGCCGCGGAACTGGCCTCCTGCGGAGTGCACGGGGCCTGGGAGGCCTCGCATCTCGGCGGCCACCGCTTCTCCCCCACCCTGCTCGTCCTCCCGTACGGCTACGCCTACGGCCGCGCCGAGGCCCACGCCGTCATGGAGGCCCTGCACGGTGTGCGGGAGGGCCGGGTCGTCCTTGACGGCTGCCGGGGCCGTACCGCGTGGGAGCGGCCCGCGCAGGCCGCCGAGCTGGCCGTGCGCGAGGCGACGGGCGAGTACCGCGCGGACGCGCTGACCGTCGTACGCACCGACGGCCCGGCCGCCGCCCCCGACGCCCCGGTCGCGGACGGCTCCCCGCCGTGCTGGGACGTGACGGTCGCCCACGTCGACGGACGCCGCTGGCACGTCACCGTCGCGCGCGGCGCCGCCGAACCGCCCCGCCCGGAGAGCTGCGGCGCCTCGGTGCTGGGCACGCCCGCTCGCATGGACGTACGGGCCGTCCGGGAACTGGCGGTGCCCGGTACGGCGCCCGGCGCCCACCGCTGACGCTGCCGGAGGACCCGCCGTATCAGCCCCGTCCGCCCCATCCGCCGCATCAGCCGGGAGATCCGCGCCACACCTCGTGGGCCGGTCGCCGCCCCGCACCGTACGGTCGTCGCCATGAGCACCACACCTCCCGCACGCCGCCGACGCCTGGGACTGCCCCGCCGGGTGTTCTCACAGGTCCTGCTGATGCAGCTGGCGATCGCCGCGGGAGTCGCGGTCCTGGCCACCGGGCTGTTCCTGGCGCCGCTCAGTCACCAGCTGGACGACCAGGCGATGCGCCGCGCACTCTCCATCGCCGAGACCACCGCCGAGAACCCGCAGATCGCCCGGGACCTCCAGCACACCCCGCCGAGCGTGGACGGACCGGTGCAGCGGGAGGCGGAGCGGATCCGCAGGGCGACCGGGGCCGAGTACGTCGTGGTGATGGACCTGCGGGGCACACGCTGGTCGCACGCCGATCCGAAGCAGATCGGCAAGACCGTTTCGACGAGTCCCGAAGCTCCCCTGGCGGGCCAGAAGGTCATGCAGATCGACACCGGCACCCTGGGCCGCTCCGCCCGCGGCAAGGTGCCGCTCTACGACGACGGCCACCACATCGTCGGCGCCGTCTCGGTCGGCATCGCCTACACCAGCGTCCGCGCCCGCCTGATCGACGCCATACCCGGGCTGCTCGCGTACGCGGGCGGGGCCCTGGCCGTCGGCGCGCTGGCCGCGTGGCTGGTCTCCCGGCGCGTGCAGCGGCAGACCAGGGACCTGGCCTTCTCCGACATCGCCGCCCTGCTCGCCGAGCGGGAGGCCATGCTGCACGGTATCCGCGAGGGCGTCGTGGCCCTGGACCGCGGCGGCCGGGTCAGGCTGCTCAACGACGAGGCGCGTCGGCTGCTCGGCATCGGGGACGAGGCGGTCGGCCGATCGCTGGACGAGGCGCTCGGCGCGGGCCGGACGACCGATGTCCTGGCCGGGCGGGTGACCGGCACGGACCTGCTCACCGTGCGCGGGCAGCGCGTTCTGGTCGCCAATCGCATGCCCACCGACGACGGCGGCGCCGTCGCCACCCTGCGCGACCGCACCGAACTGGAGCAGCTCGGCCGCGAACTCGACTCCACGCACGGCCTGATCGACGCGCTGCGCGCCCAGGACCACGAGCACGCCAACCGCATGCACACCCTGCTCGGGCTGCTGGAGCTGGAGATGTACGACGACGCGGTGGAGTTCGTCGGGGAGGTGGTCGGCGATCACCGGGCCACGGCGGAACAGGTCACCGAGAAGATCCGGGACCCGCTGCTCGCCGCCCTTCTGGTCGGCAAGGCGACGGTCGCGGCCGAGCGCGGGGTGGCGCTGTGGATCTCGGACCGGACGTGGCTGCCGGACCGGCTGGTCGACCCCCGGGGCCTGGTGACCGTCGTCGGGAACCTGGTGGACAACGCGCTCGACGCGGTGGCGGCCACCCCGCACGCGCGCGTGGAGGTCGAGTTGCGCACCCAGGGGCGTACGGCCGTCCTCCGGGTTCGCGACACCGGGCCGGGGATCCCGCCGGAGCTGCGCGAGCTGGTCTTCACGGAAGGCTGGTCCACCAAGCGGCCACCGGCGCACGGCAAGCGCGGCATAGGGCTCTCCCTGGTGCGCAGACTCGCCGAACGGCAGGGCGGGAGCGCGGCGGTGGGGACGGCGCACGGCGGCGGCGCGGAGTTCACGGTCGTCCTGCCCGAGGCGCTGGAGGAGGACGCCGACCTGGCGCCCGCCCACGCCACCGCGTTCCCCTCGCCCCCCACGCTCGCCGCGTCCGCGACGTCCCCCGACTCGCCCACGTTCCCCGCATCCGTGTCCGCCGCCCCCACCGCATTCCCCACGTCCGTCGCGTCTCCCGCGTCCCTCGCGTCCCCCGGCTCCGGTGAGGAGGAGTCGCGGTGATCGAGGTTCTGGTCGTGGACGACGACACACGGGTCGCCCGGGTCAACGCGGCGTACGTCACGAAGGTGCCCGGTTTCCGCGTCACGGGCCAGGCGCACAGCGCCGCCGAGGCGCTGCACCGGCTGACGTCCCTGCCGTGCCCGGACCTGGTGCTGATGGACCACCACCTGCCGGACGAGACGGGGCTCGCCGTCGTCCGGGAGATGCGCCGACGCGGCCACGAGACCGACGTGATCATGGTGACGGCGGCCCGGGACGTGGCGACCGTCCAGGCGGCGATGCGGCACGGCGCGTTGCAGTACCTGGTCAAGCCGTTCACGTTCGCGGGCCTGCGGGTGAGGTTGGAGGCTTACGCGGCGCTGCGCCGCATGCTGGACGGCGGCGGGGAGGCCGAGCAGGCAGAGGTGGACCGGATCTTCGGGGCGCTGTCCGCGCCGTCGGCGCCGGCCCTCCCCTCGGCGCACTCCCCCACCACCGCCGACCTGATCCGCCGGTGCCTGGCGCGGGCCGAGGCGCCCGTGTCGGCCCAGGACGTCGCCGACCGGACGGGGCTCAGCCGGCAGACCGCCCAGCGCTATCTGAAACTGCTGGAACGCGCGGGACGGGTCAGGCTGACCCTCAAGTACGGCGACGCGGGCCGCCCGGAACACCGTTACGTGTGGGCGGCCCGCGGCTGAAGCCTGCGGACACGGCTCGTGGAGCCGAGGCAGGGGACCGTGTCCCCTTGGTCCAGGAGTGTCAGCTCAGCCGGTGGCCTTCTTGACGAACTCCGTGGTGAACGTCTTGCTCAGGTCCACCGTGGCGTTCTTGATGGCGGGGTTGAAGGCCTTGAGGACCTTCTCCACGGTCTCGGGACCGTTCGCCGGCATGACGCCGTCCTTGGTGAACATCGGCAGCGTGCTCTTGATCGCCTCGGCGTAGAGCTTCTTGTTGCCCTGGGAGTAGTCGGCGGGCATCTTGGCGGCGATCTCGTCGGCGCTGTGGGTGGACATCCACTTGAGCGTCTTCACGAACGCGTTGGCCAGCTTCTGGACGGTGTCCTTGTGGCTGTTGACCCAGTCCGTCTGCATGTACAGGCTCGACGACGGGTAGGGGCCGCCGAGCGCCTCCTGGGAGCCCTCCGGGGTCCGCATGTCGAGGAGGATCTTGCCGGCCTTCTTGTCCAGGATCGTCGCGACGGTCGGGTCGGTGGTCATGCCCCCGTCGATGGAGCCCTGCTGGAGCGCCGAGATGAACGTCGGTCCGGCTCCCACGGCGACCGGGGTGAAGTCGCTGACGTTCACGCCGTTCTTCACCGCGAGGTACTTGGTGAGGAAGTCGGTCGAGGAACCGAGGCCGGTGACGCCGAGCTTCTTGCCCTTGAAGTCCTTGGGGGACGTGATGTCACCGGCGGCCTTGGCCGAGACCACCTCCACCTCACCGGGGGCGTGCGAGAGCTGCACCACGGACTCGATGCTCTTGTGCTTGACCTGGAGGTCGAGGGTGTGGTCGTAGAAGCCGACGGCGCCCTGGACCTGACCGGAGACGAGCGCGGTCTCGGCCTGGACACCGGCGGGCTCGCTCAGCAGTTCCACGTTCAGGCCCTCGGCGGAGAAGTAGCCGAGGCGCTGGGTGAGCATGGCGGGCATGTAGATGACCTTGTCCAGGCCGCCGACCATGATCTTGACGTGCTCGCCCTTGCCACCGCCCCCGCTGCCGCTGTCGGCCGTCGAACTGGCCGCGTCGTTGGCGCAGGCGGTGAGGGAGGACAGGGCGAGCAGGCCGGCTGCGGCGGACGCCGCGAGTCTGACGGTCTTGCGCATGGCGGTTCACGTCCTAGGGGTGAGCGGTACGGGGCGGGCGGGATGCGGGAAGGAAGTGCGGAGCCGGGCCGAGCCGAGTGGCCGGGGGCTCAGCGACCGGAGTCGGTGACTCGGTGGCCCGACTCGGTGACTCGGTGGCCCGAGTCGGCGGCTCAGTGGCCCGAGTCGGCGGCTCAGTGGCCCGAGTCGGCGGGCTTCCAGCGGAAGATGCGGCGCTCGGCGAAGGTGAGCAGCCCCTCGGCGACGAGGGCCACCGCGGCGAGGATGACCATGGCCGCGTACACACCGGCCGCGTTGAACGTGCCCTGGGACTGCGCGACGAGCAGGCCGATGCCGTTGGTGGCGCCGATGTACTCGCCGACGATGGCGCCGATGAGCGCGAAGCCGAAGCTGACGTGGAGGCTGGTGAAGATCCAGGAGGTGGCGGACGGGATGACCACCTGGAGCGTGACCCTGCGGTCGCTCGCGCCCAGGATCCGGGCGTTGGCCACCAGGTTGCGGTCGACCTCGCGGGCGCCCTGGAAGGCGTTGAAGAACACCGGGAAGAAGACGAGGACGACGGCCGAGGCGATCTTGGACATCGGCCCGAGCCCGAACCAGATGACGAAGATCGGGGCGAGCACGATCCTCGGGAGCGAGTTGAGCACCTTGATGTAGGGGCCGAGGACGTCGGCCAGGAAGGCGATGCGTCCCAGCGCGATACCGAGGATCACGCCGGCCACCACACCGAACACCCAACCGAGCAGCGCCTCGTAGAGCGTGTACCAGATCTGCTCGCCCAGCGAGCCGAGCGCGGTGCCGTGGGTGGTCCAGGTCCACATCTGGTCCCAGATCTTGGAAGGCATCGAGAAGTTGAAGGGATCGATGACCTCGGCCCGGGAGAGCGCCTCCCACAGACCGAGCACCGCCACCAGGAGCAGGATGCGGGCTACGGTGACGATCACCTTCCGCTTGCGGGCGGCGCGGGCCCGCGAGTGCGCCCGGTCGGGCGTCTTGGCCGTCTCGGCGACCGGCGTGCTGAGAACCTCAGGCGACATGGGCGGCACCTCTTTCACGGGTGATGCGGACCTCTTCGCCCAGGGACTCCCAGATCTCGCGGTAGATGTCGATGAACTCGCTCTGCAGGCGCACCTGCTCGACCTTGCGCGGCCGGGGCAGACCGATGTCGAAGACCTGCTTCACGGTGGCGGGCCCGGCCGTCATCACGACGACCCTGTCGGCCAGCGCGATGGCCTCCTCCAGGTCGTGGGTGACGAAGACGACCGAAGAGCCGGTGCCCTCCCACAGCTCCAGCAGTTCGTCCGACATCAGTGCCCGGGTCTGGACGTCGAGCGCGGAGAACGGCTCGTCCATGAGCAGGATCTCGGGGTCGTTGACGAAGGTCGCGGCGAGCGCGACCCGCTTGCGCTGACCACCGGAGAGCTGGTGCGGGTAACGGTCCTCGAAGGCGGCGAGCCCGACCCGGGCCAGCCACGCCCGCGCCTTCTCCCTCGCCTCGGCCTTCGGAACGCCGCGGAAACGCGGACCCGCCATCACGTTGGACAGCACCGTCCGCCAGGGAAAGGTGGCGTCCTGCTGGAAGACGAAGCCGACCTTGCCGCCGACACCGGCCACCGGCTCGCCGGCCACCAGCACTTCACCCTCGGTGGGCTCCTCCAGGCCGCTGACCAGGGTCAACGTCGTCGACTTGCCGCAGCCGGTGGGACCCACCACGGCCACGAACTCACCGCGCCGAACGGTGAGGTCGAGATCCCTCACAGCGGTGTGCAGGCCCCCTGACGGGGTCCTGAACGTCTTGCTCGCGCCCCGTAGCTCGATGGCGGGGCTGGTGTCTGCGCTCATGACCCGGGACGGTAGGTGTGGCCCCCGCCACAGCAGCAGTCTTCTGTTCGCAAGCCGTTCTTTTGCTCGCAAGCACCTGTTGTGCTCGTTTTGCTCGCGCTACAACAACGGAGCCGAAACACGGGCTTAACGCTCGCCAGGCCTTGAGGGAAAGAGGCCCGATGATTGACGTCCTGGTGGTCGACGACGACTTCCGTGTCGCCGAGATCAACGCGAAGTACGTGGGAAAGGTTCCCGGATTCCGGGTGACCTCCCGCGCGCACAGCGCTGCCCAGGCACTGACCGCCGTACAACGCGGAGGCATCGACCTGGTCCTGCTCGACCACTACCTGCCCGACCGCACCGGCCTGGAACTCGTCCACCGCATGCGCGAACAGGGTCTGGGCACCGACGTCATCATGATCACGGCAGCCGGCGACGTGGCGACCGTGCAGCAGGCGATGCGGCTGGGCGCACTGCACTATCTGGTCAAGCCCTTCACGTTCGCCGCCCTGCGCACCCGCCTGGACTCCTACGCCGCCCTGCGCCGCACCGTCGACCGCGTCGGCGGCCGCGGAGTGGCCGGGCAGGAGCAGGTGGACCGGATCTTCGGTGCCCTGCGCACGACGCCCGCGCCCTCCTCCCCCGGCCTGCCCAGCGGCCACTCGGAGCCGACGACCGACCTCATCTGCGGTGTCCTGCACGGTGCGGGGCAGCCCCTGTCGGCCCACGAGGTGGCCGCCCGCACGGGCCTGAGCCGGTCCACCGCCCAGCGTTACCTGCGTCACCTGGAACAGGCCGGCCGCCTGCGCCTGTCCCTGAAGTACGGCGACACAGGACGCCCGGAGCACCGTTACGCGTGGGTGGCGCCGTAGCCGGGCGGGCGGGCCGGCCGGTGCCGGTGGCCGGCCGGTGCCGGTGGTCGGTCGGTGCCAGTGGTCGGCCGATGGTCGGCCGGTGCCGGTGGCCGGTGGCCGACCGATGGGCGGCCGGTGCCGGTGGTCGGCCGGTGGCCCGCCAGTGCCGGTGGCCGACCGATGGGCGGCCGGTGCCGATGGTCGGCCGGTGGCCCGCCAGTGCCGGTGGCCGACCGATGGGCGGCTGGTGCCGGTGGTCGGCCGGTGGCCCGCCAGTGATCGGGCAATGCCGGTGGTCGGAGGGGTCCGGTGGTTGCCGGTGATCGGGCGGGGCCGGTGGTCGGGTGGAGCCGATGGCCGCCGGGGCTCGGTCGCAGCCGGTCGTAGCCGCGGATGGGGCGGTGCCACGAGGGCCGGGGGCGGCCTCGCTCACACGGCCCCCGCCCCGGTCAGCGACCGCACCTCCGTCTCCGCGTGCTTGGCCTCGTCGGGCGGTTCGGCGGAGGTGACCGTGCCCAGCCAACCCGCCAGGAATCCCAGTGGGATGGAGACGATGCCGGGATTCTGCAGTGGGAAGTACTGGAAGTCGACGCCGGGGAAGAGCGAGTCGGAGCTGCCGGAGACGACCGGGGAGAGCACGACGAGCCCCAGGGCCGGAACCAGGCCGCCGTACACCGCCCACACCGCGCCCCGGGTGGTGAACCCGCGCCAGAACAGCGAGTAGAGCAGCACCGGCAGGTTCGCGGAGGCGGCGACGGCGAAGGCGAGGCCGACCAGGAAGGCGACGTTGAGGTCGCGGGCGAGCAGGCCGAGGCCGATGGCGACCACTCCGACGCCCACCGCCGCGATCCGCGCCACGGCCACCTCGCTGCGCTGCCGCCCGCCGCGCCGCCGCAGCGACGCGTACAGGTCGTGGGCGACGGACGCGGAGGAGGCGAGTGTGATCCCGGCGACCACCGCGAGGATGGTGGCGAACGCGACCGCGGCGACCACCGCGAACAGCACCGTGCCGCCCGTGGAGGCCGCGCCGCCGCCCAGGTCGAGGGCGAGCAGCGGAACCGCCGTGTTCCCGGCCGCGTTCGCCCCGCGCACGGCCTGGGGTCCGACGATCGCGGCGGCGCCGAACCCGAGCACGATCGTCATGAGGTAGAAGCCGCCGATGAGACCGATGGACCAGAGCGCCGACCGCCGGGCCGCCCGCGCGGTCGGCACGGTGTAGAAGCGGGACAGGATGTGCGGCAGACCGCCCGTGCCGAGCACCAGCGCGAGTCCGAGACTGATGAAGTCCAGGCGCGCGGTCCAGTCACCGCCGTACTTCAGTCCCGGCGCCAGAAAGGCCTGCCCGTGACCGCTGTGCTCGGCCGCGGCACGCAGCAACCGGTCGAGGTCGCCGTGGAAACGGACCATGACGAGCACGGTCAGCACGACGGTCCCGCCGAGCAGCAGCACGGCCTTGACGATCTGGATCCAGGTGGTGGCCCGCATCCCGCCCAACGACACGTAGACCACCATCAGCGCACCGACGCCGATCACGGCCCACGCCTGTGCCGCGCCGCCCGCGCCCGTCCGTCCCAGCAGCAGCGCCACCAGGCTGCCCGCCCCCACCATCTGCGCCACCAGGTACAGCACGGACACGGTGACCGAGGACGTGCCCGCCGCGATCCGCACCGGACGCTCACTCATCCTGGCCGCCACCACGTCGGCGAGGGTGAACCGCCCGCAGTTGCGCACCAGTTCGGCGACCAGGAGCAGCACCACCAGCCAGCCCACGAGGAAGCCCACCACATACAGCACGCCGTCGTAGCCGAAGAGCGCGATCAGTCCGGGCACCCCCAGGAAGGAGGCGGCCGACGCGTAGTCCCCGGCGATGGCAAAACCATTCTCCATCGGGGAGAACAACCGCCCGCCCGCATAGAACTCCTCGGCCGAACCGTGCCTCCTGCGGCTAACCCAGGTGGTGATGGCCAGTGTGACGGCGACGAACGCACTGAACAGCAGCAGCGCCAGTGTCTGATGTCCACCGGTCACGACGCACCCCCCTGCGCGGCGCCCCGGGTCAGCGCCTGGGTGTCCCAGCGCAGGTCGAGCGCGGCCTGGTCCCGGCGCAGCCGCGCGTGCCGGGCGTAGGCCCACGCGAAGAGGAAGGTGGTGAGGAACTGCCCGATCCCCGCGAGCATCGCCACGTTCACCGCGCCCGCCACCGGCCGCGCCATCAGCCCGGGCGCGGTCGTCGCGGCCACGACGTACGCCACGTACCAGACGAGGAAGACCACCACTGCCGGCACCACGAACCTCCGGTAGCGCCCGCGCACCTCCTGGAACGCCGCACTGCGCTGCACGGCCAGATACACCTCGGCCGCCGCTCCGTCAGCCGGCCGGCCCGGTCCTTCCCGAGGCGCCGCCGGTACCCGCGCTGCGGGGGTTCCCGTGCCCTCCCCCTCGCCCCAGCCGGACGCCAGCGCGTCGTACCACGGATCGCGGTACCGCACGTCCTCGGACGTCTGTTCCTGGTTCTCGTGCTTCCCGGACGGATCCGCGGGCCCGCCCCCGTCCCCGTGGGGACGGCCGTTGCTTGACTGCATGCCCAAGGATGGGCAGAGCGGGAAGACCCCGGCTTCTCTTCCCTCAGCGCTTCACCCCATCAGGTGATTCAGCTCGCCGGCGGTCGCGCCAGCCCCTTCGCGTACGCGTACCGCACGGCCTGCGCCCTGTCCTTGAGGCCCGCCTTGGCGAACAGGTTGTTGATGTGCGTCTTCACGGTGGCGGTGGAGACATGCAGCCGGCGCGCGATCTCCTGGTTGCTCAGGCCCTCGGCGATCAGCGCCAGCACCTCGCACTCCCGCGTGGTGAGCCCGTCCGGCGGCTCGGCGGCGGGCACCTGCCGGGGGTCGGCCCCGGACAGTCGCTCCAGCAACCGCCGCTGGATGCTGGGCGACAGCCCCGCGTCCCCGGACAGCACGCTCTCCACGGCCCGGACGATCTCGTCACCCCCCGCGTCCTTGGTCAGATAGCCCCGCGCTCCGGCCCGCAGGGCGGGGAAGAGCGACTCGTCGTCCGCGTACGTCGTGAGGATCACCACCTGGGTACCCGGATACTCCGACCGGATCCGCCGGGTGGCCTCGACGCCGTCGCACCGCGGCATCCGCAGGTCCATCAGCACCACGTCCGGAGCCACTTCCGCGACGAGCTCGACCGCTTCGTCCCCGTCGCCCGCGGACCCCACGACCTCGATGCCCGGCAGCAGTCCCAGCAGCATCACGATGCCTTCCCGGACCACCGTCTGGTCGTCCGCCACGACCACCCGCGCGGGCTTCCTCCCCGCCTCCTCGCTCATACCGGCACCTTCAACGTCACCGCGAACCCCTCCTCGTGCGGGCCTGCCTCCAGCGAGCCGCCCAGCAGCTCGGCGCGCTCCCGCATGCCCAGCAGACCGTACCCGCCGCCGGCCCCGGCGAGGTCGCCGGGCGTACCGCCCGAGTCACGCACGTCCAGCACGACCTGGTGCTCGCCGTAGTCGAGCCGGAGCCGGACCTTGGCGCCCGGGGCATGCTTGCGGACGTTGGTCAACGCCTCCTGGGCGACGCGGCGCACGGCCTGCGAGGCCTCGGCGGGCAGTTGTCTGCGTTCACCCGAGATGGTGACCTCCGCGCCGGCGTTCGCCGCCACGAGCTGGCTGAGGAAGTCCTCCAGAGGGGTCAGCTCGCCGCGCAGCGCGGACAGGGCCTGGCGGGTCTCGTCGAGCCCGTCGCGGGCCATCCCCCGGGCGGCCACCACCCGCTCCAGGATCCGGTCCCGGTCCGCGCCCCGCTCGATGAGGAGCCGGGCGGCCTCCAGGTGCACGAGCTGCGCCGAGAGACTGTGGGCCAGTACGTCGTGGATCTCTCGCGCGATCCTCGCCCGCTCCCCCAGCGCCGCCGACTCCGCCTCCGCCACCCGCGCGGCCCGTTCCTGGGCGAGCAGCCGCTGAGCATTGCCCCGGGCCTCGGCGTCCAGCCGCAGGACGTAGCCGGCGAGCGCCAGGCCGATCGTAGTGACGACGGTGGTGATCCACCGGTCGTCGTCGGCCACGGCGAACGCGGCGAGCGCGATCGCGGTCAGGGGCATGGCCGCCGCGAGCGGCAGCCTTTCCAGAGCGACGATCCCACAGGCGCACCAGATGACGAGGGCGGGCACATGGAAGCTTCCCGCCTGCGCGGCGCCCGCCACGCCGAAGAGAACGGCGAAGAGCCCCAGCGAGGGCACGAGCCGATGCGCGAGCGTGGTCCTGAAGAAGCCCCAGGCAGTTGCCGTCACCACGACGACACCCACCGCTCCTGCGAGCGCACCCCAGAGATGGACATGACTGCTGCGGAAGGCCCCCCAGAGAAAAACGGCGGCCATCAGGATCCGCGCGCCCCACCCCAGGAGGCGTCGGGGCCGGGACACCCCCACCCGGCCCAGCGCCTCCGGAGAGGGCCAGCGCGTCCAGACGTTCTCCGTCACACGCGTTCCTTCCACGCGGGGCGGGGCCTGTCGCCACCGTACGCCGGAATCCGGTCGTACGACGGGGCCCGGCCGTCCGCCGAGGTGAGGGCTTGCGTCCGCCGGACCAGGACGCCGGAGCGGACCAGCAGCGTCGCGGCCAGGGCGCACATCAGGGCCGGACCTCCCTGGCGCACGCCGAGCAGCTCGCCCAGGCCGAACAGACCGGCACGCAGGACGACGCCTCCGATCCAGACGGCCGCACTCGCCTTGGTGCTCTTGGTCCACACGGCGCCGTCCGGCTCCACCCATATCCGGGTGGTCCAGGCCCAGCCGGCTCCGATGCCGAGGCCGATGATCAGTTCGGCGGCGAGGAGCACCACGGCCTCGGTGTGGTGGTGGGCGTCGATCAGACCGGGTTCGCGCAGCGCGACCACCGCCAGAATCGCAGGGAGGAGCCACCAGCGGCGGTCGGCGTCGAGCCGGCGGGCGCTGAACTGCCTGGAGATGACGAGGGCGGCGACGGCCACGATCACCAGCGCGTTGACGAGCCCGGACATCAGAGCCTCCATGAACGGGAAGGGGAGGCCGACGGCGAGACCCGTCGACGCCTTCGACGCTACGGAAAATCAAGGGCGGACTGATCGGCTCAGGGGTGGATCACGGGTGGATTCCACGCGGTCGACGATCTCCACCCACGGGTGGAGGAACCCCCGAGTGCATGGTTCCCCCACCGGCGTTGCTCCGGTTCCGCACCGGGTTTCCACCGGCTTCCACCGGCTTCCACCGCAGGGTGGTACCGGCTTCCACCGGCTTCCACCGCAGGGTGGTACCGGCTCCACGGGCTTTCCCCGCAGGGTGGTACCGGCTCCCCCTGTGCTCGCATCGGATCGCCCCGGGCTCGTACCGGTTTCGCGTCGACCTCGCCCCGGTCCCGCCGGTGCCCGTGCGGGTGGCCGACCGCGTTCCACCACCTCGTACCGGGCCGACCGACCACCGGCAGGGCCCCGGGCCCGGGCAGCCGATGGCCCTCTCCCCATCCGGCGAGCGGGAAGCCGCCCGCCGGGTCGGTCCCAACCGAACCGGGGCCGACCCGATCCGGGCCGACCCGTCCGGATCCGCGACCGCTCGGCCGCCCGTCGGCCGGTCAGCCCGTCGGCCGGTCAGCCCGTCGGCCGGTCAGCCCGTCGGCCGGTCAGCGCTACGCGTCGATGCGCGAGCGGTCGAGTGTGGCCGCCGAGCTGGCGATGAACTCCTTGCGGGGAGCAACGTCGTTGCCCATGAGCAGGTCGAACACCCCTTCCGCGGCCTCCAGGTCGGAGAGGTTGATCCGGCGCAGGGTGCGGTGGCGCGGGTCCATGGTGGTCTCGGCGAGTTGGTCGGCGTCCATCTCTCCGAGACCCTTGTACCGCTGGATCGAGTCCTTGTAGCGGATGTTCTTGCTCTGGAACTCCAGCAGCCTGTCGCGCAGTTCACGGTCCGAGTACGTGTAGACGTACTTGTCCTGGCCCTTCTTCGGCTGGATCAACTCGACGCGGTGCAGCGGCGGCACCGCGGCGAACACCCGGCCGGCCTCGACCATGGGCCGCATGTAGCGGTGGAACAGGGTCAGGAGCAGGGTGCGGATGTGCGAGCCGTCCACGTCCGCGTCGGTCATCATGATGATCTTGCCGTAGCGCGCCGCGTCCAGATCGAAGGTCCGGCCGGAGCCTGCTCCTATCACCTGGATGATCGCGCCGCACTCGGCGTTCTTCAGCATGTCGGTGACGGACGACTTCTGGACGTTGAGGATCTTGCCGCGGATCGGCAGCAGCGCCTGGAACTCGGAGTTCCGGGCGAGCTTGGCGGTGCCGAGCGCGGAGTCCCCCTCGACGATGAACAGTTCGCTGCGGTCGACGTCGTCGCTGCGGCAGTCGGCGAGCTTGGCGGGCAGGGAGGAGGACTCCAGGGCCGTCTTGCGCCGCTGGGCGTCCTTGTGCTGGCGGGCCGCGATCCGGGTCCGGGCGGCGGCGACGGCCTTCTCCATGACCACACGGGCCTGTTGGGCCGCGTCCCGCTTGGTGGAGGTCAGGAACGCCTTGAGTTCCTTGGTGATCACGTTGTTGACGATGCGGCGGGCGGCCGAGGTGCCGAGGACCTCCTTGGTCTGCCCCTCGAACTGCGGCTCGGCGAGGCGGACCGTGACGACCGCGGTGAGGCCCTCCAGGGCGTCGTCCTTGACGATGTCGTCCTCGGCGACGCGCAGCATCTTCTTCGCCCGCAGCACCTCGTTCATCGTCTTCGCGACCGCCTGCTCGAAACCGGCGACGTGGGTGCCGCCCTTGGGCGTGGCGATGATGTTGACGAACGACCGGAGGGTGGTGTCGTAGCCGGTCCCCCAGCGCATGGCGACGTCCACGCCGAGATCGCGGGTGACCTCCGTGGGCGTCATCTGGCCGTGCTCGTCGAGGACGGGAACCGTCTCCTTGAAGGATCCCTGTCCGCTGAAGCGGAGCACGTCGCAGACCGGCCTGTCGCCCGCCAGGTACTCGCAGAACTCGCTGATGCCGCCGTCGAAGCGGAAGGACTCCTCGCCCTTGCTGCCGCCCTCGCCGAGGCCGTACTCGTCGCGGACGACGATGGTCAGGCCGGGCACCAGGAAGGCCGTCTGCCGGGCGCGCTGGTGCAGGTTCTCCAGGGAGAGCTTCGCGTCCTTGAGGAAGATCTGGCGGTCGGCCCAGTAGCGCACGCGCGTCCCGGTCCGCGACTTGGGGATCTTCTTGGCCTTGCGCAGGCCGCTGCCGGACTCGAACTTGGCCTCGGGGCCGCTGCCCGTGAACGCGCCGGGCACGCCGCGCCGGAAGCTGATCGCGTGCGTGTGGCCACCGCGGTCGACCTCGACGTCCAGGCGGGCGGAGAGCGCGTTGACGACCGAGGCGCCGACGCCGTGCAGACCGCCGGAGGCGGCGTACGAGCCGCCGCCGAACTTGCCGCCTGCGTGCAGCTTGGTCATGACGACCTCGACGCCCGACAGGCCGGTCCTGGGCTCGACGTCGACGGGGATGCCACGGCCGTTGTCCCGGACCTCCACGGAGCCGTCGTCGTGCAGGACGACCTCGATGTGGTCGCAGACGCCCGCCAGGGCTTCGTCCACGGAGTTGTCGATGATCTCCCACAGGCAGTGCATCAGACCGCGGCTGTCGGTCGATCCGATGTACATGCCGGGGCGCTTGCGCACGGCCTCGAGCCCCTCGAGGACGAGCAGGTGCCGCGCGGTGTAGTTGGAGCCGTCACGGTCTGCTCCTGCCAGCAGAGCTGTGGACGGCACGGACGTATCGGCGGTCACGCGGTTCGCTCCTCGCTGAATTTCAGGTGAGGCCCTCGTGGGTAAGGGCGCGGCTTCGGTTGCCGCTCAGAGGGTACCGAGGCCTGGTAGAGCCCTTGTAACGCAACCCTCGGCAGCGACCCAGACTAGTCGACGGTCGCATGTACGTTCGATCCCTCGATGGAGTGAAGCACATATCACGTTCCCTTCGAGGCATGAACCATTTAGGCTCCGGGCACGTCCTCATGAACAACCGGCAACCCGGCCGGGGAGGACTGACCATGACCGACAGCGCGAACCCGTAAGACACACAGACGTAATACGGCACATTCGCCGCCAAACCGGCAACGGACAGCCCCTCGGAAAGATTTTTCGAGGAAAAGCCGCGAGCGGGAACGTTTGGGGCTGGTTGGATGTTGACCCTGGTACGACAGCTCGTCGAGCTAGAGAAGAGGCGACGTGACTACTGTTCTGACCCCCGCGAGCCCGCTGACGGCCGCTGATCGCTGCGACCGCTGCGGCGCCCAGGCTTACCTGCGCGTCGTCCTGCTGAGCGGCGGAGAACTGCTCTTCTGCGCCCACCACGGTCGCAAGTTCGAGCCGGAACTCAAGAAGATCGCCGCTGAGATACAGGACGAGACGGAGCGCCTCACCTCCGTGCCCGCCAACGCGTCCGAGGAAGAGCGCTGACAAAGCGCTGACCGTCTCGCACGACGAGCCAGCTCCGGCACAGGCCGGTGAACGGGCGGCCGCTCCTGACACGCAGGAGCGGCCGCCCGTCGGTGTGCCCCCGAACCCGGTCAGCCCTGCCCGTCGGCCGTTGCGGGCAGTGTCTTCGCCCCGCGGGCCTGACGCAGCGCCCGCAGCACTGCGGACACGCGTGTGTAGACACCAGGGTTTCCCGCCCTGCCGCAGCCGTTCCCCCACGACACCAGCCCGATGAGGCGCCCCTTGGCCACCAGCGGGCCGCCACTGTCCCCCTGGCAGGCGTCCCGGCCGCCCACGATCTCGCCCGCGCACAGCATCGTCTCCGACGCGTACCTGCCGTCGACACCACCCGGATACGCCCGCTCGCACTGGGTGTCGGGCAGCACATGCACCCGCGCGGCATGCAGGCTGTGCGGGTAGGCGGCGCCTCCGGTCGTGTCCCCCCAGCCGTAGACGAGAGCGCGCGTCCCCGGCGCGTACGCAGGGTCGCCCGCGCCCGCCATCGGGATGACCGCGCGCTGGGGCAGCGGCTCGGACAGGCTGAGCACCGCGAAGTCGCCCGCGTTGGTCGCGGCGTCATAGCGCGGATTGACCCAGGTGGCGCGTACGCGGATCTCACTGCCCTGCCCGGAGAGCAGATCCGTGCGCCCTTCGATGATTTTCAGGTCCCGTGTCGGTGGCGCGCCGACCACCTCGCCGGCCAGACAGTGGGCGGCGGTCAGCACGGTGGTGCGGGCGACGGCCACAGCCCCGCAGAACTGCCCCGCGCGTGTACCTCCGAACCGGTCACGGCTGGCCAGAGCCACGGTCCACGGGCTCTGCGACACGTCGACGGGGAAACCCCCGATGACAACCCCGTCGGCGGCCGCGGGGGCCGCGTTCACCAGCGGTATCGCGGCCCCTACGGCCGCCAGGACCAGCGGCCCGGCCAGTGCCCGGGCAGTACGGCGTCGCATGCGCACTCCTCACTCTGGGGTGATCGTCGGACACCCAGGGTCGGGCAGAGCGCGGCGCACCGCAGCGCGAAGGCCCGGCGTCCCCAGAGGGGAGCCGGGCCTTCTACGTCGTACGGCCGCGCCTAGTCGAGGTAGTCGCGCAGCACCTGCGAACGCGACGGGTGCCGCAGCTTCGACATGGTCTTGGACTCGATCTGGCGGATCCGCTCGCGCGTGACGCCGTAGACCTTGCCGATCTCGTCGAGGGTCTTGGGCTGACCGTCGGTGAGACCGAAACGCATGGAGACGACGCCCGCCTCACGCTCGGACAGGGTGTCGAGCACCGAGTGCAGCTGCTCCTGCAGGAGCGTGAAGCTGACCGCGTCGGCCGGCACCACGGCCTCGGAGTCCTCGATGAGGTCACCGAACTCGCTGTCGCCGTCCTCGCCGAGCGGGGTGTGCAGGGAGATGGGCTCGCGGCCGTACTTCTGAACCTCGATGACCTTCTCCGGGGTCATGTCGAGTTCCTTGGCCAGCTCCTCCGGGGTGGGCTCGCGGCCCAGGTCCTGGAGCATCTGGCGCTGTACACGCGCGAGCTTGTTGATGACCTCGACCATGTGCACCGGGATACGGATGGTGCGGGCCTGGTCGGCCATCGCGCGGGTGATCGCCTGACGGATCCACCAGGTGGCGTACGTGGAGAACTTGTAGCCCTTGGTGTAGTCGAACTTCTCGACCGCGCGGATCAGACCGAGGTTGCCTTCCTGGATGAGGTCCAGGAAGAGCATGCCGCGGCCGGTATAGCGCTTGGCCAGGGAGACCACCAGACGGAGGTTGGCCTCCAGGAGGTGGTTCTTGGCCCGACGGCCGTCCTCGGCGATGATCTCCAGCTCACGCTTGAGCTTCGGCGCCAGCTTGTCGGAGTTGGCCAGCTTGTCCTCGGCGAAGAGACCCGCCTCGATGCGCTTGGCCAGCTCGACCTCCTGCTCGGCGTTGAGCAGGGGGACCTTGCCGATCTGCTTGAGGTAGTCCTTGACCGGGTCGGCGGTGGCGCCGGCCGCGGCGACCTGCTGGGCGGGGGCGTCGTCCTCGTCCTCGTCGGAGAGCACGAAACCGGCGCTCTCCGTGCCCTCCGGCTCCTCGGCGCCCTTCGGGTCCTCGAGCACCTCGTCCTCGAGGAGCTCGGCGTCGTCCTTCTTGGCGGAGGTCTTCTTGGCCGCCGTCTTCTTCGCGGCGGCGGTCGTCTTCTTGGCCGTCGTCTTCTTCGCGGCGGCGGTCGTCTTCTTGGCGGCGGCCTTCTTCTCGGGAGCGTCGTCCTCGACCGGTGTGTCGGCGGCAGGGGTCGCCGCCGGAGTGGCGGTGGCGGTGGCCTTCCTGGTGGTCACCGTCTTCGCCGCGACCGTCTTGGTGGCGGTGCGCTTGGCCGGGCTCTTCGCTGCGACGCTCTTTCGGGTGCGCTTGTTGGGCTCCGCGGCACTGACCATCAGCGTCACACCCTCTTCCTCGAGGATCTGGTTGAGGCTGCGCAGTACGTTCTTCCACTGAGTGGCCGGGATCTGGTCAGCTTCGAAGGCCCGACGCACATCGTCGCCGGCGATCTGCCCCTCAGCCTTTCCCCGCTCAATGAGCGCCATGACAGAGACGGACTCGGCGATCTCCGGCGGGAGCGTACGGGATGTGCTGGCCGACACGAACAACCTCTCGGAACGTTGGAAAACGGCTTCCGGCCCCGTCCACGAGTGGACAGGAGCCGACCACCGGCCTGGGGATGGGGCCGACGGCGCGGGCGGGGGCCGGGAAGATGCACAGCGCCATGAACGGCGTCCGTATTCCCTCCGCGGCTGTCACCTCTTAGGTCATCGCGTTGTCTCCAGGAGCGTTACGCCCAATCCGCGTGGCCCGAGTCACACCCCGTAAGCGTTCAAAAGCGGTCAGACGTGAACAGATGGGAGCTGCTGCGTCTGGCCAGCCGGCTCTCCCTCGAAGCCCGCCCGTCTGAAGCCGGACTCACCCGTCACACGAACCGGACCCCACCGAGCGCGCGGAGGATCCGGCGGGGTCCGTCGAGAAGCCGCGCACCGGCCGGGGCCACGGGAGGGACGGCGGGGCGAGGGGGCCGCGAGGCGGCCGGGCCCGCGGGAGGGCGGCAGGACTCGGGCCGGCCGCCCGCACCCGGAACGGCGCGCGCGGCTCAGTGCTCGCGCGGCGCGGGAACCACACGCTCGATCTCGGGATGGACCGTGAGCAGCTGGCGCATGGCCGCCTCCGCCGCCGTGCCGTCGCCGGCCGCGAGGGCGTCGGCGATGCGGGCGTGCTGCGCCACAGAGGCCTCATTGGGGCGCTCGCAGCCCGTGACAGGGCCACCCGACACCTGAAGGGCCGCCGAGACGATCCCCGACAGGTGCTCCAGCATCCGGTTGCCCGCGACCTGGATGAGCAGCGAGTGGAACTCCGTGTCCGCGCGGGAGAAGGTCAGGGCGTCACCCTGGGCCAGGGCATGCCCCATGATCTCCACCATGTCGGACAGGCGCTGCTGGACGTCCTCGCGCCCGTGTCCCGCCGCGAGCCGCGCGGCGAGCGGCTCGATGGTCCAGCGCAGCTCGCTCAGCTCCCGGCGCTGGTCGTCACGCTGCGGCCCGAAGGCCCGCCACTCGATGATGTCGGGATCAAGGAGATTCCAGTCGCTGACCGGGCGCACGCGTGTGCCGACGTTCGGCCGGGCGCTGACCAGGCCCTTGGCCTCCAGGACACGGAGCGACTCACGGACGACGGTGCGGGAGACCTCGAAGCGCTGGCCGATCTCCTCGGGCACCAGCGGGCGGTCGGCACCCAGGTCCCCGGATACGATCATCTGACCGAGCTGCTGGACGAGTTGGCCGTGCAGGCCGCGACCGCGGCTGCCCGCGGCGCGTCGGCCGACACGTCCCAGCTCGGGTTCCGCGCCCTCCCAGACGTGGCTTCCGACGCGGTCGGGGACGGGCGCCTCGGCGTAGGGGTAGCGGTCGAGTTCGCCCGGGCCGGCAAGACCGGAGTCTGAGGAGCGGGCGGCGGTCATCATGGTGTGCGCAAGGGTACTCACGGATCCTTTGTCGGCGTTGCCTCCAACTCCCTTGAGGTCTTTGGTGAAAAGCACACGAAAGGGTGATCGCTCACTCCGTCGCAATTGACGCCTTATCGGAAATAAATGTGCTTTCCGTGGGGAGTTGCGCACAATGTGCGATCGAAAGAGTACGGACGGTGCTCATCGGACTCTGCTGCGCAGGGTCGTCAGCAGGTACCCGCCCAACAGTGTGACCAGCGACAATGTGAGTGCGCCGCCGACAGGTTGAGCGATCACACGGGCCGCGGCGGACAGATAGCGATCTCCTCCGAAGGGCCAGGGCAACAGGAACGCTTCGCGCAGCCGTGCGGGAAGGCCGGCCGCGTCCCAGGCCGCCCCTCCCAGCGCCTGGTGCACCAGGGGTGAGACGACGACGGGTACGGCGACCACCGCGGCGAGTCCGGCGGCGGTGGACCGGAAGAGCCCCGCGGCCAGCACCCCGGCCCAGCCGCACCCGATCACGAGGCCGGTCCAACTCACGGCCGGCGAGAGCCAGTCGCCGGGAACCTGGGTGAGTTCCCGTCCGTATACGACGTAGAGCACCTCGGCGTCGCAGCCGACCGTGAGGAAGGCCAGCAGCAGCGCGGTGGCGGTGGCGACGAGGAGCTTCGCGGCGAGCAGCCCGAGGCGGCGGGGGACGGTGCCGCGGTCCGCCGCCAGCGCGGGGTGGCGGAACTCGTCGCCGAAGGCGAGCGCGCCGATCAGCCCCGCACCGAGGGCGGCCGGCGGCAGCGGGAACTGCTGCGGCCATGCAGCCAGCAGCCGGGGCTGCGGGGTGTGGCCGATGCGCCCCGCGACGAGCGCCGTCAGGGCCGAGACGACGAGGACGGCGGCGCAGATGACGAACCCGGTGCCGATGCCCAGGGCGCGGCGCAGTTCGTACCGTACGGGCCGGAGCGGGCCGGTCCCCGGACGGACGGCGATGGGAGGTGGAAGGGGCGAGGAGGGATCCGGCGTGACGGTAACCGCCGGACGTGGAGTGGGGATCGAGGGCTGCGCCTGCGCGGTCTCCCCGCCGGACGGCTGAGCCGTCGCGGCACGGCCGGCGGAACTCGCGGCCGCCGAGGGGGACGGCGAGCGGGACGGCTCCGCGTCCTCGGCCGGGTGCGGGCCGCCAGGCTGCGTTCCCTGCGGGCGGGAACTCGGGCTTCGCCGGGACGGAGAGCGCGCACCGGCCGTCGGGATGCGGTCCCGGGCCTCCGTACGGCGGGGCTCCTTCCCGGCGTCTTCGGACACGAGGGGGCCGTTCCTGCGGCCGGTGCGGGGCTCGGCGTCGGCGCGTACGGTCGAGGGCGGCGCGTCGCACCGGCCGACGGCACCTGGGTCGCCTCCGGCGGCGTCGGCAAGCGTCGGGGCGGGGGCCTCGCGGCCGACGCCTTGGGCGCCGTGACCGGAGGTGGCATCCGCCGCGGCACGCCGGGCGTGTGCCGTCTGATGCGCGGTGCCGGCAGGTGCGGCAAGCGTCGCTCTGCCGGTGCGCGCGGCGACGGAGACGGCCTCGGAGGGCCTGGGATGGGTGGAAGCGGTGGAGGCGAGGCCCGCCGCGTCCGCCGTTGCCGCGCCGGGTACCGCTCCGGTCCTCGCGGCGGACACGACCTCTTTTTCGGATCCGTCCCGCTCGAAGCCGTCCCGGTGCCCGGCCTCGCGCACCACGGCAGCCGTTCCCTCACCCGCCGCGCCGCCGGGCCCGTCGCCCGGCCCGGCGGTGACGAACACCCTGCCGACGTCCGCAGTGGCGCGCACACCTCCGGTCGGCACGCCGGTCGCTTCGTGCGCGATGCGCCCGACGGCGGCTGGGCCGGGGGCCGTGCCCCGGTCCACCGTCGCGGAAGCCGACGCCAAAGCCGCCACGGTCCTCGGCTCCTTGGCCACGGCCTGGTCGGCGGCCGACCGCTCCGCCTCCCCCCCGGCCTCGGCGCGTACCCCGGCACCGGCACCCATGTCCCCGACCTCGTCGGCCAGTTGGTGGACGAGGATGCCGTGACGGAATGCGGTCTCGCCGACATCGGCACACGTACTGCCGTAGACGGACAGACGATTGCCGTTCTCGCGTACGACTTCGACGGAGCGGTGAGCGGTGCGGGCCTCCTTGGCCAGCAGGGCCGCGAGGCGGGCGGCGTGCGGGCTGCGGACCGCGACACGCGGGCGCAGCCGATGGCGGGCGAAGTCCCCGGCCTCCTGGTCGGCCACGACGGTGCCGCGCTCCAGCGTGACGACGCGGTCGGCCGTGCGGGCGGCCTCCTTGGGGTCGGCCGTGGCGAACAGGACCGTGCCGCCCCGGGTCGCGTGGGCCCGCAGCATGTCGTGCAGCCAACGGCCTTCCCGAGCGGAGAGCCCGCCGGCAGGGCTGTCGAGCACGAGCGTGTGCGGCTCGGACAGCAGCACGCAGGCCAGGCCCAGTCTGCGGTCCATGGCGCGCGACAGCGTGCCCAGGCGCTCCTCCCGGAAGCTGACGAGCCCTACGGCTTCGAGGACCTCGTCGGACCGGCGGGACGGAAGTCCCGCTGCCGCGCAGAGCATGCGCAGGTGGCCCCGGACGGTGCGGGAGGGGTGACCGGGGACGTCGCCCAGGAGGGCGCCGACCTCGCGCGCCGGGTGGGCGATGCGGTGCAGGGGGCGTCCCTTGAAGTAGGTGATGCCTCGGCCCTGTTGGAGTTCGAGCATGAGTCTGAGCGTCGTCGTCTTGCCCGCGCCCGCCGTCCCCAGGAGCGCGGTGACGCACCCCTCGTGCGCTTCGAAGGAGACGTCGTCGACGGCGGGCGAAAGGCCCTTGCGGGAGTCGCTGGTCAGTCCGAAGGCCTGGATCACCCGCAGCAAGATAGCGCGTTATGTCCCTTTTTTCGGGTTCGCGACGCGCGTGCGGCACACACCGCTGTTCCCGTCCACCGGGTTGTTCCCCGATCCGCAGGAACGGCGGCCTCTCTCGCGCAGCGCACGCGGCGCGGCGTGGAGTCAGACCTCCGGTCGCAACATGGGCGGGTTGAGCAGTGTGGCGCCACCGGCCCGGAAGAGCTGGGCCGGCCGGCCGCCCTGCCGTGTCGTCGTACCGCCCGTCGGCACGAGAAAGCCCGGAGTCCCCGTCACCTTGCGGTGGAAATTACGCGGGTCGAGCGCCACACCCCACACCGCCTCGTAGACACGGCGCAGTTCACCGACGGTGAATTCGGGCGGGCAGAAGGCGGTAGCCAGCGACGAGTACTCGATTTTGGAACGGGCCCGCTCGACTCCGTCGGCCAGGATCCGAGCGTGATCGAAGGCGAGCGGGGCCCTCGACTCGCCGTCGCGTCCGTATCCGCCCTGCTGCAGCAGTTCCTCGACGGGAGCCCACCGTGCGTCTCCCGCGTCGCCGCCGGCGCGGGGTGCGGGCAGGTCGGGCGCGAGGGCGAGATGGGCGACGCTGACGACGCGCATCCTCGGATCACGCCCGGGGTCGCCGTAGGTCGCGAGCTGCTCGAGATGAGCCCCGTTGTCCTGGACGGGCGCGGCGGGGTCGTGGGCGCACAGGCCCGCTTCCTCCTCCAGTTCGCGCGCCGCGGCCTGCGCCAGGTCCTCGTCCGCCCGCACGAAGCCCCCGGGAAGCGCCCACCGCCCCTGGAACGGCGGCTCTCCCCTGCGCACCGCCAGCGCGCACAGGGAGTGGCGGCGCACGGTCAGCACGACCAGGTCCACGGTGACGGCGAAGGGCGGGAAGGCTGACGGGTCGTAGGGCATGCAGCGATCATAGTCGTCTGCCTGACGATAAACACTCCCTTCGTCGGTCGCGGCGATGGCCGGTCCGCGGACTTCCACGCGCAGTCCCGCGGCCCCGGCCATCAGCCACGGCCCCGTGTCGTACGAGGTCAGGCACCCAGTTGCAGGCCGTCGGCCGCCTCCTCCACCAGGGCGAGGCCGAGTCTGCTGACCCGCACGGAGAAGGGCGCGCCGGCGACCCGCAGCCCGGTGAAGCCGATCTCCCCGAGCGGCGCGGTGCGCACCGGGCGCAGGGTGACCGATCGGGCGGGGGCGTCGGGCCGGATGCCCGCGAGCGATGTCAGCAGCAGGACCGCCGCGGCGGCCGCGGTGGCCGAGGGGCGGCAGGCCGCCGGGTGCGGTACGGGCGCGCTGCCGTCCACACGCTGCTCTCCGGCGAACATCTCGGGCAACCGGTGCCCGAAGGCGTGGGCCGCCGCCAGGACGCCCCGCAGGAGTGCGCCCGCCTCCTTCTCGTGGCCTGCGGCGGCCAGCCCGGCGACGGCGACCGCGGTCTCCGCCACCCGTACCGCCCCCGCCCGGTGACCGAAAGGGCTGTAGCCCGCCTCCTTGGCGGCGAGCCCCCGCAACCCCCAGCCCGAGTCCATCGCCGGCCCGCCCAGCAGGCGGGCGAGCTGCCCGGTCTGCGCCTTGTCGAGCAGTCCGGGCGCCTGCTCGCCGCCACCCGACAGGCCGGTGTCCAGGAGATGCACGGCGGAAGCGTCGAGGTGCGTCAGAAGCCGCCCGTCAGCGGCCTTGCCCGCGGCGGGTCTGCCGCCGCCTCGGTCCTCGACCCAGAAACCGCTCCGGAACGCCGTCCGCAGGTGCTGGGCCCACTGCCGCAGCTCGGCGGCGCCCGGCCGGTCGAACGCCTCGAGCAGGTCGGCTCCGAGCACCGCCGCTCGGTGGGCGTGCGCCTGGATCTCACAGCGCACGGGCCGCCCCGGCAGCGGATCGCACAGGTACGTCCCCTCGCCCACGGCCGTCCGCAGCCAGGTGAGGCAGCGCACGGCCGGCGGCAGCAGCTCCTCCGTCTCCTTCTCGGGCAGGCCCCATCGACGGGCTTCCGCCAGGAGCACGGGGAAGAGCAGCGTCGCCTCTGTGCCCGTGCAACCCGGTGGAAGGTGCGGGCCCGCGTCCCGCCGGGGCCCGGGAATCATGCCGGACTCGGGGCCGCGCCCCCCGCGCTGGGTGCGGGCCAAGGTGCGCAGCGTGCTCGCGGCCAGCCGGGTCCCCAGGGGCAGTGCCATCCGGGCGGCGACGAGCGCCTCGGCCGGGGCCAGGCCGGATCGCCAGGGTGCACCCGCCGCCAGGTGCAGGTCGGCCGGGTGCAGCGGATCGCGCAGCAGCAGAGCGTGGAGGTCGTCGATGCCTGCGCGCATCAGTTCCCCGGCCCCGGGTGTGTCGCCCGTGGCCCGCGCCGCTGCCAGAGGGCTGGTCGCCGTACGGCCCACGGCCCGCAGCGGCCCCGCACCGTCCTGCCGTACCCGCAGTTCCACGCTCGCCGTGCCGCCCGGAGGCAGCTCGAACTCCCAACGCAGCAGGCCGGCGGAGGCCAGGGCTTCGGCGGGCGGCGGGTCCGCGGTGACCGACGCGCTCGTGGCACCGCGGGACCAGCGCAGACCTGAGCCCCGCACGCTGGCCGGCCGCTCGGCGCCCGCACGGCCCCGGGCGATCTGGCCCAGGTCCGCGAGATCCGTACCGAGCGCCACCTCCACGGGAAGGCGCAGCGGGCGCAGTGAGGCGCTGCGCAAGGTGATCCGTTCCGTGCCGTCCGCGTCACGCACGCGTTCCACTAGCACGTCCGGGTCGGGTCCCGTGCCCGGCGAGGCGCGCAGCACGCCCACGAAGCGGGCCCGGTCCGCGGCCGTCATCAGGGCCTGGACGACGAGCGGTTCGCGCCCGGCGATCCGGACCTGGCAGCGGGAGAGCAGGCGGCGGCCCGCACGGTAGAAGCCCTCCAGACCCTGGCCGCTCAGCTGTCCCCGGGCCGTCGAGATCGCCAGCCCGGGCAGGGCGACACAGATCATGGCGTCGTGGGCGGGAGGCAGCTCCGAGGAGTGGCGTCCGGCCGACTGCCGCGCCGGGCCCCGTGCGTCGCCGCGGGCGGAGGGTGCGGCGCGCGTGGACGGGGCGACGTACTCGTACGGGGCACGGCGCTGTTCCTGCAAGGCACGGCGCTGTTCCTGTCCCGTCCCGCACCACGCCGGCCCGGCCGCCCCGGCTTCGGAGGGAAGCGCGGCCCGGGCGGAGGCGGGGGCGTCGCCAGGGGTGCAGGGCGGAGTCGGCTGGTGCATGGGACGGCTTCCTCTGCGCTCTGTGGGCCTCGGGCGGATCGGGCGTCTGGCGGCGGCCCCGGAGGGGCATGACAGGGGTGGCGGGGTGGCCCGGCCGGGCGCTCCGCCACTCAGGTGAACGGCGGCGGACCGGTCCGGGTCACGCCTGTGCCAGGGGAAGCCGACCGAATGGCGGCTGCGCGGCGGCCACGAGCGGCCGTCCTGCCCGCCCGCGCGACCGGATGCGACGGGGCAACGCCCCCGACGCGTTCTGCCCCCGCAGGCCTTCCTCGGGGCAGCGGGCCAGACCGCGTCCGGCCACGCCCTCCCCCTCCCTCCGCCGCAGGTGCCGACCGGCCCTGGGGGCCGGGCGTGCCGAGCGGGCCTGACGTCCTGCGTGTGTCCGGCTTGCCTGGACCGGGCCTCCCGGTCCTCCACAGTGCGGGCCTCCACGTCAGGATCCCCCTGAGCAGATTCATGCGCCGTCCTCGGGCCTGTCTCCCCGCGGCTTCCCAGCCGGCCGGCATCCGCCGCGACGGCGTCCGTCCGCTTTGGCCGCGGCGCGCGGGCGGGTGCGCGCGGACGGCCTGGCGGCCCCGGGGCGCGGTCCGGCGCTGTCGGTGCGGGAGGTGACCGCGCGCGTCCCATGAGCCCCACCACGATCCGCAGTCGGCGCGTCGCCCCGTACGCGGCGCCGACGGGCGGAGTGCGCGCCCTCCGCCGCCGCTGGTGCACGACTGGTGCGGGTGCCGGTCACGAGGTGCTGCCGCGCGGGCTCGCCCATGGTTTCCGTCCCACCGGCGTCTTCCGCCGGTTCCGTGTCGTGAGTCCCGTCGGCTTCCTCCGTCTCCCCGGCTTCTGCCGTCTCCCCGCCTTGTTCCGTGTCCCCGGCTTCTTCCGTCTCCTCGGCTTCTTCCGTCTCCTCGGCGCTTGCCTCCTGCCCGGCACGGTTCGTCGCTCCGCCGCCTCCCGCCTCTTGCTCCGCGGCATGCGCTCCTTCTGTGCCGGTGCCGTCTGGGGCCGTCGTGTCCCGCCCCGCGCCCTCGCCCCCGGCGCCGGGCTCCCCGTCGGTCGAGCAGCCGCGTCCCGTCCGTTCGGCGCGCAGGCAGCGGCGGACCGACTCAGGGTCCAGGCCCTCGTTGCAGGCCTGGTGCAGCAAGCGTGCGAAGAGGTAGTCGGGGTCCGCGCCCAGCGCCATGGCGAGAGCTTCGCGGGCCTCCAGGTCGTCCCCCAGCGACCAGGCGACCCAGCCGGCCAGCGTCAGCGGCGCAGCCGCGTGCTCCCCGTAGGGGCCGACGCAGCGCCGGGCCAGCGCCCGCCACAGACGGAGAGCCGGAGCCGCTTCGTCCCCCTCCATCCACTCGGCGGCGCGGTCACGCGTCGTCCGGTCCTGCAGGCCGAGGACCAGGAATGCCGCCTCCTCGTCCTCGAGCAACCGGTCGTCACGCAGGTCGGCGGGCAGCGCACCGGCGATGCCGGGTGCCGCGGCGAACCGCCGCAGGACAGTCTCGGCGAGGTCGAGGGTCTCCCCGGCCACCTCCGCACGGCTCGCCTCGTCGAGGATCCTCGGCACCAAGGCCCTGCCCGCCTTGTCCAGTGCGCTCTCCTGCGCCCGTGCCGCCGAGGTCTCCCACGGGAGCAGCCTGGCCCGCAGCTCCCGCAGGCTGCCCCGCACCTGGATGCCCGCGTACGTGGCCGCAGCGGCCAGTACGGAGGTGCCGGGCAGGCCCATGGGCCAGCCCTCGTCGGGGCAGCACCCGTCGGTCGGGCAGCAGTAGGACCAGAAGCGGCCACCGGAGATGCACAGGGCCTCGATCACCGGAACGTCGAGGCGGCCGCACTCCGTGCGCAGCTTCTGGGCCAGCGGCTGAAGCCGCTGTACGACCTCGCGCGGTGACTCTCCGCCCGCCGGCTCCTGGCAGAGGAAGGCGACCATCTGCCCCGGTTTGGCTCCCCTGCGCTCGCTGCCCGTGATCAGGCCGTGCGCGAGTTGCCGGGCCGCCGAGGGCCAGTCGCCGCGGTTGGGGGGAATACCGAGCCTGGCCCGGCCGCCGAACCTGCCCCGGCCGTCCCGGTCGTGCAGGGCTACCAGGACGATGCTGTCCTCCGGTCGGTAGCCGAGCAGGTACGGCAGGGCGTCGGCCAGCTCGGCCGGGGTCCGCAGGGTGATCTGGTGCTCGGGGCCGGGCCCGTCGTAGGCGATGTCGCCGTTTCCGAAGGGTCCGGTCGTTTCGCTGTGGTTCGTCATGCGCCGACGATCTCGCGGAATGCAAAATTCCGGTTTGGTCTGTGGATAAGTCCGACCAGGGGCACGTCAACCAGGGCCGGGGCACCTCGCCCGCCCCCCTGCTGCGGGACGTGGCCGGCTCGTCGTCCCGTTGCACGGGGTGGTCAGCGCCTTCCGGATGTCTCCGTTTGTCAGTGCCGTCCTGTTGTATGGGACGCATGGAGCACACGAGCAACGCGGAACTGCGGACGGCGGCCGACGCGGTCCTCGCCCGCCTCGTCGGCGACGGCACGGGCAGGGCCCGGTTGCGCGAGGACCAGTGGCGGGCGATCGAGGCGCTGGTCGCCGAGGGCCGCCGGGCCCTGGTCGTCCAGCGCACCGGCTGGGGCAAGTCCGCGGTCTACTTCGTGGCCACCTCCCTGCTCCGGGCACGCGGGAGCGGCCCCACGGTGATCGTCTCCCCGCTGCTGGCGCTGATGCGCAACCAGGTGGAGGCCGCCGCCCGTGCCGGCATCCACGCCCGCACGATCAACTCGGCGAACACCGAGGAGTGGGACACCGTCCAGTCGGAGGTCGCGGAGGGCTCCGTCGACGTCCTGCTGGTCAGCCCCGAGCGGCTCAACAACCCCGACTTCCGGGACCAGGTCCTGCCCAAGCTCGCCGCCGCCACGGGCCTGCTCGTCGTGGACGAGGCGCACTGCATCTCGGACTGGGGGCACGACTTCCGTCCGGACTACCGGCGGCTGCGCACCATGCTGACCGAACTCCCGGCCGGAGTCCCGGTACTGGCGACCACCGCCACCGCCAACGCGCGTGTGACCGCCGACGTCGCCGAGCAGTTGGGGACGGGTGACGCCTCGGGCACGCTGGTGCTCCGCGGCCCCCTGGACCGGGAGAGCCTCAGCATGGGAGTGCTGCGGCTGCCGGACGCCGCGCACCGGATGGCCTGGCTCGCCGACCACCTCGAAGAACTGCCCGGCTCCGGAATCATCTACACACTCACCGTCGCCGCCGCCGAGGAGGTCACGGCCTTCCTGCGGCACCGGGGGCACGCCGTCGCCTCGTACACCGGCAAGACGGAGAACGCCGACCGGCAGCAGGCCGAGGACGACCTGCTCGCGAACAAGGTCAAGGCGCTGGTCGCCACCTCCGCCCTCGGCATGGGCTTCGACAAGCCGGACCTCGGCTTCGTCGTGCACCTCGGTTCGCCCTCGTCCCCCATCGCCTACTACCAGCAGGTGGGCCGCGCCGGCCGCGGCGTCGAGCACGCGGAAGTGCTCCTCCTGCCCGGTAAGGAGGACGAGGCGATCTGGCAGTACTTCGCGTCACTGGCCTTCCCCTCCGAGGAGTTGGTGCGCAGGACCCTCGACGTGCTCGCCCGCGCGCAGGGACCGCTGTCGCTGCCCGCTCTGGAACCTCTGGTGGAACTGCGCCGTTCCCGCCTCGAAGCCATGCTCAAGGTCCTCGACGTGGACGGGGCGGTGAAGCGGGTCAAGGGCGGATGGATCTCGACCGGCCGGCCCTGGGCGTACGACGCGGAGCGCTACGACTGGGTCGCGCGGCAGCGGGAGGCGGAGCAGCAGTCGATGCGCGAGTACGCGGCGACCACGGGCTGCCGGATGGAGTTCCTGCAACGCCGACTCGACGACGAGACCGCCCGCCCCTGCGGCCGGTGCGACAACTGTGCGGGGGCCCGGTTCACCGCCGACACCTCCACGGCGGCGCTGGACGCCGCGCGCGTGGACCTGGGCCGGGCCGGAGTGGAAGTGGAACCGCGGCGCATGTGGCCGACCGGCCTCCCGGCGATCGGCGTCGCTCTCAAGGGGCGCATCCCGGCCGCCGAACAGGCCTCGGAAGGACGGGCCCTGGGACGACTGTCGGACATCGGCTGGGGCAACCGGCTGCGACCCCTGCTCGCGCCGCACGCGCCGGACGGTCCAGTGCCCGAGGACGTGGCACGGGCCGTGGTGGGCGTGCTCGCCGACTGGGCGAAGGCACCGGGCGGCTGGGCGACGGGCGCGGCGGACGCCCGGCCGCGCCCGGTCGGTGTCGTCACCATGGCCTCGCGCGGCCGTCCCCGGCTCGTCCAGTCGCTGGGCGCGCACATCTCGCAGGTCGGCCGGCTGCCGCTGCTGGGCTCCGTCGAATACGCCGCGGACGCACGCCCCATGTCCCGCAGCAACAGCGCGCAGCGGCTCAAGGCCCTCGACGGAGCGCTCACCGTGCCGCCCGCGCTTGCCTCCGCGCTCGCCGACCAGCCGGGCCCGGTACTCCTCGTCGACGACTGCACCGAGACCGGCTGGACCCTCGCGGTCGCCGCCCGGCTGCTGAGAAAGGCGGGCGCCCAGGGAGTGTTGCCGCTGGTTCTCGCCGTGCAGGGCTGAGCGGGCCCCGGCCGCCGGCGTCGGGCGCCCAGGCCTCTGGCGCCGGACACCGGGCGGGGGGCGAGCCGGGGCGTCGGGCTCGGAGGGTGGGGGCGAGTCGGGCGCGGAGCGTGGGGCGGGGGCGTCGGAGACACGTGGCCGCGTGACCGGTGCCGGCTCATGGCCCGCCTTCCTCACGGTCCGTGGCGAGCAGGCCCAGTGGGCGGCCGCTGCCGCGCTGTGCGCCGCCACGGGGAGCGTGATCGACTGTGCACCTCAGGCGTCATGCGGTCGGCCGCTGGGTAGGGATATAAGGCGCGGGTCATCTGATAACGGTCGGTGACCCCAATTGCTCGTTGCCGCATCCCAGTTCGACAGGAAGAATTGAAGTCCGCTCTCCGCGCGGCCCGGCCCTGATCCGGTAGGGCTCTGCTGCGGTGTGCGCTCCCCCGCATCCGACCCCGCCCGCAGTATGGGCGCGTAGCCGAAGGGAGGAACGTGACCTTCGGATTCGCTCCGTCCTCGGCGGCCTCGTTGTCGACGTCCGCCGCATCCGCCCATCGCGTGCTCGAACCCGCGGAGTGGGCTGCCGCGGGCATTCCTCTGCTGCGCAACCCCCGGGAAGTCGTCAGCGGACTGCACTCCCGGCATCGTCCCGGCCCGGCCACCGCCGTGGTGGCGGTACTCGACCCGGACGAGCGGCTACGGGCCAGCGCCTCGTTCGTCCGCCGCCCGGCGCCCGCCGACGGCTGGATGTTCCGCAACGCGCTCCTCGCCCAGTTGCGCCGCGTCATACCCCACGACCTGCGGCGCCGTACACCGGTGCGCACCGCGGTACTGCTCTACTGCCGTGAGGGCGACGCGCGTTGGACGGAGGAGGACGGCGCGTGGATGTGGGGACTGCGTGACGCGTGCACCCTGCACGGTCTGCGCTGCGGGGCGTACATCACGCTGACGAGGGACGGCTGGCAGGTCCTCGGCGAGGGGCGCGGCGGCCGCAGGCCGAGCGCCGTCTCGGCACCCGAGGCCCTCGGCAACGCGGAAGTGCCGCCCCCGTCGCCCCGCACCGGAGGTGTGTCCTCCGAAGTGCTGCGTCGCGCGGCGGCCCGCTGACACCCACGCCGCACGGGCGGAGCCCACGCCGTCGTCCGGCGTGCGGAACGCCTCACCCCCACACCGACCCGCGACACACCGGCCGCACCAGGCCTCGAACACGCCGGAACACACCGCACGCGCGCCGCGGCCGTCGCCGGCCGAGCCCATCCGCATCCGTACGCCCCCCGGGCACGCACGGCCTCCCGCGCACGAGCCGGCACCCGCGCCCGACGCGCCGGCGCGAATCGACACGCCCGCACCGACCAGCACCCGAGCACCAACCTGCCCGCGCGCAGGCACACGCCGAACGCGCACGCACAAAGCGAAACAGCCGTCGCGCGGACCTCCGCGACGACGGCTGTCACCCTCTGCACCGGACCGACGGCGCCCCCGGCCGGCGTGTCCTGAACGCCTCAGACGCCGGCGCCCAGCACCCCGTTGATCTGCTGCGGGTCACCACAGACGATCAGCAGTGCTCCGGACCGGGTGTGGGCCAGAGGCAGGGCAGCGGCGACCGCGGTGTCGGTGCCGCCGTTGACGGCGACCACGACCACGGGGCGGGTTGCGGCACGGGAGGTTCCGGCGGCGTCCGTGTAGAAGACGTCGTCGCCCGCGTCGTGCTGCGCCCAGTAGGACGCTTCACCGAAGGACAGTTCGTGGGCGGCCCAGGGGTGCGGGTCACCGGTGGTGATCACCAGCACCTCCCCGGGGGCACGACCCGCCTCCAGGAGCAGGTCGACCGCTTCCTCGGCGGCGTCGAGGGCACCCTCGGCCGAGGCGGGGATCAGCTGGATCTGCGGAGCCGCCGAGGCGGCGGGGACAGCCGGACCCGAAGGGGCGGGCTTGGTCGCGGCCGCGTCCCGCGGCGTACGCTGCGCCGGCGGCGCGGGCCGCACAGGGCCGGGACGACCGGGACGCGACGGAGCCGCGGGGCGGGGGCCGGGTACGGGACGGGGGGTCGGCGCGGTGCGGCCGGTGGCCGGAGTGGCGCGGGGACCCTGGGCACTCTCGTGAATCTGAGGCTCCTCGGGAATGAGAGGCATGAGCTGATATTTATCAAACGTTGGTACGGCCCCCGTGGGCGGGGGGCACATCCGGGCAAGCGGCCCCGTCAGAAGTCGAAGTCGAGCTGGCCCTCGATCTCCGGAACGCTTCCGTCCACCCAGACCCTGGCCTTCTTGAGGTGCTGCCAGCGCGGCAGCGCATCAAGATACGCCCATGACAACCGGTGGTACGGGGTGGGTCCCCGCTCCTCCAGCGCGGCCTTGTGCACGGGCGACGGATATCCGGCGTTGGCCGCAAACCCGAAGTCTGCATGGTCGACGCCCAGTTCGGCCATCATTTTGTCGCGGTACACCTTGGCGATCACCGAGGCCGCCGCGACGGCGACGCACGAGCGGTCGCCCTTGATGACCGTACGGACCTGCCAGGGAGCGCCGAGGTAGTCGTGCTTCCCGTCGAGGATGACCGCGTCCGGACGGACGGGCAGTCCCCCCAGGGCGCGCCCGGCGGCGAGCCGCAGCGACGCCGTCATCCCCAGCTCGTCGATCTCCTCCGGCGTGGCGTGCCCGAGGGCGTACGCCGTCACCCACTTCTCCAGTACCACGGCGAGTTCGGTGCGCCGCTTGACGGTGAGCAGTTTGGAGTCGGTGAGGCCCGCAGGGGGCCGACGCAGTCCGGTGACCGCCGCGCAGACGGTGACGGGCCCGGCCCACGCGCCGCGCCCCACCTCGTCGACACCTGCGATGACCTTGGCTCCGGTCGTGGCGCGAAGGGAGCGCTCGACGGTGTGAGTGGGTGGTTCGTACGGCATGGCGCCCTTAGCGTACGCCGCCCTGATCCCGATGCGACACCCCGGTTTCCCCCACCGGCCGCACCGCTTCCGCGGCCTCGGCGATCAGTGCGTCAGGGAACCCGGCAGCACGGCCATCGGGCGGCCGGCCAGGACCGCGGGAGTCGACCGCCCGCTTCACTCGCGCACACATGCGAGCGGCTCGCAGCAACGGCAGAAACGACTCATCAACCCCGTGGGACCCCACCCCGCGGAGGACCTCACCAAGCGTCGGGTCGCACTCGTGAATCGAGGTGCGAAGTGGGGTCAGGTCCCGACCGGCAGCCAGTCCGGCAGCGCCTCCGTGGCGCGTACCCACTCGGCGGGCGGGCCGCCCGCCTCGCCTCCGGCGAGCACCCCGCCGACGATGGCGCACGTGGTGTCCACGTCCCCGCCGGCCTGGGCCGTCCGCCAGAAGGCCTCCTCGAAGTCACCGAGGCACCGGGCGGCCGACCAGAGGGCGAAGGGCACCGTGTCGTGGGCGGTCGTACGCCGTCCGCAGCCGAGGACGGCGGCGACCGTGCCCGCGTCGCCGTAGTCGAGCATGTCGCGGGCACGGCGCAGGCCGGCGCCGACGGCGCTGCGCGCGGGCACCAGGGCGATGACGCCGTCCAGCAGCGCTTCGGGGCTCGGCGGCCCGCCGGGTGCTGCGGCCAGAGCGGCTGCCGCGGCGACGGCCATGGCACCCACGACGGCCTCGCGGTGCTGATGCGTCGGGTAGGCCGAGATCTCGGCCTGGTGGGTGGCCTGCTCCGGATCGTCCGCGTACCACGCGCCCAGAGGGGCGATCCGCATCGCGGCGCCGTTGCCCCAGGAGCCCTGCCCGTTGAAGAGAGCAGCGGCCAACTCGCGCCAGTCGCCACCCTCCCGGACGAGCCGGAGCAGCCGGTTGACCGCGGGGCCGTACCCCCGGTCGAAGTCGTGATGGCGGGCGAAGGATTCGGCCAGGGCGTCCTGGTCGATGCGGTGGTGCGCGACGAGGACGGCCACGACGGAGCAGGCCATCTCCGTGTCGTCCGTCCACTGCCACGGTTCGGGGGGCAGTTCTCGGCGGTGAAGGAGCGGATAGTTCGCCGGCACGAAGAACTGCGAGCCCAGCGCGTCCCCGACCGAGAGTCCGCGTGTGCTGGCCAGGGCGCGCTCCAGGCGCCTGCCGGGAGAGGAGTCAGAGGTCATCGCTCAGCCACTCTATCCAGTGACCCCGTACGGTTCCGGGTCACGCCACCGCTCGAACGGCCGGTCCATGGCGTACCGCCCGTCGTCCCCGAGAACGAGCATCCGCATCTCGGCGTTCCCGGGATTCGACAGCGCCTCGAATTCCGCGACGGTCCAGTGGAACCACCGCATGCAGAAGAGGCGCATCGCGAGACCATGGGTCACCAGGAGCACGTTGGGCGGGTGGTCAGGGGCCTCGAAGCTGCGGAAGAGGCTCTCCAGGAAGCCGCCGACCCGGTCGTACACGTCGGCGCCGGACTCTCCCTGGGCGAAGCGGTAGAAGAAGTGACCGTACGCGTCCCGGTAGGCCTTCTGAAGGCGTACGTCGTCGCGGTCCTGCCAGTTTCCCCAGTCCTGCTCGCGCAGCCGCGGCTCCTCCCGGACCCGTATGAGGTCGGGGTCGAGGTGGAAGGCGCGGAGGGTCTCGTGGGTGCGGCGGTACGGGGAGACGTACACACTGACCCGTTCCCGCCCGAACAGCTCACGCAGCTCTTTGCCGGTGTCCTCGGCCTCCTGGAGACCCCGCTCGGTCAGCGCCAGCGCGTGGTCCGGCTCGCGCTCGTAGACGGAGTCATCGACATTGCCCGTCGATTCCCCGTGCCGGACAAGAACGATGCGCCGTGGTCGTGCCATGCCAAAACACTAGATCGAGTCACGGCCGATCGGAGACTCGAGCGGCCCTCATACGGTGTAGGTCACACGGAAGGTGCGCCACGGGCCACGGAGAGCACGCATCCGCCTCGCAGGGTGCTCGTGGCGCTCGCCCGTGGAAGGCCCCCCGAGGCACACGCCCGCCTGCCCCGCGCGCGGGTCACACGGTCCAGGCCGGTTCCAGTTCCACGATGTCGCCCGTCAGGGCCGCGACGTCGGCCTCGGTCTGGGCGCGCAACGCCAGGCGCTCGACCCGCTCGGTGCGGTACTTGCCGTGCTCCGCGGACGACTGCCACATGGACAGGACCAGGAACTCATTGCCCGGGGCTTCACCGAACAGGCCCCGGACCATTCCGGGCGAGCCGGCCATCGCCGGGTTCCAGACCTTCTCCTGCATCAGCGTGAAGTGCTCGGCACGCTCCTCGTGGGCCCGGCAGAGCGCGACGCGCACCAGGTCGGCGTCCGCGAAGCGCGGCTGGAACCCCGTCTTCACGTCGAACCGGTGATCGAAGAGCCTGATCTGCGCGTCCTTGAAGGTTCCGGCCTGGGCGGCGGCCAGCCGGTCGTGGGAGCGGGCCATGAAGGAGTCGTAGAAGGCGCGGCTCTCCCAGAAGGCGAAGACGTGGGCCACCCCTTGCCTGCCCCGGCTCCAGCCACCCCCCTGCCCCCGAAACCCCGGCTCTCCCAGAAGCCCCGCCCACTTTCGCTGCCCCCGCTCGAAGCCCCGGCGGTCCACCACGGTGCAGCGAATCCACTTGACCAGCACCGCGCCATCGTACGGCCCTGGGCGTGGCGTCGGTCACTTTCCTGGGGACAGTGCCCGCACAGACGTCCGCGCGCGCGTGGCACGATGGACAACGCGCGCCCCCAATCCGGCGGTTGGGACAGACGAGGGCGCATGGGGACGGGGAAGGGGAGGTCCGGTGAGCGGGCTGAGCAAAGGGATCCGCAAGGTCGAGGTCGCACTGAAGTGGGACCCCAGTCCGACAGGGCAGCCGCCCACCGATCTGGACATCGTGGCGGGCACCTACCTGGCGAGTGATCCGTACGGCGCACCGGACTACCTGGTGCACTTCGACAGCCGTTCGCCCGACGGCACGATCTACCTGAACCGGGACAGTACGGACGGCAAGGGCTTCGGGTGGGACGAGGTCATGACGCTGGAGCTGGAGCGGCTCTCCGAGCGCTACGCGCGCGTGGTGATCGGCGTGGTCATCCAGCAGAGCGCCGCGCACCGCCCCTTCGCCGACGTGCTCGACCCGGGGCTGCGTATCCGGGAGGGCTACACCGTGCTCGCCGAGGACGACTTCGGCGGTGTGCCCCGGGCGACCGCGGCCGCCGTCGCCGAGTTCACCCGTGACGGGTCCGGGAACTGGCAGTTCCGGCCCGGCATCCACGGCTTCGAGGGCGAGCCGGCGGACTTCACCGGCGCGATGGGCCGCGCGCACCGGTCGTAGCCGGTGAAGAGGTGCGGTAACCGGTAAAGGTAAGGGGCGTCGGCCATGGCCGACGCCCCTTACCCCTCACCTCACGGCATGGCCGTCAGTTCAGCTGCAGCCGCTCGTGGAGCCGCAGCCCTCGCAGATGTAGCAGGAGCCGGCCCGCTGCATCTTGGTGCCGCAGGAGAAGCAGAGCGGGGCGTCGGCCTGGATGCCCAGCTGCATCTCGACCAGCTCGGCGCTGGTGTGCGCCTCCTTCGGGGCGGGCGCGGCCACCTCGGCCTCGGCCTTCGGCGTGGCGACGGCCTTCAGCTCGGTCTGGCGCGGCGCGGACTGGGCCAGGCCCTCTACGTCGACCTCCTCCTCGATCGGCTCGTAGGAGCCGGTCTCCAGGTGGCGCTGGCGCTCCTCGGCGGAGTGGATGCCGAGCGCGGAGCGCGTCTCGAAGGGCAGGAAGTCCAGCGCCAGGCGGCGGAAGATGTAGTCGACGATCGACTGCGCCATCCGCACGTCCGGGTCGTCGGTCATGCCGGCCGGCTCGAAGCGCATGTTGGTGAACTTCGAGACGTACGTCTCCAGCGGCACGCCGTACTGCAGGCCCACCGACACGGCGATGGAGAAGGCGTCCATCATGCCCGCGAGGGTCGAGCCCTGCTTGGACATCTTGAGGAAGACCTCGCCGAGACCGTCGTCCGGGTAGGAGTTGGCGGTCATGTAGCCCTCGGCGCCGCCGACGGTGAAGGAGGTGGTGATTCCGGGACGGCCCTTCGGGAGGCGCTTGCGGACCGGGCGGTACTCGACGACCTTCTCGACCTTGGGCTGCGTCTCCTCGGCGGCCTCGGTCTTCTTGTCGGAGTCCTTGGTCTTGGCGGAGAGCGGCTGGCCGACCTTGCAGTTGTCGCGGTAGATCGCGAGCGCCTTGACGCCGAGCTTCCACGCCTCGTAGTAGATCTCCTCGACCTCCTCGACGGTCGCCGACTCCGGCATGTTGACCGTCTTGGAGATGGCGCCGGAGATCCACGGCTGGATCGCGGCCATCATGCGGACGTGACCCATCGGGGAGATGGCACGCTCGCCCATGGCGCAGTCGAAGACCTCGTAGTGCTCCTGCTTGAGGCCGGGGGCGTCGATCACGTTGCCGTTCTCGGCGATGTGGGCGACGATCGCCTCGATCTGCTCCTCCTGGTAGCCCATGCGGCGCAGGGCCTGCGGGACGGTGCCGTTGACGATCTGCATCGAGCCGCCGCCGACCAGCTTCTTGAACTTGACCAGGGCGAGGTCGGGCTCGACACCGGTGGTGTCGCAGGACATGGCCAGGCCGATGGTGCCGGTCGGGGCGAGGACCGATGCCTGGGAGTTACGGAAACCGTTCTTCTCACCGAGGCGCAGCACGTCCTGCCAGGCCTCCGTGGCGGCGGCCCACACCGGCGTGTCCAGGTCGTCCATGCGCACGGCGGTGGCGTTGGCGTCGCTGTGCTGCTTCATGACGCGCTGGTGCGGCTGTGCGTTGCGGGCGTAGCCGTCGTAGGGGCCGACGACCGCGGCCAGCTCGGCGGAGCGCTTGTAGGCGGTGCCGGTCATCAGGGAGGTGATGGCACCGGCGAGCGCACGGCCGCCGTCGGAGTCGTAGGCGTGGCCGGTCGCCATCAGCAGGGCGCCGAGGTTGGCGTAGCCGATGCCGAGCTGGCGGAAGGCGCGGGTGTTCTCGCCGATCTTCTGGGTCGGGAAGTCCGCGAAGCAGATCGAGATGTCCATCGCGGTGATGACCAGCTCGACGACCTTGGCGAAGCGCTCGGACTGGAAGGACTGGTTGCCCTTGCCGTCGTCCTTGAGGAACTTCATCAGGTTCAGCGAGGCGAGGTTGCAGGACGTGTTGTCCAGGTGCATGTACTCGCTGCACGGGTTCGAGCCGTTGATCCGGCCGGACTCCGGGCAGGTGTGCCAGTGGTTGATGGTGTCGTCGTACTGGATGCCCGGGTCGGCGCAGGCCCAGGCGGCCTCGGCCATCTTGCGGAAGAGGGACTTGGCCTCGACCTCCTCGATGACCTCGCCGGTCATCCGGGCGCGCAGGCCGAACTTGCCGCCCTGCTCGACCGCCTTCATGAACTCGTCGTTCACCCGGACCGAGTTGTTGGCGTTCTGGTACTGGACGGACGTGATGTCGTCGCCGCCCAGGTCCATGTCGAAGCCCGCGTCGCGCAGGGCGCGGATCTTCTCCTCCTCCTTGACCTTCGTCTCGATGAAGTCCTCCACGTCGGGGTGGTCGACGTCGAGGATGACCATCTTGGCGGCGCGGCGGGTGGCGCCGCCGGACTTGATGGTGCCGGCGGAGGCGTCGGCGCCGCGCATGAAGGAGACCGGACCGGAGGCGTTGCCGCCGGAGGAGAGCAGTTCCTTGGAGGAACGGATGCGGGAGAGGTTCAGGCCGGCGCCGGAGCCGCCCTTGAAGATCATGCCCTCTTCCTTGTACCAGTCGAGGATCGACTCCATGGAGTCGTCGACGGACAGGATGAAGCAGGCGGAGACCTGCTGGGGCTGCGGGGTGCCCACGTTGAACCAGACGGGGCTGTTGAAGCTGAAGATCTGGTGCAGGAGGGCGTACGCCAGCTCGTGCTCGAAGATCTCGGCGTCGGCGGGCGAGGCGAAGTACTTGTAGTCCTCACCGGCTTTCCGGTACGTCTTCACGATGCGGTCGATCAGCTGCCTCAGGCTGGTCTCGCGCTGCGGGGTGCCCACGGCACCGCGGAAGTACTTGCTGGTGACGATGTTGACCGCGTTCACCGACCAGAAGTCGGGGAACTCGACGCCACGCTGCTCGAAGTTGACCGAGCCGTCGCGCCAGTTGGTCATGACGACGTCACGGCGCTCCCAGCTCACCTCGTCGTACGGGTGCACGCCCGGGGTGGTGTGGATGCGCTCGATGTGCAGTCCCTTGTTCCCCGCCTTGCCGCCCTTGGTGCGGGAACCTCGTGCCGGACCGCTCGCCGTCTCTGTCATGCCGCCTCCCTGATACGGGCGAAAACGCCCTGAAGTGCCCCGATGTTCCGGAGACACGGTGTTCTGTCTGGTGCTGCGGGCACCCCTGTCGCTGCCACCCGCAACCGTCTTCCTCGCCGCCGTACAGCCGTCCCGGACCCGCGGCCCGGACCGGCCCGCCGATCAGTCGGCGGCGCGTGCGGGCACGGGGGCGTCAGCCGTCCCTCCGCGTCCGCGATCGTCTTCCTGGCTCCCCGTGACGGCGTCGTCGCCGCCCTCCTCCTCCGCGACGGGGCGTCGCGGACCTTCCCTGAGTTCCGCGATGGCGGCCTCGAAGTCCTCGAGCGAGTCGAACGCCCGGTACACGGACGCGAACCGCAGGAAGGCGACGAGGTCGAGTTCCTGCAAGGGGCCGAGTATGGCGAGTCCCACTTCGTGGGCGGCCACCTCGGCGCTCCCGCTGGCCCGCACCGCTTCCTCGACGCGCTGCCCCAGCTGGGCCAGCGCGTCTTCGGTGACCGGCCGCCCCTGGCATGCCTTGCGCACGCCGTTGATGACCTTGGTGCGACTGAACGGCTCGGTGACCCCGGACCGCTTGACCACCATGAGCGAGCACGTCTCGACGGTCGTGAACCGGCGAGAGCAGTCAGGGCACTGGCGGCGCCTGCGGATCGACGTCCCGTCGTCCGTCGTACGGCTGTCGACGACCCGGCTGTCGGGGTGCCTGCAGAAGGGGCAGTGCATGGACTCCAACCCTCCTCACAGCAGACTCAATGGCTACGCAGGGCCTCATGAGCCCCGCGGAAGCAGCCCCAAGCATAGGCGATGACGGGAGGACCGAAGACCCGGGGGACCACAACTTGTGGGCCGCTGTAGCTATCCAACCACTAGATGTAGGGATCGGCTCGCACATGCACCGGAATGGGCGCGTGTCGCCGGAGGGCACTGGCCGAGTCCCGGGCGCACGCGGCGGAGAAGGACACGCCGATGCCCGCCCGCCCCGCCCGAGGCCCCACCGAGGGTGTACGGAGATACCGTGAACACGGCACGGAGGACCCGTGCGACTCCCCGGCGGATGAGGGACCGGCACCCTGTCGACGGGCCTCCGGATGACAGACTGGGGCGGCGACCCGAAGGGTCCGCGCCCCGGCGGTGAAGAGTACAGCAATGGGCCTTTTTGCCTGCCGGCCACCGCGCCACCTATACACCCATATACATGATCAAGTCCGGCCATCCTCGTTTTTTCACTCGAACGTGTGTTTGGCGCAACCTTTCGAAAGCAACTACCGTTGTGCCGGAGGGAGACCATCGAGAGGGGCCGCACGTGACCACCACCGCAGACAGTGCCACCATCACTGCCCAGGACCGCTCCCAGAGCCGACTCGAGCCGGTGCATGCGATGAACGAAGCCGCGAACCCCGAGGGACACAAGCGCTCCCTGCCGGGGCGACCTCCAGGCATCCGGGCGGACAGCTCGGGACTCACCGATCGGCAGCGCCGGGTGATCGAGGTCATCAGGGACTCCGTGCAGCGGCGGGGCTACCCGCCGTCCATGCGGGAGATCGGCCAGGCCGTGGGGCTGTCCAGCACCTCATCGGTGGCCCACCAGCTCATGGCTCTGGAGCGCAAGGGCTTCCTGCGGCGCGACCCGCACCGCCCGCGCGCCTACGAAGTCCGCGGTTCCGACCAGGCCGCCTCGCTGCAGCCCACGGATACCGTGGGCAAGCCGGCCGCCTCCTACGTCCCGCTCGTCGGGCGGATCGCCGCCGGTGGCCCGATCCTCGCCGAGGAGTCGGTCGAGGACGTGTTCCCGCTTCCCCGGCAGCTGGTCGGCGACGGTGAGCTGTTCGTCCTCAAGGTCGTCGGCGACTCGATGATCGAGGCCGCCATCTGTGACGGCGACTGGGTCACCGTGCGCCGCCAGCAGGTCGCCGAGAACGGTGACATCGTGGCCGCCATGATCGACGGCGAGGCCACCGTCAAGCGCTTCAAGCGCGAGGACGGCCACGTCTGGCTCCTGCCGCACAACGCCGCGTACGAGCCGATCCCCGGTGACGACGCGACCATCCTCGGCAAGGTGGTCGCCGTCCTGCGGCGCGTCTGAGACGGCACTGGGCGGGCCGGCACATCGCCCCGACCCGCCCCCCTGACCGGGCCCCGGAACCCCTGCGCCGGTTCCGGGGCCCTGTGCTGTCTCCGGCACCTCTGCCGTCTCCCGATACCGCGCCGTGTGCGAGCGGCGTGTCGCGCTCTGTCCGCGCCGGGGTCACCCCTTGCGCGAGGGCGCCCCGGCAACCGGCGCCGACGACCGGCGTCTCCGCATCGCGGGGTGGCCTGAGCGGCGCCGCTCAGGCCACCCCGCGATCACTCCGCGTCCTGCTCCTCCTCCGTCGGCTTCGCCGCCGCGTCGATGGCCGCGAGCGACTTCCGTACCTGGTTGCGGTCGGTGGTGTACCAGAAGTCCGGCAGCGATGCCTTCAGGTAGCCGCCGTAGCGTGCCGTCGCCAGTCGCGGATCCAGTACGGCGACCACGCCCCGGTCTCCGGAGGCACGGACGAGGCGGCCGGCGCCCTGGGCCATCAGGAGCGCCGCATGGGTCGCGGCGACGGCCATGAAGCCGTTGCCCCCGGCGTCCTCGACCGCTTTCTGGCGGGCGCTCATCAACGGGTCGTCCGGGCGCGGGAACGGGATCTTGTCCATGACGACCAGCTGACAGCTGGCGCCGGGTACGTCGACGCCCTGCCAGAGCGAGAGCGTGCCGAACAGACACGTCTTCGGATCGGCCGCGAAGTTCTTGATCAGCTCGCCCAGCGTCTCCTCGCCCTGGAGCAGGATCGGGAACTCCGGGACGCGCGAGCGCAGCTCCTCCGCCGCCAGCTGGGCGGCCCGCATGGAAGAGAACAGGCCCAGGGTCCGGCCGCCGGCCGCCTGGATCAGCTCCGTCAGCTCGTCGAGCATGTCCCCGCGGTCGCCGTCCCGCGCGGGGCGAGCCAGGTGCTTGGCGACGTACAGGATCCCCTGCTTGCGGTAGTCGAACGGCGACCCGACGTCCACGCCCTTCCACTGCGGTACGTCCTCGCCCTCCGTGCCCTCCGGGGGGAGGCCGAGTGAGGCGCCGACGCCGTTGAAGTCGCCGCCGAGCTTCAGGGTCGCGGAGGTGAGCACGACGGAGCGGTCCGTGAAGAGCTTCTCCCGCAGCAGGCCCGACACGGACATGGGGGCGACGCGCAGCAAGGCGCCGAAGCGGTCGTGGCGCTCGTACCAGACCACGTCCCATTCGGAGCCGTTGGTGATGCGCTCCGCCACGTCGTGCACGTTCTCCACGGAGGCGAGTGCCTGCTTGCGGACCGCGTCCTCGTCCTGGACCGACTTGTCCCGGGTCGCGCCGATCGCCGAGATGACGTTGCGGGAGGCGTCCCGCAGCGCCAGCAGCGCGTAGCCGAGGTCCTCCGGGACCTCCTCCAGACGGCCGGGCAGGGCCAGCTCCATCAGCCGCTCGAAGCCCTCGGCCGCGGTCTGCAACTGATCGGCGGCCTTCTCGTCGACGAGCTTCGCGGCGCGGCGCACGGCGCGGTTGACCTGCCCCGGGGTCAGCTCGCCGGTGGCCACGCCGGTCACCCGGGAGACCAGTTCGTGCGCCTCGTCGACGATCAGCACCTCGTGCTGCGGGAGGACCGGCGCGCCCTCGATGGCGTCGATCGCGAGCAGCGCGTGGTTGGTGACGACGACCTCCGCGAGCTTGGCGCGCTCGCGGGCCGTCTCGGCGAAGCACTCCGCCCCGTAAGCGCACTTCGAGGCGCCCAGGCACTCCCGGGAAGAGACCGACACCTGTGCCCAGGCCCGGTCCGACACGCCCGGCGTGAGGTCGTCGCGGTCCCCGGTCTCGGTCTCGTCCGACCAGTCACGCAGCCGCAGCAGGTCCTGGCCCAGTCTGCTGGTGGGCGCGGCCGCCTCGAACTGGTCGAACAGGCCCTCCTCCTCGTCCTGCGGGACACCCTCGTGCAGACGGTGCAGGCACAGGTAGTTCGACCGGCCCTTGAGCATCGCGAACTCCGGGCGGCGGCGCAGCAGCGGATGCAGGGCGTCGACCGTGCGCGGCAGGTCCCGCTCGACCAGCTGGCGCTGGAGGGCCAGGGTGGCCGTGGCCACCACGACCCGGTCTCCGTGCGCGAGCGCCGGCACCAGGTACCCGAGCGACTTTCCGGTACCGGTGCCGGCCTGGACCAGCAGGTGCGAGCTGTCGTCGATCGCGTCGGCGACGGCTTGGGCCATGGTCACCTGGCCGGGGCGCTCCGTACCGCCGACGGCAGCGACAGCGGCATGCAGGAGTTCGGGGAGTGAGGGCTTCGTCATAGCGCGACCACCCTACGGCGCCGGACTGACAAACGAGTGCCAGAGGCCGGGACCGGCGGCGGAGCACCGATGCGGTGCCGCTTCCGTCCGGTACCGAGTCGGGCACTACGCCGTCCGGTGCGCGGCGGCGGGACCACCTCGGGGCGGCGGAGTGGGACCCGGATCGACGCGGCCGGTGTGCTGAACGTGGCCAGGACGTGTCCGGCTGTCACCGCGGCCTGCCCGCAGCGCGGTCCCGAAGCATGAGGGCGGCCCGCTTGCCGGGCAGGTCGACCTCGGCGGAGAACCGGAAACCAGCGGTCAGGAAAGCGGAGACGGAGGGCGCGTTCCGGACGTCGGGTTCCGCGACGACGCGGGAACAGCTGGGGCGCTCGGCGAGGATCAGGTCGGCCACGGCTCTCAGCAGGGTGCTGCCGATACCGCGGCCACGGTCGGTGGCACTGCCGAGGAGGAGGTGGACGCCGGTGTCGTGCGGCCGTGCGCAGTAGTGCCGTGCCAGGGGATCGAGGTCGGCCCGGTAGATCTCCCAATAGCTCATCGGCGTGCCGTCCAGCACCCCGAGACAGGGAACGCTGCGCCCGTCGCCGTCCAGCTGCGCGCGCAGGTGCTCCTCGGTCACGCTCCGGGGCCCGGCCAGGTGCCAGAACTCGGCGACCGCGGGCTCGTTCATCCAGCGGCTGACGACCGGTAGGTCACGCTCGATCCGTACGGTGACCAGTTGGAAGGTGCCGACGGGTGTGGGGGTGGGTCCCCAGTCTCCGGCTCCGTCGAGGAGGTCGGCCCGTCCGGTGGCGGACGCACCGACTGTGTCGGTGGCGGGGCGGGCCGGTCCCGGATCCGCGAAGAGCGCTACGAAGTCGTCGGGCAGGCGCAGGTCGAGCGTGTCTTCACCGTCGCCGCCCACCTCGGCAGGCCGGGCCCCGGTGACGGCACCGGGCGTGCCCACTCCGGTGTCGAAGAGGGTCACCGTGGGGCTCAGCTCCGTACCGGCGGCGGAGGGGGTGGCGGAGGCGCGGCTGGGGGCGGCGCCGGCGTCGGTGGGCATCATGGGCGCTCCTCTCGGAGGGCGGGGGTGAAGGCTCGGCAGGGGTGGCGAGGGCTCGGAAGCGAGGGCGAAAGGTCGGAAATGACGGCAGAGGGTCGGAAATGGTGGCGGAGGGTCGGTGGGGGCGAAGGCTCGTAAGTGGTGGCGAAGGTTCGGAAGTGGTGGTGACGGAGGCGAGGGGGGGCGGGGCCTCGGCGGAGCCGGGTGCGGGGAGGTGATGACCAGGAGCCGGTGGCCGAGGCCGGGGGCGTTCAGGTGTGGAGGGGGTTGGTGACGGTGACGTAGACGGACTGGGTGTCGACCGGGCCGACGAGTTCGTCCAGGCCGTGCAGCCGGGTCAGCAGGTTGGCCTTGCAGCGCAGGACCGGCGAGTCGAGAAGCCGGGCGGGCAGGGTGGAGCGCATGCGCCGCGGACCGGCGGCGGCCTCGGCGAGGAAGCGGCGGAAGGCGGCCAGGAGCAGGCGTTCGTCGGCGATGCGCTGCGAGCCGAAGGCGCCGATGAGGCCGAACACGTTGTTGAGGGCGAGGTAGTAGACGAAGCGGTCGTCCGTGACCTCGTCGGAGACGAAGGTGTCGCTCCGTGCACCGATGCCGGGCAACCGCGCGTCGAGTTCCGCACGGCGGGAGGCTCGGAAGTAGTAGCCCTGGTTGTCGCGGTAGCGGCCGCCCGTGGGCCAGCCGTCGGGATCGAGCAGAACCAGCGTGTTCTGCTGGTGCGCTTCGAGGGCGATCCCCGCCTCGCCGTCCAGCCACAGCACCGGGCGGATCACCTGCTCGAGATAGCGCAGGAACCACTCGGCGGCGACGGCTCCCCGCGGCCGTCCGGTACAGGCGGCGAGCCGCGCGATGACCTCGGCGAGGCGGGACCGGGTGGCCTGGCTGTCGGCCGGCTGGGGCCGGCTCCGTGCCGGTGGCGGGCACGGCCCGCTCCAGGGGTACGGCCGGGGGGCGACGAGGCCGGCGACGCAGGACACGTCGTCCGCCGGACCGAAAGGGTTGTGACGGATCATCACGTCCAGTCCGGGCACGGGAGCGCCGTCCTGGCCGTCGACCGCCAGCCAGGCCGGGTCGCGCACGATGTCGAAGCCGGGGTGGGCGACCCGCCACTGCTGGGAGAGGCCGCTGCGCAGCAGGCGGTGGACCTCGACGCCGCGGTGCAGCTCCTTACGGAGGTTCTCCCGACGGGAGTTGGTGATGCGCAGGGCCAGGGACAGTTTGAGCATGGCGGGCGCGCCGCTGCGGTGGACGGTTCGTACGGAAGAGGTGGGATGCCAGGCAGGGCCGTGCGGCCCGAGGTCACGCAGCAGTCCCGCGTCGAGGAGTGCCACCGCTTCGGGGCGATGCAGTACCTCGCGCAACTGCCAAGGGTGCAGAGGCAGAACGGCATGCCCGTCGGGGGCCCGCAGCTCTGGTCCGGCGAGCCGTGCGGTGACGCGGTCGGCGGGCACGGGGCGCCCGGCCTCCGTCCAGGCCGAGTCGGTGGCGAGTACGGAAGGCGCCACCGCCATCCAGTGCAAGGAGAAGGAGCCTCGCGACTCGGGTGAGTAGTGCGGGACTTCGGCTTCCGAGAAGCCCTCTCGGCTCTTGGGCGACGGATGCAACGGATGTCCGAAGAGAAGGGACTGTTCCGCGGAGAGGAAACGGTCAGGTCCGTCACAGGGGCGCTCGCGGCGGTCGGTGAGGAAGAGAGCGGTACGCCGGACGGAGTCGGCGACGCGGGCTACCAGATCGGTCGCTTCGGCCTGGGGCGCCGTACGGGCGCGAGCCGTCGACGATTGCGGTGACAGGGGTGCGGCGGCGGGAGGGACGGCTTCCCGGACGAGGAGCGCGGCGACCGTGACGGCGTCCGCCGGTGCGGCGGACTCGGGCGCGTGGGCCAGGCGCGCCGGCCCGAAGCGGTGCCAGCCGGTCGGGGACCAGTGGCGGACCGGCACGAGGAGCGCGGTGCCACTTGCGGGGAGCGGGATGCGGAGGACGCCGCCGTGTCGGAGGACGCCGTCATGAGGGTCGGGGACGTCGGTCTCGCGAACCCAGCAGCGCAGCAGGTTCTCGACGCCTGCGGCGTGGGCGGCGGTGGACGGGTCGGGGTGCTCCAGCGGGTCGGCCTGGAGGGAGTGATCGGAGGGGGTTGCCACCTGAGGTGGCTGGTGGGGAGAGGGGCCGCTCGGCTGAAGAGGGATCGTCGCGGACGCCTCGGTGGTTTCGCTTGCCTCGGGGGTTTCGCTGGCATCGGTCGCCTCGGTGGCCCGGGTCGCCTCTGCGGCCTCGCTTGTCTCGTGGGTCTCGCTGGTCGCGCTGGTCGCGCTGGTCTCGCTGGTCCCATGGGTCTCGTCCGTCTCGTCCGTCTCGAGAGGAGGTACGGAGTGACCGCGGTGTGTGGGCGTGGTGTTCAAGGCGGTTCCTCGGTGTCGGGGCCGGGACTCGTCCGCTTCGGCCGCGTCTTCTGGGGTGCTCGGGGCTTCTGGCGTGCTCGGGCTTCTGGCGTGCTCGGGCTTCTGGCGTGCCCGCCTCAGCGGCCGAAGCGGGTGCGGGCGTGTGGCCCGCTTCCGTCGATCGGTTCACCGGCTGCTGCTGGGGGCTGCCGTCGGGCGCTAGCCGGCTCCGTCGGGGCAGCCCGTCGGCGGCAGTTGCCGTCCGGGCAGCCGGGACCGCCCTCCCACTCGTCCGGTGTCGCTCCGGGCCACCGTTTCGACCGCGTCGGCCAACCTGTCGAGCACCGCCGCCGACTGCTCGTCGGTGAGGGTCAGCGGGGGCAGGAGGCGTACGACACTCGCGTGACGTCCGCCGAGTTCGACGATGAGGCCCCGGCGCAGGCACTCTCTTTGCACGGCCGCGGCGATCTCGGGCGCGGCGGGCGGCGGGCGCCGCCCGTGGTCGGCCGGCAGCGCGATGGGCCGTGCGGTGCAGTCGCCCGGCGCGGACGCTTCCGCCGGGCCAGTGGTTTCGGCGCCCATACCGCTGCCCCCTTCCGGCACCGCGCCCGTGCCTGTGCCTGTGCCCGCGTTCGCCGCCGCCCCTGCCGCCGTGCCCGCGCCCGCCCCCGCCTCCGGATCGACCAGTTCGAGGCCGAGCATCAGTCCGCGGCCGCGTACGTCTCCGACGCACGGGTGCTGACTGGAAAGTTCGCGAAGGCGGGAGAGCATGCGGGCGCCGAGGGTCGCGGCGCGTTCGGCGAGGCGGTTCTCGCGGACGTACGCCAGGGTGGCTGTGCCCGCGGCCATGGCGAGCTGGTTGCCGCGGAAGGTTCCCGCGTGGGCGCCCGGTGGCCACACGTCGAGGTCGTCGCGGTACACGACGACGGCCAGCGGCAGGCTGCCGCCGATGGCCTTCGAGAGCACCATCACATCCGGTGTCACCCCGCTGTGGTCCACCGCCCAGAAGGCGCCGGTGCGGCCGACTCCGGTCTGGACCTCGTCGGCGATCAAGGGGACGGACCTCTCCTCGGTGAGCTGCCGGATGCGGCGCATCCAGGCATCCGGCGCGGGGAGCACGCCGCCCTCGCCCTGCACGGGTTCGAGGATCATCCCGGCGGGCAGCGGCACTCCGGACTTGGGGTCGTCCAGCACGGATTCCGCCCAGCGGGCCGCGAGTTCGGCCCCGCGGGGGCCGCCGACGCCGAAGGGGCAGCGGTAGTCCTGCGGGTAGGGCAGCCGGGTGACCCGTACGTCCGGGGCGTGCCCCGACGCGGCGAGCGCGCCGTCCGTCATCCCGTGGTAGGCACCGGCGAAGGCCATGATGCCGGTGCGTCCGGTGGCGGCGCGGACCAGCTTGAAGGCGGCCTCCACGGCGTCCGTCCCCGCCGGGCCGCAGAACTGTACGCGGGCCCGCTCGCCCAGCCCGGGCGGCAGGGTGCGGAACAGCTCGGTGACGAAGGCGTCCTTGACGGGAGTGGCCAGGTCGAGGGCGTGCAGGGGCGCGCCGGAGTCGAGGACGTCGCGGACGGCTTCCAGGACGACGGGGTGGTGGTGTCCCAGGGCCAGGGTGCCCGCGCCCGAGAGGCAGTCCAGGTAGCGGCGGCCGTCCGCTCCTTCGATGGTGAGTCCGCGCGCCCTGACCGGCACGATCGGCAGGGCACGCGCATAGGTGCGCGCCGCCGACTCGCGCGCGGACTGGCGCCGCAGGATCCCGTCGTGCAGGAGGCGCGCGTCTCCCGACGCGCACCCCTCGTGCGCGGCCTCAACAGACTCCGTCACCGCTGCGGCTCCCTGTCCTCCGGTGTCCCAAGGCGTCGGCCTCCGCCCCGGCGGCGGGCCGAACTCCAGGCCCCACCGGCGCATGGCATCGCTCGCCTGCGGTCTCCTCGGCCGCGTGGCGTCGATGTCGCGGCGCCGGAGAGGCCGAACACCCGGCGAGCTCCAGAGCGTTGGCGACGGTGTCGTCGGCGGTGCGGCGCGGCGGTCGAGGGCGCGTGGGTCTGGTCATGGACAGCGGGGACCCCACCGCTATAACCGCGGATGATCCGTACGGTTACGGGTGGGCGCGAGATGGTTCGCGGGGTCCTGACTCGGCAGCGTCACGGGCACCAGTGACGCTGCAGGGACATGGGCACCAGTGGCACTGGCAGGACCCGGGTACCGGCAGGAGTGAACCACCGGGACAGGGCCAGGCACTCCCCCGTGCCGAGTCAGGGACTCCGCCGCGTCAGCTCAAGGACGCCCCCGACTCGACGACGATCCCGTAGAGGTCCCCGACGGTGGCCAGCGCGGCGTGGTGGACCTGGCGCGCGCCCAGCCAGGTGCCCGCCGCTCCGAGCGGGCGCGTGGCGCACGCGTCGGCGACCACCGTGGCGCGGTTGCCCCGCAGGAACGCGCCTTCCACGGTGAACAGCACGCACATGTGCGTCATGAACCCGATGACTACGACATCCTTGTGGCCGGCGGCGTCGACGTGCTCGCCCAGTTCGGTGTCGACGAACGCGTTCGGCACCTTCTTCACGACGACGGGCTCGCCCTCGGCCGGTGCCACGCTCGGGTGGATCCGGCCGATCTCCGCCCTGATGTCGTACGGGGTGCCTTCGCCGCCGTCGTTGACGACGTGGATGACGTGCGCGCCGGCCTGCCGGGCCCGGGCCAGCAGGGCGGCGGCGGAGTCGAGCGCGGCCTGCCAGCCCTCCAGTTCCATCACGCCGCCGACGTAGGTGTTCTGGTAGTCGACGAGGATCAGGGTGGAGTCGGCGAGCGACGGCGGTGTCTCGTCGAAGCCGTTGAGTTCACGCAGGGTCGTCGTCGTGGTCATGGAAATACCCCTCAGCAGATGCACCGAGCTGTCACTCGGATCCGTCGTGCGGAGCCCGCCCGTGCGGAGGGGGCCGGCCACGCGTACGAACGTACGAGCCACCGCCGCGTGTCGGCAATGTCGCCTAACATGCAGATCCGGACATCAGACCCCGGTCTCGGGCCCGGCCCCCGGGGTCCCACCCAAGGGCCGGGCCTCGTACCGGGCCTCACTCGCACCGGCTGGGCGGAGATCCCTTGAGCGTCGTGGAACGACTCGTCGTCATCGTTCTCTTCGAAGGCGTCGACCTGCTCGACGTCACCGGCCCGCCCGAGGTCTTCTCGCTGGTGCGGCGGGAGATGCCGGGACCGACGGGCTACCGGGTGGTCCTCGCCGCGGAGACCATGGACCCTGTCACGACCTCCGCCGGGGTGCGCGTGCTGCCCGACACCACCTTCGACGAGGTGGCGGGCAGCGGTATCGACACCCTGCTGGTGCCCGGCTCGGTCGAGACGGACGGCGACGGCGGGTGCGGCGTACGGGCCCGCACCGATCCGGCGGTGGTCGAGCGGGTGAAGACGCTCGCCCGCCGGGCGCGGAGAATCACCTCCGTCTGTGTCGGGGCGCACCTCCTGGCCGCCGCCGGCCTCCTCGACGGCAAGCGCGCCACCACCCACTGGTCGACCGCGCGGCAACTGGCCGACGAGCACCCGGCGGTGGAGGTCGACGCCGATCCGATCTTCATCCGGGAGGGTGATACCTGGACCGGCGCGGGGATCAGCGCCTGCCTCGACCTGTCGCTCGCCCTCGTCGCCGACGACTTCGGCGAGACGATCGCGCTCCGCGTTGCCCGGCAGCTGGTGATGTACCTGAAGCGGCCGAGCGGGCAGAGCCAGTTCAGCGTTCCTCTGGAACCCGTCTCCCGGACGCGGCGCGTCGAGGAGCTCCGCCACCACATCCTGCGCCACCTCGACGGCCCCCTCACCGTGGCGGACCTGGCCGAGCACGTCCATCTCAGCGAGCGGCAGCTCACCCGTGTCTTCAAGGCCGAACTGGGCACGACCCCCAGCGCCTACGTGGAAGCGGCCCGGGTGGAAGCGGCGCGTGGTCAGCTGGAGTCCACCGACGCGACCCTTGAACGCATCGTGACGGTGTGCGGGTTCGGGACGACGGACACGCTCGTGCGGGCGTTCCGCCGCAGGCTCGGGACGACGCCCACCGAGTACCGGCGGCGTTTCCGCTCCCCACTGGGTGAAGCGACGCCCAACCGGTAGATCCGCGGATGGTTGGCCAGGTCAGACGGCTTGTATCCGAACCGTTGCCGTTCCGTGGGCAGTCGCCCACAGCGACCGCATAGTGTGTGGTGCCGTTCCGCCGCCGTGGTCCCCGCCCGCATGCCGTCCGGGATCGGGGCGGGGCACGGCGGTGTCAGCAAGTCCGTTCACAGCAGGGGGAGTCGAAACATGCGACCCATACGCCCGTCCGTCACCGCTCGCGGGGGAGGGCGCGCCCGGCGCACGGCCTCCCCGGTGCTGGCCGCCGTCGCTCTGGTCTCGACCCTGGCGCTCACCGCCACCGGCTGCAACTCGGACGACACCGGCGCGGCGGGCAAGCCCTCCGCCTCCACGGCCGCCGGCGACTCGGGCGCCACGGGCGACGGCAAGATCAAGATCCCGGACGACATCCGCAAGAAGCTCAAAGAGCACGGGATCGACATCGACAAGTGGAAGAACGGCGCCTGGAAGAACTGGAACAAGGACGACTGGCTGCGCGAGGCGAACGACTTCGTCAACCCGATCATCCAGGGCCTGTGGAACCCGGACCGGATGCGCCGGGCCAACGACCCGGACAAGGGCGTGGACACCAACGACATCTCCGGTGACCAGGGTGTCACGGACCCGACGCCGGCGCCCGTGAAGGCGCTGAAGGTGGCGCCGCCCTACCACGCCAACGCGGCGACGGCGGGCAAGGTCTTCTTCGACTCCCCCGAGGGCACGATGGTCTGCTCGGCGACGGTCGTCGAGGACCCGGCCCACCCCGGCAAGTCCAACCTGGTGTGGACGGCGGGGCACTGCGTGCACGCCGGCAAGAAGGGCGGCTGGTACCGCAACATCGCCTTCGTCCCGTCGTACAACGACGCGGGCCGGAGCACCGCCCAGTTGCAGGGCGCGGCCCGGGAGCAGGTCGCTCCGTACGGCGTGTGGTGGGGCGACTGGGCGCAGACCTCCGACCAGTGGATCGAGCAGGGCGGTGCGACCGGCGGGCAGGGGGCGAGCTACGACTTCGCCGTCATCCACGTGACGCCGGAGAAGGGCGGGAACGGCAAGTCCCTGGAGGAGACCGTCGGTTCCGCGCTCCCGGTGAACTTCGACGCCCCGGCCGTACCGAAGGTGCAGAACATCACGGCGACCGGCTACCCGGCCGCGCGGCCCTACGACGGGCAGTCGCTGTACCAGTGCCAGGACAAGCCGGGACGACTGTCGGTCACGGCCTCCGACCCGACGATGTACCGCATCGGCTGCACCATGACCGGTGGCTCCTCCGGTGGCGGCTGGGTCGAGAAGGGCGCGGACGGCAAGCCCGCACTGGTCTCCAACACCTCGATCGGCCCGGTGACGGCCGGTTGGCTGGCCGGTCCGCGGCTGGGCACGGTGGCCAAGGGGGTCTACGCCTCGGTCAGCAAGAAGTTCGCCGGGCGGTGAGCGCGCCCCGAACCAGCCGGTGAACCGGACGGCGGCGGTGGGGTGTCCGACAAGAACCTTCACCACCCCACCGCCGTTCGTACTCGGCGCCCCGTGCATAGTGGGGTGTCGTCCGCCGGTGGTTCCGCACGGAACCGACCCATGTCACTCTGACAAGTTCATGACATAAGGCCGTTGCGTTTCAGCTCGGGCCAGCACTCCCGCCCAGCCACGCGCTGAAGCACGAAGACAGAACACACAGACACGCCCGGCCGACCTGACACGCAGACGCAACACGCAGACGTAACGCGCACAACAGAACACGAACCAACGGGGGTTCATCGCACCATGCGTTCCACATCTACCTCCTCGGTGCCCCGGCGCACGCGACGGGGCACCGCCCTCGCCGCCACCGGGCTCGTCGCGGCTCTGACGCTCACCGCCACCGCCTGCAACGACTCGGGCAAGGACGACGCGAGCGGCAAGCCCGACGTCGGCGCCTCGCAGGCCGCGGACAGCGGCGACGGCAAGGCCCGGATCCCGGCCGATCTCGCGAACAAGCTCAAGGAACACGGGATCGACGTCGACCAGTGGCGCGACGGCGGCTGGAAGAACTGGGACAAGGACAAGTGGCTCAGCGCGGCCAAGGACTTCGTCAACCCGGTGATCAAGGGGCTCTGGAAACCCGACCGGATGAAATCCGCCAAGGAGGCCAACAAGACGGTCTCCACCAAGGACGCCGCCGCGGACCAGGGGGTCAGCGACCCGGCGCCGCCGCCCGTGCAGGCCCAGGCCGAGCAGACCCCGTACCACCAGCACGCGGCCCCGGTCGGCAAGGTCTTCTTCGACTCGCCCCAGGGTTCGATGGTCTGCTCCGGCACGGTCGTCAAGGACGTCAACCACCCGGGCAAGTCGAACCTGGTGTGGACGGCGGGGCACTGCGTGCACGCCGGGCAGGGCGGCGGCTGGTACCGCAACATCGCGTTCGTCCCGGCCTACAACGACCTCGGCCGGTCCGCGTCCGAGCTGGGCGACGCCAGCCCCACGGAGGTCGCTCCCTACGGCGCCTGGTGGGCGGACTGGGCCTCCACCTCGGGCCAGTGGATCCAGGGCGGCTCCGAGACGGGCGGTGCGGGTGCCGCGTACGACTACGCCGTGCTGCACGTGAAGCCGGAGTCCGGTGCGAAGTCGCTGGAGGAGACGGTCGGGGCGGCACTGGACGTGGACTTCTCCGCACCGCAGGCGCCCCAGGTCGCCACGATGGGCGCGTGGGGGTACCCGGCCGCACCGCCGTACAACGGTCTGAAGATGTTCCGGTGTCTGGACCGGCCGGGCCGGCTGTCGCTCAGCCCGTCCCTGCCGACGATGTACCGCATCGGGTGCACCATGACCGGCGGTTCGTCCGGCGGCGGCTGGTTCCGCGTGGCCGGCGGGAAGACCGTCATGGTCTCCAACACCTCCATCGGCCCGTCCGACAACACCTGGCTGGCCGGCCCGCAGCTGGGCAAGGGCGCCGAGTCCCTGTACGAGAACATGAGCCGGACCTACGGCGGCCGGTGACCTGGGCACCACGCCGACACGACACGGGCCCGCCCCCTTCGCGCGAAGGGGGCGGGCCCGTGTGCTCACCCGGTGGCGGACGGCGAGCGGGTCAGAGCGCGGGAACCGGCGTGTACGGTGCCAGATCCGCGGCCAGCTCCTCGTGCACCAGGGCCTTCAGCAGGGTGCCCTCCGCGGTGTGCTCCTCGGAGATCACCTCGCCCTCGGTGTGCGCACGGGCGACCAGCTTGCCGTGGGTGTAGGGCACCAGCGCCTCGATCTCCAGGGCGGGCCGGGGCAGCTCGCCGTCGATCAAGGCGAGCAGCTCGGCGATGCCCCGGCCGGTACGGGCCGAAACGGCGATCGAGTGCTTCTCCATGCGCAGGAGCCGCTGCAGCACCAGCGGGTCGGCCGCGTCCGCCTTGTTCACCACGACGATCTCGGGCACGTCGGTGGCGCCGACGTCCCTGATCACCTCGCGCACGGCGGCCAGCTGCTCCTCGGGGTCCGGGTGCGAGCCGTCCACCACGTGCAGGATCAGGTCGGAGTCACCGACCTCCTCCATGGTGGAGCGGAACGCCTCGACCAGGTGGTGCGGCAGGTGCCGGACGAAGCCGACCGTGTCGGCCAGCGTGTACAGCCGCCCGCTCGGCGTCTCGGCCCGGCGCACGGTCGGGTCCAGGGTCGCGAACAGCGCGTTCTCGACCAGGACGCCCGCGCCGGTGAGGCGGTTGAGCAGGGAGGACTTGCCGGCGTTGGTGTAGCCGGCGATGGCGACGGAGGGCACCTTGTGGCGGCGTCGCTCCTGGCGCTTGATCTCACGGCCCGTCTTCATGGCCGCGATCTCCCGGCGCATCTTGGCCATCTTCTCGCGGATCCGCCGCCGGTCCGTCTCGATCTTGGTCTCACCGGGACCTCGGGTGGCGAGACCGCCGCCCTTGCCGCCGCCCATCTGCCGGGACAGCGACTGACCCCAGCCGCGCAGCCGCGGCAGCATGTACTGCATCTGCGCGAGCGCGACCTGCGCCTTGCCCTCCCGGGACTTGGCGTGCTGGGCGAAGATGTCCAGGATCAGGGCCGTGCGGTCGATGACCTTGACCTTGACGACGTCCTCGAGGTGGATCAGCTGCCCCGGGCTCAGCTCACCGTCGCAGATGACGGTGTCCGCGCCCGATTCCAGGACGATGTCACGCAGCTCGCCGGCCTTGCCGGAGCCGATGTAGGTGGCCGCGTCGGGCTTGTCGCGGCGCTGGATCACGCCGTCGAGCACGACCGCGCCGGCGGTCTCCGCGAGGGCGGCCAGCTCGGCCAGGGAGTTGTCCGCGTCGTGCACGGTCCCCGACGTCCAGACGCCGACGAGCACCACCCGCTCCAGGCGGAGCTGCCGGTACTCGACCTCGGTGACGTCCTCGAGCTCGGTGGAGAGGCCCGCGACACGGCGCAGGGCCGCGCGCTCGGAGCGGTCGAACTGATCGCCGTCCCGCTCTCCGTCGATCTCGTGGCTCCAGGCGACGTCCTCTTCCATCAGGGCATCGGCCCGAAGACCTTCGGGATGGGTGTGCGCGAGGCGCTTGGTGGCCTGGGAAGAGGAAGAAGAGGAGGTCATTGGGTCCTTACGTCGTTGGGAATCCTTGGTGCGGCGACGGAGTCGCGGCGAGAACCGACGTACTTCGACAGCCGTTCCGTCACTTCTCACAACGCTCGGGAGCCCCGGGAGATTCCCGTGCGCCGTGCCGTGCCGACCCGATGATGGTCGCACGGCACGGCCCGTCTCGTCACGGCGTTATTCCCGGCCGCCGCCCCCTTCCCGCGTCCCCTCACTGCTTCCTCCGACTGGTGCCTCTCACTGCCTCCTCCGCGCCACCGCCTGCCGCACTGTCCCGCCCTGCGCGGCCTTCTCGTCGGCCGCCTTCTTGCCGGCCACCTTCTTCTGCGCGGCCTTCGGGGGCGGCGCCTGCGTCCAGTCCGGGTGGCCGGGCATGGGTGGCGTCTTGGCACCGTAGAGCCAGGCCTTGAAGAAGCCGCTGAGGTCACGTCCGGCGACGGCGGAGGCCAGGCGTTCGAAGTCCGCCGTGTTCGCCGTGGAGTCCCGGTGGTCGCGCACCCAGGCGCGCTCCAGGCGCTCGAAGGCCGGCCTGCCGATCTCCTGGCGCAGGGCGTACAGGACGAGCGCGGCGCCGTCGTAGACGTTCGCGCGGAAGATGCCGATCTTCTGACCGGCCTTGGGCGGCTTGGGGAACGCGGGCGGCCCGCCGGCCTCGCGCCAGCGGTCGGAGACCCCGTAGGCGGCCTTCATACGGGCCTCCATCGACTTGTGCGCCTTCTCGTCGGCGTACAGGGCCTCGTACCAGGTCGCGTGTCCCTCGTTGAGCCACAGGTCGGACCAGCTGCGCGGGCTGACGCTGTCGCCGAACCACTGGTGCGACAGTTCGTGCACCATGACGGACTCCACGTACCACTTCGGCCAGGCGGGGTCGGTGAACAGCTCTCTCTCGAAGAGCGAGAGGGTCTGTGTCTCCAGTTCGAAGCCGGTGGTGGCCGACGCCATGAGCAGGCCGTACGTCTCGAACGGATAGCGTCCGACCTTGCTCTCCATCCAGGCGATCTGGTCGGGCGTCCTGGCCAGCCACGGTTCCAGCGCCTTGCGGTCCTTGGTGGGGACGACGTCCCGCAGGGGCAGGCCGTGCGGGCCGGTGCGGTGCAGCACGGTGGAACGGCCGATGGAGACCTGCGCCAGCTCGGTGGCCATGGGGTGCCGGGTGCGGTACGTCCAGGTGGTCGACCGGCCCGCCCTGGCGACTGTGCCGGGCAGGCCGTTGGCGACGGCCGTGTATCCCTCGGGGGCGGTGACGTGGAAGGTGAACATCGCCTTGTCGGAGGGGTGGTCGTTGCACGGGAACACGAGGTGGGCGACGTCGGCCTGGTTGGCCATGGCGAGGCCGTCCGTGGTGCGCACCCAGCCGCCGTCCCGGCCCTTCTCGGACACCGGGTCGCTGGTGTGGTGCACCGTGATGCGCATCCAGCTGTGCTCGGGCAGCGGGACCCGCGGGGTGACCACCAGGTCCTCCCCCGCGGTGGCGAACGTGGCCGGCAGGCCGTCGACCTCCACGGAGTCGACCTCGCCGTGCGCGAAGTCGAGGTTGACGCGTTCCAGGTCGTGGGTCACCCGGGCCTCGATGGTGGTGACGGCCCGCAGCGGCTTGCTGTTGTCCCCGGGGTAGATGAAGGCGAGGTCGTACGACGTCACGTCGTACCCGGGGTTGCCCAGGTCGGGGAAGAGCCGGTCGCCCAGGCCGAGCGCGGTGGGCGGGGCGCTCGCGGCGAGGAGGCAGACGGAGGCGGCGGACGCGAGGAGGGTCGCCCTGAGGGTCCCGGGACGGCACGGGACGCGGGAACGGGGGGTGCGCGGCATGCACCACGGCTATCAGCGCGCGGCGCCGCCACTGCGGCGACGCGCGCCCGTCCCACCCGAACGGGGCCTTCGGGAGTACGCACGGCGCTGCGCCGGCGCGCGGAAGCTTTCCCGGAGCGTGCGAGCTTTCCCGGAGCGTGCGAGCTTTCCCGGGGCGCGCAAGGAGTGCGCGCGCGTGGTGTGCGCCCGTTCAGTTGTCCGGCGGCTGCGGCTGGGCGCGGCTCACGTCGTAGACACCCGGGACATTGCGCATCGCCCGCATGAGGGAGGGCAGACGCGCCGCGTCGGGGAGGTGCAGGGTGTACGTGTGGTGGACGCGCTGCTGGGTCGGCGGGGCCACGGTGGCCGAGACGATCTCGACGCCCTCCAGGGCGATGGCCTCGGTCAGGTCGGCGAGCAGGTGGGGGCGGCCGAACGATTCGGCGAGCAGGGTGACGCGGCAGGCGGCGGTGTCTCCCCATCGCACGTCGATCTCCGCGCGCCCCGCGCTCTTCATCCGCGCGACCGTCGCGCACTCGACGCGGTGCACGGTCACCGCGCCCCCGCGAACCGCGAAGGCGGTGATCTCGTCGGGCGGTACGGGCGTACAGCAGCCGGCGAGCCGCACGGTGGCGCGGGGCCGGTCGGCGACGACCACGGTCGCCGTGCCGGCGCGGCCGCCGTCCGGTGCGGGTGACACGGCCCCGTCGGCGCCGCCGATCCGGTCGGCACCCTCGACCAGGTGGGCCCCATCGGCCCCATCGGGCTCAACGGTTCCGTCCGACCCGAGCGACCCGAGCGACCCGTGTGGCCGGTGCGGCCCGTCCGAACTGTCGGATCCGTCCGACCCGGCGGACCGATCGAAGCCCGCCGCGGTGTCCGTCGCGCCGCCGGGGACCACCTCGCGGGTCTCCGGCGGGTCCTCGGCCGGGGCGGGGTGGGCCGCCAGCCAGCGCTGGATGGCGATGCGGGCGACGGGGGTGTGGGCGTGCTCGAGCCACTCCCTGGACGGCTCGGAGGCGGGGTCCTGGCCCATCAGGAGCTGAACGGTGTCGCCGTCCTGGAGGACGGTGCTCAGCCTGGCCAGACGTCCGTTGACCCGGGCGCCGATGCACGCGTGCGCGTCCTCGCCGTACTGCGCGTAGGCGGCGTCCACGCAGCTGGCGCCGGCGGGGAGGCCGAGCGTGCCGCCGTCTGGGCGGAAGACGGTGATCTCGCGGTCCTGTGCGAGGTCCTCGCGCAGTGTGGACCAGAAGGTGTCCGGGTCGGGTGCCGCCTGCTGCCAGTCGAGCAGCCGGGAGAGCCAGCCGGGCCGGGTCGGGTCGACGCGCTCGCCGTCGGCCGCCGACGGGTCCTCGGCGGGCTGCGCGCAGGGCGCGTAGGGGTTGCCGAGCGCGACGACGCCGGCCTCGGCGGTCTGGTGCATCTGGTGGGTGCGGATGAGGACTTCGACGACCTGGCCGTCCGTGACCGTGCCGTCGGGCGTGTCCGTGCGGGACGGCGGGAGAGCCACCGCGGTGTGCAGCGACTGGTACAGGTTGAACTTGGGTACGGCGATGAAGTCCTTGAACTCGGCGACGACCGGCGTCATGCAGGTGTGCAGTTCACCGAGGACGGCGTAGCAGTCGGCGTCCTCGTTCACCAGCACGAGCACCCGTCCGAAGTCGCAGCCGCGCAGTCGGCCGCGTTTGCGGGCCACGCGGTGCAGGGAGACGAAATGGCGCGGCCTGACCAGGACTTCGGCGGAGATACCGGCCTCGCGCAGTACGCCGCGGACCTGTTCGGCGACCTCGGTGAGCGGGTCGTTCGGGCGACTCGCGTTCTCCGCGATCAGTTCGCGGGTGTGTTCGTACTCCTCCGGGTGGAGGATGGCGAAGACCAGGTCCTCCAGTTCGGTCTTGAGCGCCTGCACGCCGAGCCGTTCGGCCAGCGGGATGAGCACGTCCCTGGTCACCTTGGCGATGCGGGCCTGTTTCTCGGGGCGCATGACGCCGAGGGTGCGCATGTTGTGCAGCCGGTCGGCGAGCTTGATCGACATCACACGGACGTCGTTGCCGGTGGCGACGAGCATCTTGCGGAAGGTCTCGGGTTCGGCGGCGGCGCCGTAGTCGACCTTCTCCAGTTTGGTGACGCCGTCGACGAGGTAGCGGACCTCCGCGCCGAACTCCTCGCCGACCTGGTCCAGCGTGACGTCGGTGTCCTCGACCGTGTCGTGCAGCAGGGACGCCGTCAACGTGGTGGTCTCGGCGCCGAGTTCCGCGAGGATGAGGGTGACGGCGAGCGGATGGGTGATGTAGGGCTCGCCGCTCTTGCGCATCTGGCCGCGGTGCGAGGACTCGGCCAGGAGGTAGGCGCGGCGCAGCGGTTCGAGGTCGGCGTCGGGGAAGTGGGCGCGGTGCGCCTCGACGACGTGCCCGATGGCGTCGGGGAGGCGGTCGCGGGCGGTGGGGCCGAGCAGAGCGGCCCGGCCCAGACGGCGCAGGTCGATCCGCGGGCGGGCCCGCCTCCGGGGCGCCGACGGCGCCACCGGGCCCGGGGCCGCAGGGTTTGTGGCATCCGCACTCATGGGCACCTCCGGCTGCGTGGACCGGCGGACGGGGTGCCCCAGGGCGTACGCGGCTCAGGGGTTGGCGTCGGATCCCCCGTCCGGGCCGGTGCTTGATGCTACCGAGCCCAGCACACTCCGCCGACCGCCTCTCGGAGAGCGTGAAACGGATCACCCATTCGAGCGACGGTTCCGGAGGTTTACGGTTTTCGGTCAGGGGTCAGGCGGGGCTCCGTGGATTCCCGCCGCCACCTGGGCCGTCGGCCTGGATCGTGTCCCTCCGCGGTACGTCCGGGCCTGTGATGTCCCGGGCAGGTCCGAGGTCAGACAGCCGCTGTTTCCAGCCACTCCGCGTCGATCTCGCCCTCGGCGACGATCACCGCCGGACCGGTCATCTCGATCTCGCCGTCCGGCCGCTCGGTGATGACCAGGGTGCCGCCGAGCACGTCGACCCGGTATGTCACCGGGGTGCCGGTGGTGGTCGGGTCGGCGCCGTCGCGGCGGGCCGCCGCCACGGCGACGGCACACGCGCCGGTGCCGCACGACCGGGTCTCGCCGGAACCTCGCTCGTGCACCCGCATCGCCACGTGGCGGGGGGCTCGGTCGACCACGAACTCGACGTTCACACCGTCCGGGTAGGCGGCGGCCGGGCGGAACGGGGGCGGGGAGAGCAGGTCCCCCGCGTCCGCGAGGTCGTCGACGAAGGCGACCGCGTGCGGGTTCCCCATGTTGACGTTGCGGGCGGGCCAGGCGCGCTCGCCGACGCTCACCGTGACGTCGCCCTCGGGGAGCCGGGCCCTGCCCATGCCCACCGTGATGTCACCGTCCTTGGCGATGTGCACCGTCTTCACGCCCCCGCGCGTGGCGATGGCGAGGTCACCCTCCGCCGCGTGCCCGGCGTGCTGGAGGTAGCGCGCGAACACGCGTACGCCGTTGCCGCACATCTCCGCGACCGAGCCGTCGCCGTTGCGGTAGTCCATGAACCACTCCGCCTCGGCCGCCATCTCCCGGGCCTCCGGGTGCGCGGCGGCGCGCACGACGTGCAGCACGCCGTCGCCGCCGATGCCCGCGCGGCGGTCGCACAGGGCGGCGACGGCGGCCGGGGACAGCTCCACGGCGTTCTCCGGGTCGGGGACGATCACGAAGTCGTTCTCCGTGCCGTGTCCCTTGAGAAAGGCGATACGGGTGCTCATGCCTCGATCGTACGGGGTGGGTACGACATCACCCCGTACGACCACGGCCGGGGCCTCGCGCGCAGCACCGGCGCCGGCGTGCGCACGCTGCTCAGGTGCGAGGGCTGCCGAGGTGCGGGCGCTGCCAGGCGCGGGCCTCGTCGGCGTGCGGGCCGCGTCGGTGTGCGGGCCGCGCTCAGCGGAGCCCGGCGACCCGCCAGACCGCCAGGACGACGACCACGGCGACCAGCAGGACGTAGGCGCCGATCAGGCGCCAGTCGGGTCGCCGGCCGGTCCCTCGCGGCGGCAGTCCCGGCCAGGTGTACCCGACGCGACGGGCGGCCATCGTGCCCCAGCCGGCCGCGCAGGAGCAGATCAGCAGCCCCAGCATGGCGATCATCGCTCCGCTGTCGCCGTCGAAGGCCAGCGGGAAGGCGAACATCAGGGAGCCGACGGCGGCCAGGCCCACGATGGGGGCGAGCTGCCAGATGCGCAGCCGCCGCTGCGGACGCAGCTCGACCTCGACCTCGGGCCCGGCGAACATCTCCTCGGGCTCCGGGCCGTCGGCGGTGACGCCGCCCTGGGTCTCGTCGGGGCCGTCGGGACTCAGTGAGTCGTCGTCCGGCTCCGGGACGGCGTGCTCCACGGTGATGCGCTCGGTGCCTTGTGCGGTGTCGCGAGGGCCGGCCTCCATCGCCACGCGCCCTCCCAACTAGGACTCATTCGTCGATCGAAGCTCGATGATGGCACGGCGCCGGAGGCCTGGATGACGGCCTGGGCTTCCCGATGCCATCACGTGATCAGGCTGTAACCGGTCGTTCGACCAACGCCAGCGCCAGGTCGGGAAGTTCCCGGAGGTCCGTGGCGCCCCCGCTCAGCCAGTGCACGCGCGGGTCGCGCCGGAACCAGGAGTCCTGGCGGCGCGCGAAGCGTTTGGTGGCACGCACCGTCTCCGCGCGCGCCTCCTCCTGTGTGCATTCGCCCGCGAGCGCCGCGAGGACCTGCTGGTAGCCGAGTGCGCGGGAGGCCGTGCGCCCGGCGCGCAAGCCGTGTGCCTCCAGCGCGCGCACCTCCTCCACGAGCCCGGCGTCCCACATCCGGTCGACCCGGCGCGCGATGCGCTCGTCCAGTTCGGGGCGCGCCACGTCGACGCCGATCTGCACGGTGTCGTAGACGGAGTCGTGGCCCGGGAGGTTCGCCATGAAGGGCTGGCCGGTGATCTCGATGACCTCCAGCGCGCGGACGATACGGCGGCCGTTGCCGGGCAGGATGGCCCGGGCGGCCTCCGGATCGGCGGCGGCGAGGCGCGTGTGCAGGGCCCCGGAGCCGCGCAGCGTCAGCTCCTCCTCCAGCCGGGCCCGCACCTCGGGGTCGGTACCGGGGAACTGGAGGTTGTCGACGGCGCCGCGGACATACAGCCCGGAGCCGCCGACCAGGATCGGCCAGCGCCCGTCGGCGAGCAATGCGTCGATGCGTTCCCGGGCGAGCCGCTGGTACTCGGCGACGGAGGCCGTGACGGTCACGTCCCAGACGTCCAGGAGGTGGTGCGGGACACCGCCGCGCTCCTCGGGCGTCAGCTTGGCGGTGCCGATGTCCATCCCGCGGTAGAGCTGCATGGAGTCGGCGTTGACGACCTCACCGCCGAGGCGTTGGGCCAGGAAGACGCCGAGATCGGACTTTCCGGCCGCGGTGGGGCCTACGACGGCGATGACGCGGGGGGCGGGGGATGCGCTGCTCACCGCACCAGTCTCGCAAACCTCCGGCGGACGCCTCGAAGGAGTTACGTGACGGCGCACGCGCGGGGTCGTTGCCCGTTGCGAGGTTCCCGCGGCCGGACGCCGGCGGGCGGATGCCGACGGGCGGTGGTACGCGCACCGCGTAGAGACGCACCGGGCCACGCGGGATGCCGCCCGCACGAGTAACGTATGGAGTTGATATGGGCGTTTTCGCGCGACTTTTTCGGAGGTCGAAGGCCACTGAGGAGGCGTCGGTCGCCGAGGAACCGGCCGACACGGCGAAGGTCGGTTCCGGGACGGACGGCGGTGCCACGGACGGCGATGGCACCAACGGCAAGGGCCCGGACAGCGACGTCATGGACGGCGGTGTCGCCGACGACGCGGGGAGGGACGCGGCGAACGCCGCGGGGCCGGACGCCGACGGAGACAGTGCCGTGAGTGTCGGCGCCGTGGTCGAGGGGGCCGGGAGTGCTGGTGCCGAGGGTGTGGAGATCCCCAAGCAGCAGTCCGCCGACGAGGCGGCCGAGCACGGAGCCGGCGAGGACGCCCGCACGTGATCTCTCCCGTCAGGGAAGGTGAACCATGGGTCTGCTGGACAACGTCAGGGCCAGGCTCGGCCCGGCCAGGGACAAGGTGTCGGACCTCGCGCAGCGGCACGGGGGCTCGATCGAGCACGGGCTCGACAAGGCCGCGAGGGTGGTCGACGAGAAGACCAAGGGCAAGTACAGCGACAAGATCCACGCGGGCACGGGCAAGGCCAAGCAGGCCATGGACCGGCTCGCCCACCCGGGCACGGCCGGTCCCGGGGGTGCCGGCCCGGACGAGGGCGCCGGGACGCAGGCGGCGCCGGGGCCGGCACCGGGTGGTTCAGGGACGGGCGGTCCTGCCGACTCCGGTCCGGCGCCGGGCGGCAGCACCGGGCGGGCGGCACCCCAGGAGCCGCCGCAAGGGCCACCGCCCGTGTCCTGAGCAGCGGGAGACGGCGGGTGACCTAGGGCGGGCGGCGGGCGGCCCGGAGCGAAGCGTCTCCCGGCCGCCCGTCGTCCGCCGCCCGCTGCTCGCCGGCCGCCGCTCGCCGCCTGCCCCTCCGCTCGCCGCTCGCCGCCCGTCACCCTCGGGGCCGGTGCCGGTCGCTCAGGACCAGGCGGCCACCAGATAGCCCACACCGTACGGCGCCTCGTCGTAGAGGAGCGCCCCGGAGAGGCCCGTGCCCTCGGCCGCACCCGCGAGCACCTGCCAGGGGGCACGGCCAGACGCCTTGAGTTCGTACGCCAGTTCCACGTCGAGCGCGATGAGGGCCGCCACGTCCGCCGCGCCGAGTGCCCGGGCGGCCTCCGCGTCGAAGGGCTCGGCCCGTTCGTCGAGGTACCCCGGCGCCTTCAGCGACCGGCAGGCGCTGCCGTCGCCCATCACCAGCATGGCCACCCGCTCCGGGCGCGAGGCGATGTCCCGCCCGGCCGCCACGCACCGTTCCGTCGCCAGCGGTTCGCCGACGCCCAGCCCCTCGACGGGGGTACCGGACCAGCCGGTCCGCTCCAGCAGCCACGCGGCGACGGCGAGCGAGGTCGGCAGCGCGCGCTCGGGTGCGCTGCCCGTGTCACTGCCCAGCCGTACGTCCAGGTCCACGCCGAAACCGCGGAACGAGCCCCGGGCGCCCTGCGGGTGCGGGCCGCGCCCGGACTGCTCGGCGGGTCCCATGACCACCAGCCGGTCCGGCCGTGCGGCGGCGAGCACTCCCAGGGCGTCCGCGCACGCGGCGCGCGCGGCGTCCAGTTCGGGGGCGGCTCCCTCGGCGACCGCGGGCACGAGGAGGGGCGGGCAGGGGCAGACTGCGGCGGCGACGAGCATGATCGGCAGCGTAACGCGGAACGACGACCGCCGGACTGCCGTCCCTCCCACCCGGCACGCACGACCGGCGACCCGCACCCGCATGAGGGGCGACCGGCGCCGACCGACCGGCAGGAACGGCCGACACGCGGCGACCGGCGACCGGCATGCACGCCCGACGCCCGACGTCCGACCGCAGGCGGCAGGCGGCAGGCGGCAGGCGGCAGGCGGCAGGCGGCCAAGGAGGGAACGCCCGGCGGAGTGTGCGCGAGGGGTCAGTCGCAGCCGCAGCCGCTGGCCGCCGCGACCGGAAGCGGCTCCGGTACGCCGATCTTCGGCAGCCCCAGCATCACGCCCGCCGGCCTGGCCGCCGCCTCCGTCGTGCGCTTCTCCCAGGCGTCTCCCGCGCGCGTGCGCCGCACGTCGAGCACCGGGCCCTCGGCGAGGAGGTGGTGCGGCGCGGCGTAGGTGACCTCGACCGTGACCACGTCGCCGGGGCGGACGTCCTGGTCCGGCTTGGTGAAGTGGACCAGCCGGTTGTCGGGGGCGCGGCCGGACAGGCGGTGCGTGGCGCCGTCCTTGCGGCCCTCGCCCTCGGCGACCATCAGCTCCAGCGTGCGGCCGACCTGCTTCTTGTTCTCCTCCCAGGAGATCTCCTCCTGGAGGGCGACCAGCCGCTCGTAGCGTGCCTGGACGACCTCCTTGGGGATCTGGTCGTCCATCTCGGCGGCCGGGGTCCCGGGCCGCTTGGAGTACTGGAAGGTGAACGCCTGCGCGAACCGCGCCTCGCGCACGACGTGCAGCGTCTGCTCGAAGTCCTCCTCGGTCTCGCCGGGGAAGCCCACGATGATGTCGGTGGTGATCGCCGCGTGCGGAATGGCGGCGCGCACCTTCTCGATGATGCCGAGGTAGCGCTCCTGGCGGTAGGAGCGGCGCATCGCCTTCAGGACCGTGTCGGAGCCGGACTGGAGCGGCATGTGCAGCTGCGGCATCACGTTCGGTGTCTCGGCCATGGCGGCGATGACGTCGTCGGTGAAGTCACGCGGGTGCGGGGAGGTGAAGCGGACGCGCTCCAGGCCGTCGATCGCCCCGCAGGCCCGCAGCAGCTTGCCGAACGCCTCGCGGTCGCCGATGTCGGAGCCGTAGGCGTTGACGTTCTGGCCGAGCAGCGTGATCTCGCAGACGCCCTCGCCGACCAGCGTCTCGACCTCGGCGAGGATGTCGCCGGGACGGCGGTCCTTCTCCTTGCCGCGCAGCGCCGGGACGATGCAGAAGGTACACGTGTTGTTGCAGCCGACCGAGATGGACACCCAGGCCGCGTACGCGCTCTCGCGTCGCGTCGGCAGCGTGGAGGGGAACGCCTCCAGGGACTCGGCGATCTCGACCTGCGCCTCCTCCTGGACGCGGGCGCGCTCCAGCAGGACGGGCAGCTTGCCGATGTTGTGCGTGCCGAAGACGACGTCCACCCAGGGCGCCTTCTTCACGATGGTGTCGCGGTCCTTCTGCGCCAGGCAGCCGCCGACCGCGATCTGCATCCCGGGCCGCTGGGTCTTCTTCGGCGCGAGGCGGCCGAGGTTGCCGTAGAGCCGGTTGTCGGCGTTCTCCCGGACGGCGCAGGTGTTGAAGACGACGACGTCCGCGTCACCGTCCGCCCCCTCCGGGGCCCGCACGTAACCCGCGTCCTCGAGCAGCCCGGCCAGCCGCTCGGAGTCGTGGACGTTCATCTGGCACCCGTAGGTGCGGATCTCGTAGCTGCGCGTGACGCCCACTTCTCGGCTCCGGTCGATGCTGCTCATGCCCATAAGGGTAGGCGCTCGCGGAAGTGCACCCGGACGGCCGAGTCACCGGGGCGCGCGGCGCGGCCACGGGGCCGCGACACGACCGGTCGTTGACTCCGGGCCGGGCGCCGCGGGCCCAGAATGGGGCGGATTCGCTCATAGCGGTGCTTCCCGCTCGGGGCAGCCCCTCCCGGACAGGTACGTGTGATGCAGCTTCGTGACGCCCTGCGGTCCTCCGCCCCGGACGCGGCCCCGGCCGCCGCGCTGCGGGGGTGGCTGCTGCGTCCGGCCGGGGCGGCCTGGGCCGCCCTCCTCGCCGCGGTCCTGGTGGCCCGTGCGGCACACGTGGCGGTCGTGCACGCCCAGGGGGGCATGGACAACGCCTTCGTCGTCCGTGCCGGGCAGGTGTGGCTGAACGGCGGTGCCCCGTACGCCGACCGGCGCTTCCTGTATCTCCCCAGCGCCGTGCTCTTCGCCGCGGGTCAGGCGGCGCTGCCCGCGGGCGTGCTGAGGGTCGCCGCGCCCGTGGTCTGCGTCGGGCTGGTCGTGGCCGGCTGGTGGTGTGCCGTGCGGCTGTTCGAGGTTCCGGCGCGGAGCCGGTTCGCGGTGCTGGGGCTGCTCGGCCTGGTGCTGTGCTGGGCTCCGGTCGGACACCTGGTCGACCTCGGCAACTGGACCGCCGTCAGCGTCCTGGCGCTGCCGCTGGCGCTGCTGCTGGCCGACCGCGGGCGCTGGGGCGTCGCCGGGGCGGTCCTGGGCCTGTCCGTGGCGGTCAAGCCACTGCTCGTGCCCGTCGCCGTCCTGCTGGTCCTGGCCCGGCAGTGGCGGGCGCTGGCCTGGATGGTGACGCTGCCGCTGGCGCTGTCCGTGGGAATGGCGCTGGTCATGCCGGACCCGGGCGGCTTCTTCACCCGCACCCTGCCGTTCCTGCTCAGGGGCGGTGACGCCCTGATGCGGCCGTTCGACTGCTCGCTGCCCGCGGTACTGCCCCGGCTCGGGGTGCCGCCGGTCCTCGCCGAGGTGGTCGCGCTCGCGGCGGCCGCGGCCGGCGTGGTGTGCGCCTGGCGGCGCTGGCGGCGCGCAGACCCCGGTCCGGCGCGGCTCGCGGACACGGCCGCCATGCTCATGCTGGGGTCGTACCTGGTGTCGCGGCCGTCCTACGAGCACTATCTGGTGGTGGTCGTGCCGCTGCTGGTCGCCGGGGCGTTCGAGGCCGGGTCGGTGACGCGCTCGCCGTGGTTCTGGGCCGCGCTGGTTCCACAGGTGCCGGAGTTCGCGTTTCCTCACCTGGAGGCGTCGACGCGGCGCGCGTTCAGGGACGTGGTCGCCCTGTGCGGGCTCGCACTGGTCCTGGGCGTGCGCTGCGCACGGTGGAGACCGCCCCGGCACACCGCACGACGGACCGCCGATCCGGTGGCGGAGCTGTCGGGTCCGGTGCGCTGAGCCTGGACCGGTACTCAGAGGCCGGGACGGTGGGCTGAGGGCGGACCGGTGCGCTGGGGCGGCCGGGCGTGCCGAGTCGGCTCGGGCCGCCGGGGCAGTGCCGGAACAGGTCAGGCGGACTCGGGTTTCCAGCCCTGGCGGCGCAGCACCGCCGCCACGTCCGGGGCCTCGTAGTGATCCCCCTTGAGCACCTTGCCGTCGGCGCGGCGGGCGATCCGGCCGTCGGGGCCGAGCTTGGTCATGTTCGAGCGGTGGATCTCCGCGATCACCTCGTCGAGGTCGATGCCGTGCACCAGCGCCGTGCCGTAGGCCACGTACACCACGTCGGCCAGTTCGTGCGCCAGCCGGTCGAGCGGGCCGTCGACCGAGACCTCCGCCACCTCGGCCGCCTCCTCGGCGAGCAGTTCGCCCCGGTGTTCCGCCAGCTCGGGCGGCACCTGGGCCGGTGTGCTGCGGACGTCGAGCCCGAAGGCCCGGTGGAACTGACGGACGAGGTCGGCGGGCGAGGAACTCATGCGGCGACTTTAACCTTCGCCTCCGACAGCCGGACCGGCCGCGACCGCGGCCGCACCCCTCCGAAGGCCGTGCCGCCCGGCTCCCCCGGAGTCCCACCAGCCGCCTTCCCCGCCCCCCGAATCCCGCCGGCCGCCCTCCACGCCCCCTGGAGGACCCACCGTCCGTCTTCTCGGACCCCGGCGCGGCACACGGGCCTGGTCAGCTCCGCACCCGGCTGGCAGGATCGCGCGCATGTCCAAGCTGTTCCCCTCCGTCGGCAGACGCCGTGGTCTGCAGGGCGCGGCCGTCGGTGCCGTGGTCCTCGGACTGCTGCTGTGGTGGCTCCTGCCGTGGAGGGAGAGCCCGCCGACGGGGACGATCGCCTTCAGTACGGGGACCACGCGCGGCGTCTACCACGAGTACGGCGTGCGGTTGCGCACCGCGTTCGCCAAGGACATGCCGGACCTGAAGGTGCGGTTGCTGACCAGCGACGGTTCACAGGAGAACGTCAGCCGTGTGGCGACCCGCAAGGCCGACTTCACGATCGCCGCGGCCGACGCGGTGGAGACGTACGTCCTGGACCACGGTCCGGGCGCGGCCGGGCTGCGCGGCGTCGCCCGCCTCTACGACGACTACGTGCAGCTCGTCGTGGCGCGTGACTCGCCGATCCGCTCGGTGGCCGACCTGCGGGGCAGGCGGGTGGCGGTCGGGCCGCCGGAGTCGGGCGTCCGGCTGATCGCGGAGCGGGTGCTCAAGGCCGCCGGTATCGACCCGCACACGGGCATCCGGCCCATGGCCGACGGTATCGACACCGGACCGGGCCGGCTGCGTACGCACGCGATCGACGCGTTCTTCTGGTCGGGCGGGCTGCCCACGGACGGGCTCACGCAGCTCGCCTCGAAGTTCGCCTTCCGGTTCGTGCCGATCGACGCCGGCCTGGTGGCCCGGCTGCACGCCGAGGGCGGCGCCACGCGCTACTACCGCGCGACCAACATGCCGGAGTCGGCGTATCCGGCGGTGCAGGACGGCTCGACGGTGCCGACCATCGCCGTGTCCAACCTGCTCATGACCCGCGAGGACGTGGATCCGCGGCTCACCGAGTGGCTGACCCGGGCCGTCATCAAGAGCCGCGACGAGATCGGCGCCCACGTCCACTCCGCCCAGCTGGTCGACCTGCGCACCGCGATCTACACCGACCCGCTGATCCTGCACGAGGGGGCCCGGCGCTACTACCGCTCCGTCAAGCCCTGAGACCCTCGTCCCGGCACACTCGCGGACCGCAAGGCCCTCGCCCGGGCACACCCTCGGACCGCAAGGCCTCCGTTTCGGCACACTCGCGGACCGCAAGGCGTCCGTTCCGGCACGCCCAGGAACCGTCGCGCCCTCGCCGCGGCGGGGCCGAGGGTGATGCACAGGTCCCGTCCGGGTACGCCCACGGACCCTCGGGTCCCCGCCCCGGCACGCCCGCAGCCCCCCAGACCTTCGCCCCGGCACGTCCACGCGCCCTCGGCCCCCTCCCGGCGCGCCGCGTGACCGCCAGGTCCCCGCCCCGTAGGTCCACGGCCCCCTCAGTCCCCCGGCAGGCCGATGCGCGGCCGTGGGCGGGGGTCCGTCCTGGGGACCGTCACCGTCACCCTCAGCCCGCGCGGCTCCTCGGCGCGGTGGGCCGCGTACGCGAGGGAGCCGCCGCCCGCCGCGAGCAGCGCGCGGGAGATGGACAGGCCGAGCCCGGAGCCCTTGATGTTCTGGTGGCGGCCGCTGCGCCAGAACCGGTCGCCGACGCGGGCCATTTCCTCGTCGGTGAGGCCGGGGCCGTGGTCCGCGACCACCACCGTGGAGGTGTCACCACCCCCGGAGACGGTCACCTCGACGCGCTCGCCCTCCGGCGTGAACTTCACCGCGTTGTCGATCAGCGCGTCCAGCGCGGACGACAGCGCCACCGGGTCGGCCCAGGCCGTGGTGGCCGGGCACTCCCCCACCAGCCGCACCCCCTCGGCCTCGGCGGCCGGCGACCAGGCGGCCACCCGCTCCTCGGTCAGCTCCCCGATGTCGATGAGCTGGAGGTCGGCTTCGGCGTGCTCGGCGAGCGCCAGGTCCAGCAGGTCGTCCAGGACCTGGGCGAGCCGCTTGCCCTCGGTGCGGACCGAGGCGATCTCCTCGTTGCCCTCGGGCAGTTCGAGGGCGAGCAGTTCGATGCGCAGCAGGAGCGCGGCGAGCGGGTTGCGCAGTTGGTGGGAGGCGTCGGCGACGAAGGCGCGCTGCTGCTCCAGGACGTCCTCGACGTTGCCCGCCATCTCGTTGAACGACCGGGCGAGCCTCCTGAGTTCCGGCGGGCCGCCGGCCACCGCCACCCGGGACTTGAGGCGTCCGGTGGCGATGTCGTGGGTGGTGGCGTCGAGCACCCGTACGGGCTTCAGCACCCAGCCGGTCAGCCGCAGGGCCGCGCCGACGGCGACCAGCATGGCGACGGTCTCGCCCGCACCGAGGATCAGCCAGTCCTGCAGCGTCCGCGAACGCATCTGCCCGGTCGGTGAGTCGGTGACGACGACCGCGACGACGTCACCGTCCCGGATGACGGGCGAGGCCACGACGAGCCAGTGCCGTTGCCAGGGCCAGACCTGCTCGGGGTCGTGGCTGCGGCGGCTCAGCTCGGCCTCGTCGAAGGCCGCGCGGACCTCGCCCTCGGCGGGCAGGGCCCAGTCGGCCGGGGCGCTGGCCATGGGCGTCCCGGTGCGGTAGAAGACGCCGGCCCGGATGCCGTAGACCTCGTGGTAGCTGGCGAGTTCGCGTCGGAGCGTCTCCAGGCGCTCGTCGGGGACGGTGCGGCGGGAGCCGGTGGGCGGGTCGGTGACGAACTGGGCGAGGGCGGCGAAGCGTGCCGTGTCGTCGATACGGTCGACGACGGCCTTCTGCTGTTCTCCGGCGGCCAGGCTGACGGCGAGCGGGAAGCCGAGGGCGAGCAGCACCGCTGCCATCAGGACGATCAGCAGCGGCAGCAGTCGTGTGCGCACCCGGGCCCGCTACCCGGCCGGGGCGACGAGGCGGTAGCCGACGCCGCGAACGGTCTCGATGAGGGCCGGCATCCGCAGTTTGGAACGCAGGGAGGCGACGTGGACCTCCAGGGTGCGCCCGGTCCCCTCCCAGCTGGTGCGCCACACCTCGCTGATGATCTGTTCGCGCCGGAAGACCACTCCGGGGCGCTGGGCGAGCAGCGCGAGCAGGTCGAACTCCTTGCGGGTCAGCTGGACGGCCGTCCCGGCCACGCTCACCTGCCGGGTGGGCAGTTCGATGCGGACCTGGCCGAGCCGCAGGGCGCTCTCGCCCGCCCCGCCCGGGTCCTCGTGGACGGTGCGGCGGCTGACGGCGTGGATGCGGGCGAGCAGTTCGCCGGTGTCGTACGGCTTGACGACGTAGTCGTCGGCGCCGAGGTTGAGGCCGTGGATGCGGGAGCGGACGTCGGACCGGGCGGTGACCATGATCACCGGGGTGCTGGTGCGCTTGCGGATCTTGCCGCAGACCTCGAAGCCGTCCTGGTCGGGCAGGCCGAGGTCGAGCAGGACCACGCTGAAGCAGTCCCCCTCGGGGACGAGTGCCTGCAGTGCCTCCTCGCCGCTGCGGGCGTGGGTGACGTCGAAACCGTGCCGGGCCAGGATCGCGGACAGTGCGGCGGCGACGTGGTTGTCGTCCTCGACCAGGAGCAGTCTCAACCCGGGCCCCTCCCGTTCATCGTCATGTCGTCATACGTCGGGTGCAGCGAAGCGGTGTGCACGCGCGCGTGGATGCACGATGGCAGTCACGCCGATGGACGAGGACGTCGTCAAGAGGCTGCCGGTTGCGCGCCCGCTGTCGTTATCCAGCCGGTACGTGCTCCGGTGCGGCGTACTACGACACGTGTCCGATTGCTATCGGATCGTGATGCTCAGATGTACCTCAGATGTAATGACGCTGGTCGCGCGGCATGGCTACTGTCCTCCGAAACCGATGAGGACGGAGCCTGAAAGCGATGACCGAAGTATCGGTGGCCAAGGAAGACGTGGCCTCGACCGGCGATCTGGTCGTCCTGAAGAGCGTCAACAAGCACTTCGGCGCGTTGCACGTGCTCCAGGACATCGAGCTGACGATCTCCCGCGGCGAGGTCGTCGTGATCATCGGGCCCTCCGGGTCCGGGAAGTCCACCCTGTGCCGCACCATCAACCGTCTGGAGACCATCGACTCCGGCACGATCACGATCGACGGCCGCCCGCTGCCCCCCGAGGGCAAGGAACTGGCCCGGCTGCGTGCCGACGTCGGCATGGTCTTCCAGTCCTTCAACCTCTTCGCGCACAAGACCGTCCTGGAGAACGTGACGCTGGGCCAGGTCAAGGTCCGCCGCACGGACAAGCAGGCGGCCGAGGAGCGGGCCCGGACCCTGCTCGACCGGGTCGGCGTGGGCGCGCAGGCGGACAAGTACCCGGCGCAGCTCTCCGGCGGCCAGCAGCAGCGCGTGGCGATCGCGCGGGCGCTGGCGATGGAGCCGAAGGTCATGCTGTTCGACGAGCCGACCTCCGCGCTGGACCCGGAGATGATCAACGAGGTCCTGGAGGTCATGCAGCAGCTCGCCCGGGACGGCATGACGATGATCGTCGTCACCCATGAGATGGGATTCGCCCGATCGGCTGCCAACCGGGTGGTCTTCATGGCGGACGGCCGGATCATCGAGCAGGCTGCGCCCGACCAGTTCTTCAGCAACCCGCGCAGCGACCGGGCCAAGGACTTCCTGTCGAAGATCCTGCACCACTGACGGCCCGCGCCGCCCGCGGACCGCACACCGGCGGACCGAGGCGCGTCTTCGGGGGGGGGGGGAGGCGCCCACCGATGGACGCACCACCCGCGGACCGCACGCACCTCTGACCGTACGGACCACCGCGCCTGCCGGTCCCGTCCGGCACGCCCGGTCCGCTCAGCCCGCCGGTGCCCGTCAGCCGCTCGCTCCGGCACCCGTGCCGGCCTCTCGTACGTGCCCCCGCGGCGCCGACACCCCCGAGCCGGGGGGCCCGGCTCCGCACCGGGTCCTTGAGCCTTTCAGCAAAGGAAGTTCAGCATGAAGCTCCGCAAGGTCACCGCCGCTTCGGCCGTCGTGCTCGCCCTCGCCGTCTCGGCGACGGCGTGCGGTTCGGACAAGAAGGACGGCGGATCCTCCGGTGGCGGCAAGAAGATCGCCATCGGCATCAAGTACGACCAGCCCGGTCTCGGCCAGAAGACGCCGCAGGGCTACTCCGGCTTCGACGTCGACGTGGCCAAGTATGTCGCCAAGAAGCTCGGTTACAACGAGGACCAAATCGAGTGGAAGGAGTCGAAGAGCGCCGACCGCGAGACCATGCTGGCCCGCGGTGACGTGGAGTTCATCGCCGCCACCTACTCGATCACCCCGGAGCGCGAGAAGAAGGTCGACTTCGCCGGCCCGTACCTGCTCGCCCACCAGGACGTCCTCGTCCGCGCCGACGACGCCTCGATCAAGTCGGCGGGCGACCTGAACAGCAAGAAGCTGTGCTCGGTCACCGGTTCGACGTCGGCGCAGAACGTCAAGGACAAGCTGGCGCCGAAGGCGAACCTGCTGAAGTACCCGACGTACTCGGCCTGCCTGAACGGTCTCCAGAACAAGGCGATCGACGCCCTGACGACGGACGACTCGATCCTCGCCGGTTACGCCTCCCAGGCCCAGTTCAAGGGCAAGTTCAAGCTGGGCGGCCTCAAGATGACCAACGAGAACTACGGCATCGGCGTCAAGAAGGGCAGCGACCTCAAGACCAAGATCAACAAGGCCCTGACGGACATGGTCTCGGACGGTTCCTGGGAGAAGGCCGTGAAGGCCAACTTCGGTCCGGCGAACTACCAGTACGAGCAGGCGCCGAAGATCGGCGACGTCAAGAGCTGAGTCAGCGCCCGCCGGGCGTGCCGCTCCCCCAGGGGCGGCACGCCGGGGCCCACCACACGCGGAAGCGCGGGAGATCGTGTTCGACTTTCTTGAAGGCTACGACCTGCTGGGGGCCTTCTGGGTGACGGTGCAGCTCACCCTGCTCTCGGCCGTCGGTTCCCTGGTCTGGGGCACCCTGCTGGCCGCCATGCGCGTCGGTCCGGTGCCGCTCATGCGCGGCTTCGGCACCGCGTACGTCAACATCGTGCGGAACATCCCGCTGACGGTGATCATCCTCTTCACCTCGCTGGGCCTGAACCAGACCCTCGGCGTCCGCCTCGGCTCGGAGAACTTCGACACCATCAACTTCCGGCTGGCCGTGCTCGGACTGATCGCCTACACCTCGGCGTTCGTCTGCGAGGCGATCCGCTCCGGCATCAACACGGTGCCGGTCGGCCAGGCGGAGGCGGCCCGCGCCCTCGGGCTGAACTTCACCCAGGTGCTGACGCTGGTGATCCTGCCGCAGGCGTTCCGTTCGGTCGTCGGCCCGCTCACCAACGTCCTGATCGCGCTCACCAAGAACACCACGGTGGCCGCGGCGATCGGTGTGGCCGAGGCGGCCCTGCTGATGAAGGAAATGATCGAGAACGAGGCACAGCTGCTGCTGATCTCCGCGGTGTTCGCGTTCGGCTTCGTGTGCCTGACGCTGCCGACCGGTCTGATCCTCGGCTGGGTGAGCAAGAAGGTGGCGGTGAAGCGATGAGCGGCTCGGTGCTGTACGACGCGCAGGGGCCCAGGGCCAAACGGCGCAACGTCGTCTACTCGATCGTGTTCGTTCTCGCCCTGGCAGCACTCCTGTGGTGGGTCTACCAGGGCCTGAGCGACAAGGGGCAGCTGGACTGGGAGAAGTGGAAGCCGTTCTTCTCCGGTGGCGAGGCGTGGACCACGTACATCCTGCCGGGCCTGAAGAACACGCTGATCGCCGCCGCACTGTCGATGGTCATCGCGCTGCCGCTGGGCGCTGTCTTCGGTATCGCGCGCCTCTCCGACCACGCCTGGGTCCGGACGCCGGCCGCCGTGATCGTGGAGTTCTTCCGCGCCATCCCGGTGCTGATCCTGATGATCTTCGGGAACGCGCTGTTCGCCCAGTACACGAACGTCAGCTCGGACGACCGGCCGCTCTACGCCGTCGTCACCGGCCTGGTGCTCTACAACGCCTCGGTCCTCGCGGAGATCGTCCGGGCGGGCATCCTGTCCCTGCCCAAGGGGCAGGCGGAGGCCGGTCAGGCCCTCGGCCTGCGCAAGACCCAGGTCATGACGTCGATCCTGCTGCCGCAGGCGGTCACCGCGATGCTTCCGGCGATCGTGAGCCAGCTCGTGGTGATCGTGAAGGACACCGCGCTGGGCGGCGCGATCCTCACCTTCCCCGAACTGCTGGCGTCCGTCTCCCCGATGAGTTCCTACTACGGCGCGAACACCATCGCCAGCTTCACCGTCGTCGCCGTCATCTTCATCGTGCTCAACTTCAGCCTCACCAGCTTCGCGAGCTGGCTGGAGCGCCGGCTGCGGCGCGCCAAGAAGTCCACCGGGGCGGTGCTCCCGCCGGCGGCGGTCTCGGGCGCGGAGTCGACAGGGGTCGCCGCCTGACGGACGGTCATGCGGCGTGCGGCACACGGGGGCAGCGGAGTGATCACCGCTGCCCCCGTCACTTGACGCAAGCAGCGGCAGTGGGTTGCATACGTTCTGTGATCGTGCACCCTGCTCCAACCGTTTGTTCACGTCTGTCCGTCAGGACACCGCCGCGGGCAGGGGGCGCCGCGCCGTGGATCCGGTGATCGTCGTCGGAGCGGGGCCCGTCGGGCTCGCGCTCGCCCTGGCGCTGGCGCGGCAGGAGGTGCCGTCCGTCGTACTCGACGAGACCCCGGGCACGGAGGCGGTACGCGCCGCGCGCACCGTCGTCCTGCGCGAGGACACCGCCGCCTTCGTGGAGCGGCTGGCCGGGGTGCCGCTCGGCCAGGTCGGGGTGCGCTGGTCCGGATGGTGGTCGATGCGGCGCAAGCAGGTGACCGGCGAGATCACCTTCGGCGAGGCCGATCCCGCGCCGCTGCACATCACCCAGCACGACCTGACCGGGGCCCTGCGCGCCGCCGTGGCCCATGAGCCGCTGATCGACCTGGCCACCGACAGCAGGCTCGACGCAGTGGAGCAGGAGACGGCGGGCGTGAGCGCACACACCCGTGGAACGGCCGGAACCTGGTGGCGCGGCAGCTACCTCGTCGGCTGCGACGGGCCGCGCTCGACCGTGCGCAAACTCCAGGACATCCGCTTCCCCGGCCGCACCGCCGTCGAGCGCTACGCCGTGGCCGCGCTGCGCACCGCGCTCCCCCGGCCCGAGGAAGCGTTCCTCCACCGGAACCCGCCGTGGCGGACGTCCGGCCCTTCGGCCGGGGAGATCACCGCGCGTCCGCTGCCGGACGGCGTCTGGCGCCTCGACTGGCTGCTGCCGCCCGGCAAGGACCTGGTCACCCCGGAACTGCTGATCGCCCGTATCCGCGAGACACTCACCGGCTGGACCGGCGAGGCCTCGCCGGCCTACGACCTTGTGGACACCGGTGTCCACACGGTCCACCACCGGGTGGCCCGCCGCTGGCGTGCGGGGCGCGTCTTCCTCGCCGGGGACGCGGCGCACCTGCTGGGCGCGTTCGGCACGCAGGGTTTGGACGAGGGTCTGCGGGACGCCGGCAACCTCGCCTGGAAGCTGGGTCTGGCGTGGCACCACGGCCCGCACGAGGCACTGCTCGACAGCTACCAGACGGAGCGGCGGGCGATCGTCGCCTCCCGGCTGCGCGCCGCCGACCAGTTGCTGCCGGTGCTGCGCGGGGGCGGCGGGCTGCGGTCCTACGTGCCCGGGGCGGCGCGCGGACACGACGCGTCCCTCATGGACGGCCACCTGGGGCGCGGAGCACTGGGCGCGCCGGGGGCGTACGCTGACTCGCCGCTCGCGCCCCCGCGCTTCGACACGGAGGCCCCGGTCGACACGCCCGTCGGGGCACCGGTCGCGAACGTGGTGGTGACGGCGGAGGACGGCTCGTTCGTGCCGCTGCGGGACCTGCTGGGCCGCGGCGTCCTGCTGGTGGTGCTGGTGGCACCGGGCACGGTGGTGTGGGAGCGCCGGCACTGGGTGGGCGCCGGGATCATGCCCCGGCTGGCCGCCGCGGTGACCGCGCTGCCGCACCGCGCCGAGCTGCTGGTCGCCGAGAGCTACCCGGGCGCCGCCCCGCACACCGTGCTCCTGGTACGCCCCGACGGGCACCTGGTCACCGCGCTGAGCGGGGTGCGCCCGGCCGACCTGTACACCGCGGCCGAGGCCACCGTGGGCGGGACGGCGCCCGCCGGTGCCCGCGCCGAGGCGGGCGCCCGCTGAGGCGCCGGCCGGCCACTCACCGTCACCGGGGTCCGATGGTGACGGTGAGTTGACCGCTTCCGGCCGACGTGGTCTACTCCGCATCGTGACCGACACCGATGTGCGCCTGTGGCGGAGGGTCCATATGGACCTCGTCCGCTATGCGGGCTGCGTGTGTCGCCCGGCCTGCTGAATTCGCACCCTCTTCTCCTTCCGCACGCGCCGCCACAGCGTCCACTGCGCTGTTCCGTCCCGTTCACCGCGCCGCTCCGCGCAGTGGTTCCGGGGGCCGCTCGCGTGCGTTCCGCGAACCCTCTTCAGGACGGTCCACATGTCTGCTTCCTCCTCCGGGCCGGCTCCCGCCGCCTCCGCCCCTTCCGCTCCGCTTCCCGCCGCCCCCGCCACCACGGCGCCGCCCACTCAGGCGGAACTCCTCGACTTCGCCCGGCGCGCGGCAGCCGACGCGGAGCTGATCGCCTCGCTGCCGCTCGACCCCGAGGGCCGCACCTGGATCCGCCTGGACGGTCCGGGAGGCAGTGAGGCCTGGCTGATCGGCTGGCCGCCCGGCACCGGTACGGGCTGGCACGACCACGCCGACTCGGTGGGCGCGTTCGTGACCGCCGCCGGTGAACTGACGGAGAACTCGCTCGCCGCACGACTGCCCACCGACGGGTGGAAGACCCTGGAACTCACCGACGACGTGGACCGCGAGCGGCGGCTGCCGACCGGCCGGGGGCGCGCCTTCGGCCGACACCACGTCCACGAGGTGCTGAACGAGTCGACCGACCGGCACGCTGTCTCTGTGCACGCCTACTACCCGCCGCTGCCCCGGATCCGCCGCTACAGCCGCTCCGGACAGACGCTGCGCCTGGAGCAGGTGGAGCGCCCCGAGGACTGGCAGTGACAGAAGCGAAAGGACCGGCAGTGAGCGATGTGAACGAGGAGCCGACCGGGATCGACGAGTTGCTGGAGCGCGTACGCCGGGACTACGTGCGCATCGAGGCGCGCGAGGCGTACAGCGCCGCCCAGGACGGAGAGGCCCTGCTGGTGGACATCCGCTATGCCGCTCTGCGGGAGCGGGACGGACTGGTCCCCGGCGCTCTCGTCGTCGAGCGCAACGAACTGGAATGGCGGCTCGACCCCCGGGGCAGCCACCGCCTCCCCGAGGCCACCGGGCACGACCTGCGGGTCGTCGTCATCTGCAACGAGGGCTACGCGTCGAGTCTCGCGGCCGTCTCCCTGCACCAGCTCGGCCTGCGCCGGGCGACCGACCTGGTCGGCGGTTTCCAGGCCTGGCGGTCGGCCGGTCTCCCGGTGGTGACCCCGGCCGTCCCCTGAGGCATCGGCGTCACTCCCCCTCGCCCCCTTCGCCCCCGAGGAAGTCGGTGTCCTCGCCCTCTTCTTCCAGCGCCTGGCGCACCACCCGCAGGGCCAGGCCCTGGGAGTAGCCCTTGCGGGCGAGCATGCCGGCCAGCCGGCGCAGGCGCTTGTCACGGTCGAGGCCCCGGGTGGCACGCAGCTTGCGAGCGACCAGCTCGCGTGCGGTGGCTTCCTCCTGCTCGGCGTCGAGCCGTCCGACGGCCTCGTCGATCAGCGCGCCGTCGACGCCCTTGGTGCGCAGTTCCTGGGCGAGCGCGCGCCTGGCCAGTCCGCGCCCGTGGTGCCGGGACTCCACCCAGGCGTCCGCGAACGCGCTGTCGTCGATCAGCCCGACCTCCTCGAAACGGGACAGCACCTCCTCGGCCGCGTCGTCCGGGATCTCCCGCTTGCGCAGGGCGTCCGCCAGTTGCTTGCGGGTGCGCGGGGTCCCGGTGAGCAGGCGCAGGCAGATCGCCCGCGCCCGCTCCACCGGGTCCCCCGGAGACTCCCCCTGTTCGGCCTTCGGCGAGGAAGAGATGTCTCCGTCCGTCGCGGACGTCCCGCCGGAGTTCCGCCGACGACGCCCGCGCCCGCCGTACGACCCGCCGTCACGCGAGCCGCCCCGGCGTGCGCCATCCGTACGGGGACCGGCCGCGCCGCGTGGGCCGCCCCCTGCCCGGCGCCGACCGGCACCGCGCCCGTCGCCTCCGTACGCGTCGCCTCCGTCAGGGCCGCCTCCGTACGCGTCGGCGTCGGGAGGGTCCTGTCCGTAGGTATCGCTGCCCCCGTAGGCGCCGTCCCCGAAAGCGTCGTCCCCGTAGGCGCCGCTCCGGTACGTGGCGTCACGGTCCGGCCCGTGCGGTGCGTCGTCCCCGTGGACACCCGGACCGGTGGCCGCGCCGGTGCCGAGGCGGTCTCCGGTGCCCCTCCCCCGTGGGGCACCGGAAGCCGGGTACGCGTACCCGTCCTCGTACTCGGGCCAGTCCGTTCGTCGTGTCACGGGTCAGCTCTTGGCGGTGGCGGCCTTGGGCTTGGTGGCCTTGGCGGTCGCCGGGGCGGGCACCGTCTTGGCCGCGTCGCCCGTGGCCGCGGAGGCGGCCGCGTCCGCGCCCGGCTCGGCGGCGGGCTCCTCCGGACGCACGCCGACGCCCAGCTTCTCCTTGATCTTCCTCTCGATCTCGTTGGCCAGGTCGGGGTTGTCCTTCAGGAAGTTGCGCGCGTTCTCCTTGCCCTGGCCGAGCTGGTCGCCCTCGTACGTGTACCAGGCACCGGCCTTGCGCACGAAGCCGTGCTCCACGCCCATGTCGATCAGGCCGCCCTCACGGCTGATGCCCTGGCCGTAGAGGATGTCGAACTCCGCCTGCTTGAAGGGGGGCGCGACCTTGTTCTTGACGACCTTGCAGCGGGTGCGGTTGCCGACCGCCTCCGTGCCGTCCTTCAGGGTCTCGATACGGCGGATGTCGATGCGCACCGAGGCGTAGAACTTCAGCGCGCGGCCACCGGTCGTGGTCTCCGGCGAGCCGAACATCACGCCGATCTTCTCGCGCAGCTGGTTGATGAAGATCGCGGTGGTCTTCGACTGGTTGAGCGCGCTGGTGATCTTGCGCAGGGCCTGGCTCATCAGGCGGGCCTGCAGACCCACGTGCGAGTCGCCCATCTCGCCCTCGATCTCCGCGCGCGGCACGAGCGCGGCGACCGAGTCGATGACGATGAGGTCGAGCGCGCCGGAGCGGACCAGCATGTCCACGATCTCCAGCGCCTGCTCGCCGTTGTCCGGCTGGGAGAGGATCAAATTGTCGATGTCGACGCCGAGCTTCTTCGCGTACTCGGGGTCGAGGGCGTGCTCCGCGTCCACGAAGGCCACCTGGCCGCCGGCCCGCTGCGCGTTGGCCACGGCGTGCAGGGTCAGGGTCGTCTTGCCGGAGGACTCCGGGCCGTAGATCTCCACGACACGGCCGCGCGGCAGGCCGCCGACGCCGAGGGCCACGTCGAGGGCGGTCGACCCGGTCGGGATGACCTCGATGGGCTCCATCGACCGCTCGCCCATGCGCATGACCGCGCCCTTGCCGAATTGCCGTTCAATCTGTGCGAGCGCGGCGTCGAGCGCCTTCTCGCGGTCGGTTCCTGCCATGGGTTCCACCCGGTTTGCTTGAGTCGATCGCTTCACGTCAAAGACGCTAACGCCTGCCACTGACAATGCGCCTCGACGCATGTCCGGCCTGTGGATAACCACGGGATGTAGTACCCCAAAGTCGGGCGAAATCCCCTCGGTTGAGCCTCGCCGGAACCTCCATAAGAATAGATGTTCGATTTTTGTGTCAAGCGCGCCGCGCCCCGCCCCGGTGCCCCCTCCACGCCCGGCCCCGGTGCCCACCGCCGGACACCGTCGCCGGACCGGCCCGCGGTCCGCCCCGTGGTCCGGCCCCTGACTCGGGCCTGCTCCCCGCCTACTCCGCCCCCTCCGCTACTCCGCGCGGTGTACGCGAGGTGCCTTCACCCGGACGACGCCGGGAAGCGGCGCCCTCGGGAGGCTGGCGCCATGGCAGTCTCCGCTCTCCCGTCGCGCCCGCCGGCCCTGGTGGCGCACGCCCGTGCGCTGCGTCCCGTCGAACGGCTGTGCCACATCACCGGTCTCTTCCTCGTCCTCTCCGGCCTGGTCCACCTGCTGGTGTTCGCGGTCGACGGCGGCCCGTGGGACGGTCCCGTGTCCTGGCGCAAGCCGGTCACCTTCGGCCTGTCCTTCGGGATGACACTGATCGCGCTCACCTGGGTCACGTCGTACCTGCGTGTGGGGGAACGGCTCCGCGCCGCGCTGCTCGTCGTCCTCGCCGCCGACTGTGTCGTCGAGGTGGGCGGGATCACCCTCCAGTCATGGCGCCGGGTACCCTCCCACCTGAACATGGAGACGCCCTTCGACACGGCGGTGTCGATGACGCTCGCCGTGGGCGGCGGGGTCCTCGTGGTGCTCCTGACCGGGTGCGCGCTCGCGTCCTTCCGGCACCTTCCGAAGGGACCCGCGGGGATGGCCCGTGCGCTGCGCTCCGGGTTCGCGATCCTGCTCGTCGCGCCGGCTTCGGGTGCCGCGATGATCGCGCGCGGGGTGGTGCTCACCCGGACCGGTCACCAGCAGGCGGCGTACCACTCGACCGCTCCGCTCAAGCCGTTGCACGGCGTGAGTCTGCCCGCCGTGCTGGTGCTGCCCGCGCTGGCCTGGCTGCTGTCGCGCACGTCCCTGGACGAGCGGGCCCGCGTGCGGATCGTCACCGCAGCGGTCGGCGCCTACGCGGCAGCGGTCGCCGGCGCCGGACTCCGGGCGGTACTGAGCCGCTGAGCCGCGTACGGAGACGGCGTCCGCCGCTGGGACCCGGCCGGCGTCGGGCGGCCCGCCCGGGCCCCGCACAGTGACACCGTCCGGCTGCCCGGCCGGGTCAGTCCCCGGTGGAGCCCTCCTCGGCCACCGCGGGCCCCCGGGCGTCCGCCGCCCCGGCCCCGGCCACCCCCGCCGGAGCACCGGGCTCCTCCTGCGCGCCGCTCCGCGCCCGCCCTGCCGCCGGGTCCGCCGCGGGTTGCGCCGCCCACAGCCGCCGTACGCGCGTGCGCAGGCCCGCTGCCGGGGTCCGGGTGCGGTGGCCGTGGACACGGGGGTCGTCGGTGACGGCGTACCGCTTCACGTACGCCCCGAGGAAGGCCTGCAACGTGGCCACCGCCGGAATCGCGATCAGCGCGCCGACGGCGCCGAGCAGGGCGGTGCCCGCGATGACCGAGCCGAAGGCGACCGCCGGGTGGATGTCCACGGTCTTCGCGGTCAGCTTGGGCTGCAGCATGTAGTTCTCGAACTGCTGGTAGACCACGACGAAGATCAGCACCCACAGCGCGTACCAGGGGTTGACCGTGAAGGCGATCAGCATCGGCAGGGCGCCCGCGAGATAGGTGCCGATGGTGGGGATGAACTGCGACACCAGGCCGACCCAGACGCCGAGCACGGGCGCGTAGGGAACGCCGAGGGCCTGCAGCAGGATGTAGTGCGCGACACCGGAGATGAGCGCCATCAGGCTGCGCGAGTACAGGTAGCCGCCGGTCTTGTCGACGGCGATCTCCCACGCGCGCAGCACCTCGGCCTGGCGGGCGGGCGGCAGAACCGAGCACAGGGCACGGCGCAGCCTCGGGCCGTCGGCCGCGAAGTAGAACGAGAACAGCCCGATCGTCAGCATCTGGAACAGGCCGCCGAGCACCTGCGTGGACACGTCGAGCACGCCCGCGGCACCGTTCTGCGCGTACTTGCGCAGCCAGTCGGAGTGCAGCAGCCCTTCCTGGATGTCGACCCGCCGCAGGTCGGTGTGGAACTTGGCGTTGACCCAGTGGATGACGGAGTCGAGATACTCCGGGAAGCCCTCGACCATCTTGATGATCTGCCCGGCGAGCATCGACCCGAGCAGGGTGACGAAGCCCGCCGCGGCGATCGTCAGCCCCAGGAAGACCAGGAAGGTGGCGAAGCCCCGGCGCATGCCGCGGGCCGCCATACGGCTCACCGCGGGCTCGATGGCCAGCGCCAGGAAGAACGCGATGAGGATGTTGACCAGCAGGCCGGTCACCTGGTGGAAGGCCCAGCTGCCGAACTGGAAGGCGGCGACGAGCGCGAGGGCGAGCACCATGGCGCGGGGCAGCCACCGCGGCATGCGCGCGGTCGGCCGGGCAGCGCCCTCGGCGGGGGGCCGGGCGGGCGGTGTCGTACCGGTCGGGGTCGCGTGCGGGGCCGTCTGCCCGGACTCGTCAGTGGGTGCCACGGTGCCAGTGTCGCCCACGCCACCGACAGTCCCGCACGGCCCGTCCCTCTTTGTGACCGGTCACCGTCTCTCCCCCGGGACGTTCATCACATGGCAGACCACGCGCCAGACGTCCTTGGCCTCCCAGCCCGCCGCCAGTGCCTCGTGCACCGTGCGCTCGCCCAGCTCGGACATCACGTGATCGCGTGCGAAGGTGTCGGCGTACCCGGCACCGAAGTGCTCCGCCATCCGCTCCCAGAAGACCGTCAACCGCATGCCCCCAGTATCCCGCCCCCGGGGGTAGCCCCGGCCGGGACCGCCTGCGGGGGCGGCCGGGCGCCCTACGGTCGGGTCCATGGCCGAGACAGGTGTGTTCCCCTCTCCCTCGCCGCCCCCGGCGGCCTCCCCGCTGTTCCGCGCCGAACACTTCGTGTGGCTGACCGCGCGCGTGCTGGAGCAGCGGCTCTTCGCGCACCACTTCCTGAACGGCGGCGCGGACCCCGTGGAGACCGCGCTGGACGCCTACGTCAACGAGGACGGCGGGTACGGCCACGCCCTGGAGCCCGATCTGCGCGGTCCGGTCAGCCGGCCGCTGCACACCGCGTACGCGCTGCGGGTGCTCGACTCCATCGGGCGCTGCGGCGGGCGGCGCGTGGAGCGCGTGTGCCGCTACCTGACCTCCGTCTCCACCGCCGACGGCGCGCTGCCCGCGGTCGGGCCCGGCCGGCGAGAGTATCCGGCGGCCCCCTTCGTGCCGATCGTGGACGAGCCGCCGGGCGACCTCCTGGCCACCGGGCCGGTGGTCGGCCTGCTGCACCGCAACGAGGTCTGGCACGCCTGGCTGTTCCGGGCGACCGACTTCTGCTGGCAGCGGATCGAGTCCCTCGACGCGTCCCACCCGTACGAGGTGGAGGCGGCCGTCGCCTTCCTGGACTCCGCGCCCGACCGCCCGCGCGCGCGGGCCGCCGCCGACCGGCTCGGCCGCCTGGTCCGCGCACAGCGGCTGGCGGTGCTGGACCCCCCACGCCCGCAGGACTGGCCGGTCGCACCCGGTTACGCCCCGGCGGAGCACCACTTCCCGCACGACTTCGCGAGGGGACCGGGGTCCCTCGCGCGCGCGTGGTTCACCGACGAGGAGATGGCCCGCTCGCTCGACTTCCTCGCCGGCCGGCAGCAGGAGGACGGCGGCTGGCCGGTCACGTGGCGCCAGTGGGCGCCCGCTCCCGCGCTGGAGACGCGGCCCATGGTGACGATCGAGGCCCTGCGCACCTTGCGGGCCCACGGCCGCGTCATCGGCTGAAGGACCGCTCAGCCGGCCATGGCCCGTACCCCGGCCGTCACCGCCACGGCCACCGCGACGATGAGCAGGAACGGGGCCCGCAGCACCAGCGCCACGGCGGCGGCAGCGAGGCCCGCCGCCCGGGCGTCCAGAACGAGCGCGCGCCCGTCGGCGAACGTCTGCTGCGCGGTGAGGGCGGCCAGCAGGGCGACGGGGAGCAGGGCGGCGAGCCGCCGCACCAGCGGCCGTTCCAGGGCGACCGCCGGGACGAGCAGCCCGGCCAGCTTGACGGCGTAGCAGCCGAGGGCGGTCACGACGACCGCGGTCCAGGTGTTCACCGGTCTTCCTTCCGTGCGTCTGGTGCGCTCTGTGGTGCGTCGTCCGCTACGCCGGCCCCCTCGCCGCCGGCCGCGCCGCTCCTGCGGCGCCCGTCGAGGTACAGCACGGCCGGCGCGGCGAGGGCTGCGGCCAGGACCGGCACCCCGGCGGGCAGGACGGGCAGCAGGCCGAGCCCGAGGAGCACCGCGAGGGCGGCGACCGCACGTTCGGCGGCGGTCTTCAGCATGGGTGCGAGCAGTGCCAGGAACACGGCGGGTCCGGCCGCGTCCAGGCCCCAGGCGCCGGTGTCCCCGATGGCCTCGGCCCCCAGCGCACCGAGCAGCGTGGTGAGGTTCCACAGGACGTAGAGAGTGACGCCGGTGACCGTGAAGCCGATCCGCGCGCTGCGCCGCGTGGGCTGCGCGAGGGCCACCGCGGTGGTCTCGTCGATGACCCACTGTGCGGCGAACGGCCGTGTCCAGCGCGGGAGGGCCAGCAACTGGGAGAGCCTGAGCCCGTAGAAGGCGTTGCGGATCCCCAGGAAGAAGGCGCCCGCCGCCGCGGTGAGCGGACCGCCACCGGCCGCCAGCGCCCCGACGAGGGCGAACTGGGAGGCTCCGGTGAACACCAGGAGGCTGAGTGCGCAGGTCTGGAGCAGGGTGAGCCCGCTGCCCGCCGAGGTCACCCCGAAGGCGAACCCGGACAGTCCTACGGCGACCCCGACCCCGAGGGCGTCCCGGGCGACGGCGGCGTCCGGTTTTCCTCCGTCGGCGGCTCCTGCGCCGCCGGCGCGTATGTCTGCGAGAGCTGTCTCTTCTGCCACCCCCCGGACGGTAGGAGCAGCCGCGACCGCGCGTCTTGTACGTTCTTGCGCTCCCGCTGGTAGGCGCCCGGCGGCACGCCGACGATCCGGGAGAAGTGCCTGCTGAGGTGCGACTGGTCGGTGAAGCCGACGGCCGCGGCGACGGCGGCCGGTGCGGTGCCCGCGTCCAGCAGCCGCAGGGCCCGGCGCACCCGGGCGTCGGTCAGCCAGGTGTGCGGCGGCATCCCGTAGGCGTCCCGGAAGGCGCGCAGCAGGGCGAACGGGCTCGTCCCCAGCTCCTTCGCCAGGCCTTCCAGGGTCGGCGGCCGGGCCATCCGTTCCTCCAGGACGACACGCGCGCGTGCCGCGATGCCGTGCCCCGCCGTGCGGACCTCCCGCTGGGGCCGGGTGCCCCCGTTCAGCCGCAGGAGCCGGGTCACCGTGACCCTCAGGAGGGTGTCGGCGGCGAGTGCGTTCCCCTCGTCGGCCGCGCGCAGCACCCGGTGCACCAGTGCGGCGGCGCGGGGGTCGTCGAGCACCGGGCTCACGAAGCCCGGTGTCCCGCGGAGCGTCGTCGTCTCGGCGGCGATCTCGGCCACCAGTTCGGGCGCCGGGTACACCGCGCCGTACCGCCATCCCTCGGGCACGCCCGCGCGACCGGTGTGCGGTGTGTCCGGATCGACCAGCGCGAGGGCCCCCGGTCCCGCGTACTGGTCGGTGCCGCGGTGGTGGAACACCTCGACGCCCTCGGCGATGGCGGCGATCACGAAGTGCTCGTGGGTGTGGCGGACGAACTCCTTGCGAACGTAGCGGGCACGGAGCAGGTCGACACCGGGCAGTTCCGCGTACTGCCAGTGCCGTGCCCGTTCGCCGCCCGGTGCCGCCATGCGTCGATTCTCCGTCGCCGCCGGGCCGACGCGCTCCCTTCGCCCCGCAGACTGCGGCAAATGCCCAGGTCAGCCCGCATTGTCAGTGGCCGGGTGCAGGATGGACGCATGGTCAGCGACGCACACCGGGCCCTCGACGGCTTCTCCCCCGCGACCCGCGGCTGGTTCGCGGGGGCGTTCTCCGCGCCCACCGCGGCCCAGGCCGGCGCGTGGCAGGCCATCGGCGCGGGCTCGGACGTCCTGGTGGTCGCCCCGACCGGTTCCGGCAAGACCCTGGCCGCCTTCCTCGCCGCCCTCGACCAGCTCGCCTCCACCCCGCCCCCGGCCGACCCGAAGAAGCGCTGCCGGGTGCTCTACGTCTCCCCGCTCAAGGCCCTCGCCGTCGACGTGGAGCGCAACCTGCGCAGTCCGCTCACCGGCATCCGGCAGGAATCCGTCCGTCTGGGCCTGCCCGAGCCCGAGGTGAAGGTCGGCATCCGCTCCGGGGACACCCCGGCCGCCGAGCGCCGCGCCCTGTCCAGCCGCCCGCCGGACATCCTGATCACCACCCCCGAGTCGCTGTTCCTGATGCTCACCTCGGCCACGCGCGACGCGCTGACCGGCATCGAGACGGTGATCCTGGACGAGGTGCACGCGGTGGCGGGCACCAAGCGCGGTGCCCACCTGGCGCTGTCCCTGGAGCGCCTGGACGAGCTGCTGCCGAAACCGGCCCGCCGCATCGGGCTGTCCGCGACCGTCCGCCCGGTCGGCGAGATCGCCCGCTACCTGTCGCCGCGCCGCAAGGTGGAGATCGTCCAGCCCGAGTCAGGCAAGGAGTTCGACCTCTCGGTCGTCGTGCCGGTGGAGGACCTGGGCGAGCTGGGAGGCGCCCCGGCCGCCGACGGCGACGACGGCGCGGAGCGGCCCTCCATCTGGCCGCACGTGGAGGAGCGGATCACCGACCTGGTCCAGGCGCACCGCTCGACGATCGTCTTCGCCAACTCCCGACGACTCGCCGAGCGCCTGTGCAACCGGCTCAACGAGATCGCCTACGAGCGGGCCACCGGGGAGCCCCTGGACGAGCACCACTCCCCGGCCGAGCTGATGGGCGGCTCCGGTGCGGCGCACGGCGCGCCCCCGGTCATCGCCCGCGCCCACCACGGCTCGGTCTCCAAGGAGCAGCGGGCCCTGGTCGAGGAGGACCTCAAGGCGGGCCGTCTCCCGGCGGTGGTCGCCACCTCCAGCCTGGAGCTGGGCATCGACATGGGCGCCGTGGACCTGGTCGTCCAGGTCGAGTCACCGCCGTCCGTGGCCTCCGGGCTGCAGCGCGTGGGCCGCGCGGGACACCAGGTCGGTGCCGTCTCCACCGGGGTGGTCTTCCCGAAGTACCGCGGCGACCTGGTCCAGGCCGCCGTCGTCACCGAGCGGATGCGCTCCGGTGCCATCGAGTCCCTGCGGGTGCCCGCCAACCCGCTGGACGTCCTCGCCCAGCAGCTCGTCGCGATGACGGCCCTGGACACCTGGCAGGTCGACGACCTGCTGGCCCTGGTCCGCCGGGCGGCGCCGTTCGCCTCCCTGCCGGACTCGGCGTTCACGGCCGTCCTCGACATGCTCGCCGGCCGCTACCCCTCGGACGCGTTCGCGGAACTGCGCCCGCGCGTGGTGTGGGACCGCGTGGCGGGCACGGTCACCGGCCGGCCCGGGGCGCAGCGCCTCGCCGTCACCTCCGGGGGCACGATCCCCGACCGCGGCCTGTTCGGGGTCTTCCTCGCCGGTTCCGACCCCAAGAAGGGCGGCGGCCGGGTCGGCGAACTGGACGAGGAGATGGTCTACGAGTCCCGGGTGGGCGACGTGTTCACCCTGGGCACGAGTTCCTGGCGCATCGAGGACATCACCCGCGACCGGGTCCTGGTCTCCCCCGCGCCGGGCGTGCCCGGCCGGCTGCCCTTCTGGAAGGGTGACCAGCTGGGCCGTCCGCTGGAGCTGGGCCGTGCGGTGGGCGCGTTCCTGCGCGAGGTCGGCTCCCTGTCCGACGAGGATGCCCGGCTCCGGCTCCTCGCGGCCGGCCTGGACGCCTGGGCCGCGGACAACGTCCTGTCCTACCTGGCCGAACAGCGAGAGTCCTGCGGCCACGTCCCCGACGACCGGACGATCGTCGTGGAGCGCTTCCGCGACGAACTGGGCGACTGGCGGGTCGTCGTGCACTCCCCCTTCGGCGCCCAGGTGCACGCCCCCTGGGCACTGGCCCTCGGCGCCCGCCTGTCCGAGCGGTACGGCATGGACGCGCAGGTCATGCACGCCGACGACGGCATCGTGCTGCGCCTGCCCGATGCCGACCTCATGGGCCTGGACCTGCTCGACGCACAGCCCGCGAAGACCGGCGCGGAGTACGACGCCGAGCAGGCGCCGATCGGGGCGGCGGACGTCGCCTTCGACAAGGGGGAGGTCGACCAGACCGTCACCGACCAGGTCGGCGGCTCCGCCCTGTTCGCCTCCCGCTTCCGCGAGTGCGCCGCCCGCGCGCTGCTGCTGCCCCGCCGCAACCCCGGCAAGCGCACCCCACTGTGGCAGCAGCGCCAGCGCGCCGCCCAGCTGCTGCAGGTGGCGAGCGAGTTCGGCTCGTTCCCGATCGTCCTGGAAGCGGTCCGCGAGTGCCTCCAGGACGTCTTCGACGTCCCCGGCCTGGTCGAGCTGATGGGGGACATCGAGTCCCGCAGGGTCCGCCTGGTCGAGGTCACCACCCCCGAACCGTCCCCCTTCGCGCGCTCGCTGCTCTTCGGCTACGTCGCCCAGTTCCTGTACGAGGGCGACTCACCGCTGGCCGAGCGCCGCGCCGCCGCGCTCTCCCTGGACTCGCGGCTGCTGGCCGAGCTGCTCGGGCAGGCGGAGCTGCGTGAGCTGCTGGACGCCGAGGTGCTCGCCGAGCTGGAGCGCGAGCTGCAGTGGCTGACCGAGGACCGCCGCGTCAAGGACGTCGAAGGCGTCGCGGACGTCCTGCGGCTGCTCGGGCCACTCACGGACGCGGAGCTGAGCGCACGCGGGGCGGAGCCCGGCTGGGCCGAGGAGCTGGCCGCCCGGCGCCGGGCCATCCGGGTCAGGATCGCGGGCGCCGACCACTGGGCGGCCGTCGAGGACGCCGGCCGCCTGCGCGACGCGCTCGGCACGGCGCTGCCGGTGGGGGTCCCGGAGGCGTTCACCGAGCCGGTCAAGGACCCCCTGGGTGACCTCCTCGCGCGCCACGCCCGCACCCACGGCCCGTTCACGTCGGCGACCGCCGCGACCCGGTTCGGCCTGGGTGCGGCGGTCACCGAGGGGGCGTTGCAGCGGCTGGCCGCCGCGGGCCGGGTGGTCCAGGGCGAGTTCCACCCGGCGGGCATCGGCCAGGAGTGGTGCGACGCCGCCGTACTGCGCAGGCTGCGCCGTCGCTCGCTGGCCGCGCTGCGACACGAGCTGGAGCCGGTCCCGCCGGCTGCTCTCGGCCAGTTCCTGCCGCAGTGGCAGCACATCGGCAAGGGGCACGGCCTGCGGGGCGTCGACGGACTGGTGCGCGCGGTCGAACAGGTACAGGGTGCTTCCGTGCCGGCATCGGCGCTGGAGAAGCTCGTCCTGCCCTCCCGGGTGACCGGCTACACCCCGTCGATGCTCGACGAGCTCACCGCCGCCGGCGAGGTGGTGTGGGCGGGCGCGGGCGCGCTGCCCGGCAAGGACGGCTGGGTCTCGCTGTACCTGGCGGACGCGGCCCCCCTGCTCCTGCCGCCGCCGCACCCCCTGGAGCTGACCGCGCTGCACCGTTCGGTGCTCGACGCCCTCTCCGGCGGGTACGGCCTGTTCTTCCGCCAGATCGCCGACCAGGTCCGGGCGACCACCCACCCGGAGGCCACCGATCCCGAACTGGCGGACACGCTCTGGGACCTCGCCTGGTCCGGACGGCTCACCAGCGACACCCTGGCCCCGATGCGTGCACTGCTCGGTTCCGGCCGCACCGCCGGATCCACGGCCCACCGCGCCAAGCGCGCCGTCCCGCGCGGACGCTACGGCTCCCTGACGGCAGCGGCCCGGCCCGCCTCGCGCAGCGGCCCCCCGACCGTCGCCGGCCGCTGGTCCCTGCTGCCCGGCCGCGAAGCCGACCCGACCGTGCACGCCCATGCCCTGGCCCGCACCCTGCTCGACCGGCACGGCGTGGTCACCCGGGGCGCGGTGTCCGCGGAGGGCGTCGAAGGCGGTTTCTCCGCCGTGTACCGGATCCTGTCCGCCTTCGAGGAGAGCGGTCAGGCCCGTCGCGGTTACGTGGTCGAGGGGCTGGGCGCCGCCCAGTTCGCGATGGACGGCGCCGTGGACCGGCTGCGGGCGGTGGCCAATGCCCGGGAGCGGCGCGAGGGCCTGCCCGGAACGGGGTTCGGCGGGGGCCCCGACGGCTTCGGGCCGCCCGCCGCCGGCCGCCCCGACCGCGGCCCGCTGCCCGACGGAGGACCTCTGTCCCACGACGACTTCGGCGCGGCGGGTCCGGCCGGAGACCTGGACCGGCCGGGCCGGAATCATGAGCCGGACTGGTCGGCATCCGGCCGTCTCTCCCCGGGGGACCACATCTCGCCCGCGGACCTCGCCGATCCGGGCCGGGGCGGGCCGAGAGGCGGCGGGCACGCCTTCGCGTACGGCACGGGCGCCGGCAGTCGAGGGGGCGGTGGGCGTGACGTCCCCGCCGGTTCCCGGGCGGTCGTGCTGGCGGCGGCCGACCCCGCGAACGCCTATGGCGCCGCCCTGCCCTGGCCCGAGCCGCCGACGGGCGCCGGGCACAAACCGGGACGCAAGGCCGGTTCGCTCGTGGTGCTCGTGGACGGCGAACTGACGCTCTACATGGAACGCGGCGGAAAGACCCTGCTGGCCTGGCCCGCCGAAGCGGACGCCGCGGCCACCGACGATCCCCGTCTGCGGGAGGCTGCCGAAGGGCTGGCCGCCGCGGCCCGCGCGGGCTCCCTCGGCACCATCACGGTGGAGCGGGTCAACGGCGCCTCCGCCCTGACCTCTTCCTTGGGCGCCCTACTGGAAGGAGCGGGCTTCATCGCGACACCCCGCGGGCTGCGCCTGCGCCCATGACCCGACCGTGCGGCCCGCCCCACCGGAACCGATGGCCTGACCTCCATGACCGGAACCGCACGGCCGAGACCCTGTGACCGGACCGGAAGCACCGGCCCGGTGGCACCCTTGACGCATGCCCGAGGGTGACACGGTCTGGCAGGCCGCGAGGCGGTTGCACGACGCGCTCGCGGGCAAGGTGCTGACCCGCAGCGACTTCCGGGTGCCGAAGTACGCCACGGCCGATCTGGCCGGCCGGACGGTGCTGAACACCGTCTCGCGCGGCAAACACCTGCTCACCCGCTTCGAGGGCGGCCTCACCCTGCACTCGCACCTGCGGATGGAGGGCACCTGGAGGGTCTACGGCAGCGGCGAACGCTGGAAGGGCGGCCCCGCCCACCAGATCCGGGCCGTCCTCGCCACCGCCGACCGTGCCGCCGTCGGCTACCGCCTACCGGTTCTGGAGCTGCTGCGCAGCACCGAGGAGGAGCGTGCCGTCGGTCACCTCGGCCCGGACCTCCTCGGTCCCGACTGGAACCCGGACCTGGCCCTGACCAACCTCCTCGCCGACCCGTCCCGCGAACTCGGCGAGGCCCTGCTCGACCAGCGCAACCTCGCCGGCATCGGCAATGTCTACAAGAGCGAGCTGTGCTTCCTGCTCCGCGTCACACCGTGGCTGCCCGTGGGCGCCCTGCCCGCCGACCGCGCGGCGAAGCTGCCCGCCCTCGCCCAGCGGCTCCTGGAGGCCAACCGCGACCGTATGGTCCGCCGGACCACGGGCCTGCGGGGTCAGGACCTGTTCGTCTACGGCCGTGCGCCCCGCCCCTGCCTGCGCTGCGGAACCTCCGTCCGGGTGGCCGACCAGGGCGACGGCTCCCAGGAGCGTCCCACGTACTGGTGCCCGTCCTGCCAGGCGGGCCCCGCCCCGCCGCCGGGTTCCCCGCAGAAGTGGCGGGAGCGCTACCCGTACCCCCGCGCGCACCGCTGACGCCACGTCAGCTTCTTCCTGCTTCTTCTCCTCCCCCCGTTTCTCCTCCTCCCCCGGTTCCCCCTCCGTCCCGCTCGTCCCGGAGCGCGTCCTCCGCGGCCCCGAACGGCCAGCCACCGCCCTCGGCGGACGGCGTGCGCCCACCGTGCCCGTAGGGCCACCCCCCGGACTCGCCGAGCACCGCCCCGCCGATCACCCCGGAGGCGGAAGCCGGGTCACCGCTCTCCGCGGCCGCGGGGGGCCGCCCAAGAGCGGGCCCCGGTTCGCTCACCACCGGTTCGCCCGGTATCGGTTCGCCTGGTATCGGTTCGCTCGCCACCGGTTCGCTGCCCGAGCGCCGAGGGCCGAGGGGGCTGCGGTCGCCAAGGCCGTCACGTTCGCCGGGGGCGTCAGGGCCGTCGACGTGGTCAGGTTCGTCCAGGTCCCCGGAACGGCGCGGCGCCCGGACACAGTGCAGGGGCAGCACGCTCAGACCCCAACCGCCCGCCGCGACCGTCGCCTCCCACAGCCCCCCACCGCCTGTCAGCACCAGGCGCACCACCGCCCACCACCACACCGCACCGAGCGCCAGGGCGGCTCCCCCGCGCACTATCGGTCCCGCATCCGCACCCACGCACCCACCTCCAGCCCGATGCCGGCCGCCGAGGAGCCGACGCGCCGCACGCCACCAGAACGCCGCCCTCGCGTGCAGGAGGGCGCACCGGGGCTCGTACGAGGTGCTGCTGAGGTGCCGTCCTCCCGCTTCCTGGCGCCCTTCGACCGAAACCCGGCCCGGCCTCCACCATCACCGGACCACCGCACACCGGCAACGCGACGGACCCTCGAGGTGACCATGGGCGTCCCGCAGCACGAAGGCCCCGGCCGTACTCCTCCGGCCTCCCGGAGAAGCCCCGGCCGGGGCCTCACGACGTATGCGTCAGCTCACGCGCACGTGACCGTCACGCGGCGACCACGTCCACCGCCTCGGCGGCGGGTGCCTTGATCGTCACCCGTTCCGGTGGCACGCCGGTCACCGACACGGAACCCAGCATCGGGCGAACCGGCGCCGGCACACGATCGGTGGCCGCAGCAGACTGGGCCAGCTCGGCGAGGGCGAGCTCGTCGCTCACTTCCCGCATGAGCTCGGACATCCGTACGTCCAGCGCGTCGCAGATGGCGGAGAGCAGCTCGGAGGAAGCCTCCTTCTGCCCCCGCTCCACCTCGGAGAGATAGCCGAGCGAGACTCGGGCGGACGAGGAGACTTCGCGCAGAGTACGGCCCTGGCGTTGGCGCTGCCGACGCAGCACGTCACCCAGCAGGCGACGGAGCAGAATCATCGGTGGCTCCCTCCTCGGACCGCGTAGCCGCATCCTTCACGCCCCACCGTACCGCCTCGTGACGCGGCCGTGCGGGGAGCGATGTCGTGTTCACTCAGGGCTGCAAACATCAAAACCCCCCGTTCCGTTCCGTATCCTGTGCCCGCTCATTTCCGCTCTGTTCGCCCGCGATCCGCTCAATCAGCAGTGCGAGTACGCTCCGTACACTCTCCATACGAATGTCCGCCCGGCCGCCGTTCAACCGCAGTGCCGCCGTTTTCCCGCCACCCTCCGCTCCGTTCCGCGGTCCGGGTGGCCCGTCCACGGCGACGAAGACGGTCCCGACGGGCTGTCCGTCCTGGGGGTCGGGACCGGCGACCCCGGTGGTCGCGATGCCCCAGTCCGCACCGAGAGCCCTGCGGACCCCGGCCGCCATCTCGGCCGCGACCTGCGGATCCACCGCTCCCCGCTCGGCCAGCAGAGTGGCGTCGACACCCAGCAACCGGTGCTTCAGTTCCGTGGCGTAGGCGGTGACCGAGCCCCGGAAGACCCTGGAGGCCCCAGGTACCGAGGTGATCTCCGCCGCGACGAGACCGCCGGTCAGCGACTCGGCGACGGCGAGCGTCTCACCCCTCACCGTCAGTAGTTCCACGACCTCGGCGGCGCCAGAACTCACGCTTCCGATTCCTTCAACGCGGCCCGGCGCTCGGCGATTCCCCGCCTGCGCAGCACAATGGCCTGTTTCACGTAGTCGAGTCCGGTCACCACGGTCAGCACCACGGCCGCGGCCATCACCCAGAATCTCAGGGTGGCCAGCCAGCCCGTCAGTGCCAGGACGTACATCCCGACCGCCACGCCCTGCGTGAGCGTCTTGAGCTTGCCGCCGCGGCTCGCGGGGATGACTCCGTAGCGGATGACGAGGAACCGCAGGAGGGTGATCCCGACTTCCCGGCCGAGGATCACTCCGGTCACCCACCAGGGCAGGTCGCCGAGCCCGGAGAGACAGATCAGCGCCGCTCCCATGATCGCCTTGTCGGCGATGGGGTCGGCGATCTTCCCGAAGTCGGTGACGAGGTCGTACGTGCGGGCCAGGTGTCCGTCGAACAGGTCCGTGATCATGGCGATGGCGAAGGCGGCCCATGCGTACGAGCGCCACGCCGGGTCGTACCCGCCGTCCGCCAGCATCAGGGCCACGAAGCCGGGCACCAGGAGCAGCCGGAGCATGGTCAGCAGATTGGCGACGTTCCACACGCTGGCCTGGTTGACGGCGGCGGCCGTGATCTTGCCGCCGCGCGCGGGCCTCGCGTCGTCCTCTTCCCGCACCGCGCCCTCGGTTCCCTCGGTCCCGCCGCCGGAGGTCACGGCACCGGACGCCGTCGCGCCGGCCTTCGCGGCACCGGGTTTTCCCGCCGCGCCGGAGGGCCCGGCCGCGCCGGAGCGACGTGCCGCCGCTCCCTTGGCCACCGGCCGCGCGCCGGAGGGGCCGCCCGCCGCGGATGCCGGGACTCCGGTCATCTGCCCGCCTCCTCACTCCACCCGGGCGCATCCGCCGGCACACCCGCCAGCGGCTCCGCCACCAGGTCCACGCCCTGCGTGCCGATCACCTTCGCCTCGACCATACGGCCCGCGACCAGGCCCTCGCCGTCGGTGAGGAGCACCTGGCCGTCCGTCTCAGGGGCCTGGTGCGCGGCCCGGCCGGACACGCCGTCCTCGGGGTCCACGGACTCGACGAGTACCCGCACCGTCTCGCCGACGCGCTCCTCGGCGCGCTGGGAGACGAGTTCCTCGGCCAGCCGGGAGACACGTGCCAGCCGCTCGCCCACGACGTCCTCGTCCAGCTTGTTCTCGTACGTCGCCGCTTCGGTGCCCTCCTCGTCGGAGTAGCCGAAGACACCGATCGCGTCGAGCCGGGCGCCGTTCAGGAAGCGCTCCAGCTCGGCGAGGTCGGCCTCCGACTCGCCGGGGAAACCGACGATGAAGTTGGAGCGGACACCGGCCTGGGGCGCCTTGGACCGGATGGTGTCCAGCAGTTCCAGGAAGCGGTCGGTGTCGCCGAAGCGGCGCATGGCGCGCAGCACGCCGGGCGCGGAGTGCTGGAAGGAGAGGTCGAAGTAGGGGGCGACCTTCGGGGTGGAGGTGAGGACGTCGATGAGACCGGGGCGCATCTCGGCGGGCTGCAGGTAGCTGACCCGCACCCGCTCGATGCCGTCGACCTCCGCCAGCTCGGGCAGCAGGGACTCCAGCAGGCGGATGTCGCCGAGGTCCTTGCCGTAGGAGGTGTTGTTCTCGGAGACCAGCATGATCTCCTTGACGCCCTGCTCGGCCAGCCACCGCGTCTCGTTCAGCACGTCGCTGGGGCGGCGGGAGATGAAGGAGCCGCGGAAGGAGGGGATCGCGCAGAAGGAGCAGCGCCGGTCGCAGCCGGAGGCGAGCTTGACGGAGGCGACCGGGGCGCCGTCGAGACGGCGGCGCAGGGGGGCGCGCGGCCCCGAGGCCGGGGCGACGCCCTCGGGCAGGTCGGCCGGGCTCTCGGGCAGGTCGGCCGGCCCGTGCCCGGGCAGGGCCACGGCGGCACCCGCCTCCTGCCGCTGGGCCGGGCTGATCGGCAGAAGCTTGCGGCGGTCGCGCGGGGTGTGCGCGGCGTGGATGCCGCCGCTCAGGATGGTCTGCAGACGGTCGGAGATGTCCGCGTAGTCGTCGAAGCCGAGCACGCCGTCGGCCTCCGGGAGGGCTTCGGCGAGTTCCTTGCCGTACCGCTCGGCCATGCAGCCGACCGCGACGACGGCCTGCGTTCTGCCGTGGTCCTTGAGGTCGTTGGCCTCCAGGAGGGCGTCGACGGAGTCCTTCTTGGCGGCTTCCACGAAGCCACAGGTGTTGACGACGGCGACGTCGGCGTCCGCGGCGTCCTCGACGAGCTGCCAGCCGTCCGCCTCCAAACGGCCTGCGAGCTCCTCCGAGTCCACCTCGTTACGGGCGCAGCCGAGAGTGACGAGTGCGACGGTACGGCGTTCAGGCATGGGCTCAAGACTACTTTGTCCCGCCGACACCCCACGTCGAAGGGGTTGGCCGATCTCGGCCAACCCCTCCGGTGTCCGTCCGCCCGCGCCCCTGCGCCCGGGCTGCCCACCGGTTCGCCCCCGGTCCGCGGGCTCGGGCTCACCCGACCTGCGGGTCGCCCTTGGTGTAGGTGAGGCGCTCCACGGCGCCCGGCTGGAACTGGTCCTCGATCTTCTTGCCGTTGACGTAGAGCTGGACCGCGCCGGCGTCGCCGAGGATCAGGTTGATCTTCGTGCTGTCCTGGAAGGTCTTGGACTCGCCCTTGCTCAGCAGCCCGTCGAAGAGCATGCGGCCGTTGTGGTCCTTGGCGGAGATCCAGCTGCGCCCGTTCGGCGCGCTGACCTGCACGGTCACCTTGTCCTGGGGCGCGGCGGCGATGGCGCTGTCGGAGGGGGCGGGCTTCGGGTCGGCGGGCCGGGTGTGCTTCGGACCGGGCGAGGCCGGGGAGCTGGTGCTGGGGGTGGAGCCCTCGGCGACCTGGGCCTTGGCGCTGCTGTCACCGCTGCCGCCGCCCTTGAAGGCGGTGAAGCCGACGAAACCGATGACGACGACGATCGCGGCGACCATGGCGGCGGTCCAGTTGGGGCCGCGCCGCTCCGGGCGGATACGTTCCGCCTCGAAGAGCGGGGCGGCCGGGGTCGGCGCGGGGCGCCCGCCGTGCTCGGCGTCGTACTGGGCGAGCAGCGGGGCGGGATCCAGGTGCACCTCACGCGCCAGGGTCCGGATGTGCCCGCGGGCGTAGACGTCCCCTCCGCAGGGGGCGAAGTCGTCGGCCTCGATGGCGTGCACGATGGCGATGCGGACCCGGGTGGCGGCGCTGACCTCGTCGACGGTCAGCCCGGCGGCGAGCCGGGCGTCCTTCAGAACTCGGCCGACGGAGGGGCGGGCAGAGGGGCGGGCTTCCTCGGAAACGTCTTCGAACGGACGCTCGTCTTCAGGGGAGTTGCCGATGGACACGGGGGCGCCTTTCGAGCGTGTAGCCGCCTGTGCTGGAGGTTCAGTCTAGGGGTGTGCCAAAGGGTGGAGCGACCCGGCGGCGGTACTTTGTACGCCATCGGAATGGCCGGACAATCCGATGGTGGAACGGGCGCGGAGCCGCTGGCGGTGCCCGCGCCGGGACCTCTCGCTCAACTTGACGTACGGCCGGGCGAAAGGGTTGCCCACCGTGGGCTAACGGGTGGATCACGGTCCGTCCGCCCGCCCTCGGAGTACCCGCCCGCCGGGCGGCCGTCGGTCCCGGCGGACGTCCTTGCGCCTACCCCCCGCTCCCGCCTCGAATCCGCCCGGCTCCCGGTCCCGCCCGTCCCCGGGGGGTGCCTCTATGTCTTTCGTCAAGCGAGGCGTGGGGTTCTGGGTTCGTAGAAGGTGCCGTCGCGGAGCATCGCGAACAGCACGTTGATCCGTTGTCGGGCCAGGCGGAGAAGTGCCTGGGTGTGGGTCTTCCCGCGGGCCCGGCATCGGTCGTAGTAGGTGCGGGAGGCGGGATCGTGCAGTGCGGCGAACGCGGACAGGAACATCGCGCGTTTCAGTTGCCGGTTGCCGCC